>CANPBT010000009.1 GCA_947572415.1 uncultured Clostridia bacterium | reverse complement strand
AACCGCCCCTATGAAATTCAAGGTGGTCGCTAATCGGCTTCAAAAAGCGGAAAGAGGGAAGAACGGCAAAATATTCGTTTTCCTGTTTCAATTCCCACTTCGCCCATTCTTTTTGCAGACCGAATTTTTCCATTACGTTCAACTTTTCTTTAAAAGTCATTTCTTTGTCTTTCATTGCCATTCTCCTTTTTGCAACTCCAAATTATTGTTTATCGTACAATCATTTTATCACGAAAAATGGAAGAACGCAACTGATTGAATTTTGCGGGAAATATAAAACATATCTATATCTCACTAGGCTACGAGTAGCCTAATTCGTCCACGAAAAAAAGTACAGAAAAGGCACAGCTTAACGCTATGCCTAAATCTTTTTATTTGCATTTTATTAAATTCCCTATGGGAATTACCGTAACGGGGCAAGCCTTTTATTTTTTAAGCTTCTTCCTTTTCTTCCTTCGCGTCCTCCGCCGCTTTCGGTTCGGTTGCCGTAAGCTCGGGGTGCTTCATAAGCTTTGCAAAGAAATATTTCTGCACGAACACGTAACCTATGCCCGCAAGCACCATTACAATGCTCCAAATCTGCGAGGGATACAACGCGGTGCCGATAAATTCGCCTCTGTAATCGTCGCGGAAGTATTCGATTATGAAGCGCCAGATACCGTAAGCTATCGCGTACAGTGCGAAATTATAATTGAATTTGAATTTGAAATACAGTATCGCCATAGCCGCGCCCAGCGCAAAAAGGAAAAACATTTCGAAAAGCTGAGTAGGGATAACGTTGCCGCTGTACCCCGCGGCGCAGGGAAGCCCGAACCACGCGTCTGTATGCTTGCCGTAGCAACAGCCCGCCCAGAAGCAACCGAACCTGCCGAAGGCGTGCGCTATCGTTATGCCTATGGGTATAAACGGAAGCGCGTCGGTAAGCCCCGCGTTCATTTCAGCGTTCAGCCATTTGATTTTGGTACGCGGACGGACAACGTACATATAAAGGTTCCAAACGCCGACAAAGCTTACAACTCCGCCGATTAAGCCGCCGATAAACGTCATACCGCCCAAATGAAAACCCGCGTCGGGGTCGGCGATAAAGTCGTAAAAAGCCTGAAAGAGCATTGCCGAAAATATGCCGAAGCCCGTTCCGAATATGCCGATAAAAATTACTGAGTCGGCGGAAGTTTCGTTGAACTTCCGCTTCCACATTGCGAATAACAAAAAACCGAAACAAGCGACTATGCCAACGGCCATACATACGCCGTAAAGATAGACGCCCTGCCCGAAAATTTTAAATATAGGTTCGGGATGCATAAACTACCTCGATAAATAATTACGGTTATTAATTTACCACAAACCCGGCATAATGTCAAGGTGAATTAAAACCTTTTAAAAATCCTTTACAACGTGCCGGAAAATGTGTTATTATTAACGAAAAACAAACGAGAGTCAGAACAATGAAAAAATTTAACGTAGGCGTAATCGGCGCGACGGGCATGGTCGGCCAGAGGTTTTTGCTGCTTTTGAATAATCACCCGTGGTTTAACGTGACGTGCCTTGCCGCCTCGGCGGCGTCGTCGGGCAAAAAATACAAGGACGCGCTGCGCCGTTGGCATATGAGCGAGCCCATACCCGACAAATTCGCGGATATGACGGTAATGGACGCAAAAGCGGATATGGCGAAAATCGCAAAAGCCGTCGACTTCTGCTTCTGCGCGATAAATATGAATAAGGACGAAATACGCGAGCTCGAATATGCGTACGCTAAGCTCGAATGCCCGATTGTTTCGAACAATTCCGCGCACAGAGAAACGCCCGACGTGCCTATGATTATCCCCGAAATCAACCCCGGACACCTCGAAGTTATCGCCTCGCAGAAAAAGCGGCTGGGCACGAAGCGCGGGTTTATCGCGGTAAAGAGCAACTGTTCGCTGCAATCGTACGTGCCGCTTTTGCACCCTTTGAAAAAATTCGGGATTAAAAGCGCGGCAGTCACCACCTATCAGGCGATATCGGGCGCGGGCAAAACCTTTGAAACCATGCCCGAAATAACCGACAACATTATCCCCTACATAGGCGGCGAAGAACAAAAAAGCGAAACGGAGCCGCTTAAAATATGGGGTAAAATCGTCGACGGGAAAATAGCGCCCTCAACATCACCCGTAATTTCCGCGCAGTGCCTCAGAGTGCCCGTATCCGACGGTCACACCGCGGCTTGCTTCGTATCGTTTGAAACGAAGCCGACGAAAGACGAGATTATCGAAGCGTGGAAAAATTACGAGGGCGAGCCGCAGAAGCTCTTTCTCCCCTCCGCTCCCCGTCAGTTTATTAAATATTTCGACGAGGACGACCGCCCTCAGGCAAGGCTTGACAGAAACGTCGGGCTGGGCATGACGGTATGCGCGGGACGGCTGCGCGAGGACAGCTTATTCGATTATAAATTTATAGGGCTTTCGCACAATACGCTTCGCGGCGCGGCGGGCGGCGCGGTGCTTCTGGCGGAGCTACTCGCTTCAAAAGGATATATATAATAGTTCACGAAAATTCTGCCGCCCGCTTACAATATAGAAGAGGTAAATAAAGTGACAAGTTTTTTCAACGGATTAGCAACCGCTATAATCACACCGTTCGATGAAAAGGGAATAAACCTTGAAGAATTTGGCAAAATGCTCGACTTCCAGACAGATGGCGGCGCGGACGCGGTAGTCGTGCTCGGCACTACGGGCGAACCCGCAACCATGACGGAAGAGGAAAAAGAACTGACGCTCGATTACGCCGTAAAACACGTAAACGGCAGAATAAAGGTGATAGCGGGCACGGGCAGCAACGATACGAAAAAAGCCGTGGCTTGGTCGGTCAAAGCCGAAAAGCTCGGCGCGGACGGCGTGCTTGCCGTTACACCCTATTACAATAAGTGCACTCAAAAGGGTATTTTAGAATACTACAAAGCAATTTGCGAGGCAGTGAGCATACCCGTTATCGCCTACAACGTGCCGTCGCGCACGGGTGTAAACATTTTGCCCGAAACTGCGGAAAAGCTTGCCGGAATACCGAATATGGCGGGCATTAAGGAAGCGAGCGGAAATATGGCGCAGGCATCGGAAACCATGCGCAGAATACGCGGAAAAATCGACCTGTATTCAGGCGAGGATTTTTTAAATCTGCCCATGCTTGCAATAGGCGGCGCCGGGCTTATTTCCGTAGCTTCGAATATTGTGCCCGCGCTTTTGAAGAAAATTTACACGTCGGTTATGCAGGGCAGGCTTAAAGAGGCGAACGAAGTTCAGGATTCGTTGCTGCCGCTTATAGACGCGTGTTTTACCGAAGTGAACCCCATACCCGTCAAAGCGGCGTGTAATATGATAGGCTTCGACGCGGGGCTGCCCCGCTCCCCCCTCACCGAACTCGAAGAGGGAAATAAACAAAAATTATTACAGGCTATTAAAAACTTGGGGATAAAGACGGTATGACAAAAATTTTAATCTGCGGCATAGGCGGCAAAATGGGCGAAAACTTAATAAAGCTTACAGACGGCGACGGCTGTGCCGAAGTAATCTGCGGCGTGGATTTGCACGCGCACGATATGGGCGTACCCGTTTATAAGAGCTTTGACGAGATTGACGAAAAGCCCGACGTGATAATCGACTTTTCCTCCCCCGCCGCCTTGAAGCCGGAGCTTGACTGGGCGGTAAAAAACGGAGTGCCCGCGGTGCTTGCCGTAACGGGTTACACAAATGAGCAGCTTGAATTTATAGACGAATGTTCAAAAAAAATCGCGATTTTCAAGACGGCTAATTTTTCGCTGGGAGTAAATCTGCTCGTTAACCTCGTAAATAAAGCGGCGAAAATACTTGGTGAAAGCTTCGATATAGAAATCACCGAAAAACATCACCGCTACAAGGCGGACGCCCCGTCGGGTACGGCGCTTATGCTTGCGGAAAGCGCAAATTCGGCTTTCGGGGATAAAAAGCCGTACGTAAGCGGACGGGAAGGAATTTGCGGAAAGCGCGGCGACGAAATAGGCATACACGCCGTGCGCGGCGGAACTATCGTAGGCGAACACGAAGTTATGTTTGCGGGCGACGACGAAATAATAACGCTGACCCACTCCGCCCGTTCGCGCTCGGTATTTGCCGCGGGCGCGATAAAAGCGGCAAAGTGGCTTGTCGGCAAACCGCACGGCAAATACGATATGCAGGATTTAATTAAATAATAAAACCCCGCGGGGCGTGAAACTTCATGCCCCGCGGGGTTTAAACGTCTATACCTAAAAGATAATCAGAACTTATTTTTAAAATATTACAGATTTTTACTAATGTTTTAAAATCAGGTTCTCTATATCCTTGCTCATAACCCGCATAACAACTTTTCGAAACACCTAAAAGTTCAGCAAAATCTTTTTGGGTTAAATTATTAATTATACGTTCTTCTTTTAACTTTTCTTTAAAATCCATAATTACATTTTAACATAAAAGTACGCGAAACGCGTTGACAATACGCGTTTCGCGTACTATAATTATTATATGATTACTAATAACAATGATAAAAAATGCGCCAACTGCAAGCACTTTGACAGGTATTATACTAAAAACGACGCAGGTTTCAGACCTTTGGTACAGGGCATTTGCAAACATAAAATACCTAACACAAAGCGAATAGGGCAAGCTAAAGCGTACGCCGATGAAATTTGCGAATTTTGGGTTCAAATCGACAAAACCGAAAAACAACAAAATATTTTAAACGCTTTGCAAAAAATGTCCATAAAGTTGGAAGAGCTTACTTTTATACTTAAACACGATTTATAAAGCCCGAACGCAAATTTTGCGTTCGGGCTTTATAAATTTATGCCAGAGATATTTTATCCGATATGCTTCTTATAAATATTCCGCGCTTTACGCCCTCGTCGATACAGCCGTATACGAACGCTACGAGCTTGTCGCTCGAACGCGGCACCCTGAGCTCCTTTAAAACGAGCGGGATAAGCTCCTCCGCGTAGATACTGACTTTGCTTATAAGCAATCCCTTTATAAGAGATATTACGTCGTAAGGGGTAAAATCCGTATCCGACGTGCGGCACACACCCCCGTCCTCGACGCGGTATCTGTCGAACTCGGAAAACTTATCGGCTTTGAAAATATAGGTGTTGCCTAAAAGTTCCGCGCGGCTAAAATCGCAAGCGTCTATCAGCGCGTTCAGCTTTGCTTCGAGCTTGACGCCGTATTTGCTTATTCCGTACGCCGCAAGCGTGCGCTTCATTAAAAACGGCAGCGAAAGCGGCTCCTCCGCGGCGACCACCGCCTTTATTACGCGCGTAACCTCGGCGTCGTTCGCGCCGCTCAAAATATAATCGGGCGACTGAGGTTTTACGTCCGTCTTTGCAAAGCGGTAAGCGCGCCTGAAATTCAGCGATACGGGCTTGCCGTCGGAGGTAAGCTTGTCGAGGTATTCCTTTATCTTTTTAATTTCGCGTTTGGGGTTGTTGAAGAAGTTTATGGAGTGCAGTTTGACCACGTTCCAGTTGTTGCGCTTCAACGTCTGAACCTGCAAAACCGTTCTGTCCTTCACCGAGAACGAACTCTGCGAGCCGTCGCAAAGCACGGCTAAAATGAAGTTATGCTTGTTTTTGGGGTCGACGACGGCAACGTCGATTTTGAAGTCCGATACGCCCACGTCGCAACGGCAGTCGTAGCCGTATGCGGAAAGCTCCTCCGCAATAAACTTGCCTATACCCTGTTTGTTTATAATAATTTCGTCGCTGCGGACGGAAATATTCGTCCTGCCCTTTTCGGCAAACTCGAGGAAGGCTTTAAGTCCGGCAACCCCGCGCGAGGTGGTGCGCGACAAATCTATCATAGAGTAGCGCATCGACGCGAAAACTATCATCTCTTCCCTCGCCCTCGAAACCGCAACGTTGAGCCTGCGCCAGCCGCCGAACTGGTTCAAAGGCCCGAAGTTCAAAGAAATTTTACCCTGCTTGTCGGGGCCGTAGCCGACCGAAAACAGTATAACGTCCCTTTCGTCGCCCTGAACGTTTTCGAGGTTTTTTATGAACAGCGGCTCCTCCCTGTCATATGCCGCGTCCTCGAGCTTCTTTTCGGAAATCTTTTTTGTGAGCAGCCTTTCTATATATATCTGCTGCGGCGTACTGAAAGTTACTACGCCGATACTTGAATTTTTAAGTCTGTCGTCCTGCAACCTCTTAATAACCTCCGCAACGAGCGCGTCGGCTTCCTTTTTGTTGCACTTGGTTTCGCCTCTGTCGTAAATGCCGTCCTCGATAAGGCGGAGTTTGACTTTACTGTCAAGCGCGTCGGGCGAGGGATAGGTACAGAGCCTGCTCGAATAGAACATAATATTCGAAAACGCGATAAGGCTTTCGTGCTTGGAGCGGTAATGCCAGACAAGGTGCTTTTCGGGTATGCCGAGCGCGAGGCAATCGTCGAGCACCGACTCCAAATCCTCGGTTTCGGGATTGTCCTCGTCCTGCCCCGAGCTCGTGAAAAACGACGTGGGCGGCATCTGTTTGGGGTCGCCGACAATAATCGCGCTCTTCGCGCGCGCCAGCGACGGCACCGCTTCGCACGTGGGCATCTGCGACGCTTCGTCGAAAATGACGATATCGAACAGCCCCGGCTCCGCGGGGAGATACTGGGATACGGTTATCGGGCTCATAAGCATACATGGCGCGACGACGCGTAAAAGCTCGGGGATTTCGGTGAAAAGATTCCTTAAATTAAGTCCGCGCAGATTACCCTTGATGTTTCGGTTAAAAGCCATAAGCTCGAGCGCGAGCGGCCCCTCCGTTTCCTGCGCGGGCAGGCGCGAAATGAGGTCGGAGCGCAATTTTTCGCGCGTGAGCGCGGTAAATTCTTCCAAAAGCCGCGAAAAGCCCTGCGAATTTGCTTCCTGCACGCTCGCCGAGAAAGACGAAAGCACTTCGTCCGCGGGGATGTTGGTCTGAATAAAATTACGGTACACGTTTTTGCGGAAGGACGAAAGTATCTGTTTGCCGCTTATCCTGCCGCTTTCCATTGCGTCGGTCATAAACGTAAGCCCGTTTTCGTTAAGCGCCTTTGCCGTAGCCTTGTATACGCACCAGCCGGGCAATAAATCGATATTGTCGATAAGCGCGCCGCACTTTGCCGTAAAGTACTCGAAAAGGTCGCCGTCGGCAATTTCCGATTTGTCGGCTTTTACCGTTTTAAGGAAGTTTTCGTACGCTTTACTGAACGAAGTCGCCGCGGAAATAAGCCCGGTTATAAGCGGTTTGAGCTGTCCGCCCACCGCGCCCGCGCACACGCTGTTGAAAGCGTCCGCGTTATAGTCCATAAATACCTGCGCGCAGTTTTTATGCAACGCGTACAAGGGCTTTAAAAAGTCGTCGCGCTTTTTATCGTTAATACTTCCGCCGAGCCCCATAAAGTTCTGGCTGAGATCGGTATTTGCGAGTATACCCGCCCTTGCGCGCTCTATTTCGTAAGCGCGCTTAATCCACTCAAGCTCTTCTTTCGGTTTCAAAGGCACGTCTGCGCACTTGTTGATACGTTTGATTATAGTTAAAATAACTTTCGACGAACGGTAATTTTCGCCCCAGTTTTCAAGCTCGGGCTCTATTTTGTCAGCAAGCTTGCCGACGTCGGGCAACGCTTTGAAATAGGTTAACCAGTACTTGACCGCACTGTCGTATTTTACGTTGGCGTTATAGAATTTGTAAAATTGCTTTTCGTCGCACTCGAAAAACTCGTCGAGGGCGTCGCCCTTCAGCAAATTCAGAATTTCAATAAGACTTTTCAGCTTTTTAAGCGTAAACGCGCTTATGCGCTGGTTGAAGGTGTCGAGGAAAAGCCCGAGGTAATTTTTGATATGCTTGAGCTCGGCAAGCACTACCTCCGCCGAACAAAGCACGGAAATTTTTACCGACTTGTCGCATTCGGTAAGGTTAATTTCCGAGAAGGGCGAACGGCATACCCCGCCGCACTCCTCTGCCGCCGCCTGCGCGGTGACAAGCATCTTTTCGCACTCTTCGAGTTTGCTTTTCGTAAGCGAATCGTAGAAAGTGCTTTCGATGTTTACAAGCTCGGGCGCGTTTTTGTTCTGTAAATAATAGATTATTCCGTCGTAAACCGAGCAACCCAGCCTGCGCTTTTTGTGAAGCGCTGCGAGCGGAGCTTTCAGCGCCTTGCGCATGCTCTTTATTTTTTCGCCCGTGCTCGCGAACTTTTCGCCGTCAGCCGAGCCCGTCAGCGCGAGGGTGTTTTCTATCGTGCGCACGATTTCGCCCTTATCGGCGGATTTGCCGGAATGGAGTTCGAGGCAGAACTCGCCTATGCCTATATCGGTGAGCCTTTTTTGAACAACCTGCAACGCCGCTTGTTTTTCAGCGACGAACAGCACGCGTTTGCCGCCGTACAGCGCGTTTGCGATTATGTTCGTAATAGTCTGGCTCTTGCCCGTGCCCGGAGGGCCGTGCAAAACGAAAGACGTGCCCTTTGCCGATTCGGCTATCGCCGCGTACTGCGTGCTGTCGCAGGGCAGCGGAGTAATTACGCCGCAAGGGTCGCCGTCGTCCTCGTTCACGCCCGAAAGCTTATTGCCCATAAGCTTGTTAGTGTTAGAAAGCAGACTTGCGATAAGCGGGTTTTTCTTGTACTCGGTTATATTCTTTTTAACGTCCGCCCACATAGCGTACCGCGCGAAAGTGAAGTGCGAAAGGTAAACGTCCTCGTAGACGTACCAGCCCTTCATATTCGCCGTTTTTGCGCGGAATACCGCAATAATTTCCTGCGGGGAAAGCCCTTTGCCCTCCACGCCGCGTATATCTATGCCGAACTCCTGCTTTAAAAATTCGAGAAGGGTCGTGTTTACCTCGTATTCGTCTCCCGCTTCCAGCCAGATACCGGCGGTTTTGGTCTTTTTCAGCCTTACGGGCAGCATTACGAGCGGCGCGAACTTGTCCTCTTTTTCACCCGAATTCCACCTTAAAAAGCCGAGCGCTAGGTATAAAGTTTTCGTGCCCGTTTCTTCCTCGGCGGAACGCGCCTTACGTATGAGCGTGTTAGATGTGTCAATCAGCGCTTCCTGCCCAGAATACGTGCGGATTAAACCCGACTTCATTTCGATTGAAATGAGCTCCTCCATGCTTTTGAGGTTTCCGCCGAAATAAGCCGCGTCCTTTATAGGCGACGCGAGCGCGCCCAGCCTGAATTTTTCCTTTCCCGCAAGTTTCTCGCAGAACGCGGCGAGGTCTGAGGAAAGAATATGCAGACAATCGCGCTTGTATCTGAAATTGAGGAGGTTGTTTTTCAGCGACAAATCGAGAAGGCGACGCTGCCACGACTTGTCCTTGGAAGCCGCCCTGTCGAAATCGTATTTGCCCGCGTCGATTACGTCGCGCGGTTTTTCCACGTACGACTGCTGCTTGTCGTCCAAAAGCTCGTACCCCGAACGTGTCTTGACTTTGAGCGGCATGGGGAAAATTCCGCCTATCCTGCAACGCTTGACGTCGAGGCATAAATCGAACTCTTCGTTTTTTATGAACGATGCGAAGTGCGAGGAGCTTGTCGTAAAGCTTGCGTTTTTGTGCGCGAACAAGTCGTCCGCGTCGAAAAGCGTGAGGTTGTTCACACCGTCCGCAACGTATTTTTCAATCAGCGACATATCGTCCTGAATGGGCGAAGAGAAGCAGCTTTCGTACAGCCATACGCCCACGCCGACCTTGTTTTTGCCGAGGACGAGCACGGGGTTTAACTTTACCGCCTCGAAGCAGGAAGCCGCAAACAGCGCAAGCTCCAGTGCGGTCGCTTTTTTATTCTGCAATATATTGCTTATCTGACCCGCGCAGACTATGCCCGTAAGGTCGACGCAATCCGCGCTCTCTATATTGAGGTGACGGATTGCGGAAAAAATCGAAGCCGCGGCGTTGCGCACCGAGTTTTTATCGTTGCCCGCATACCCGCTCCATTCGGACGAGTAGCCCCACGTTTTAAGCTGCAAACCCGCCTCCGCCAGAATTTTCTGGCAGTCGGCAAGCTTCGGGCGGACAAAAGCGGAAAGCATTTCCGCATTGCCGTTGAGCCCGCTCCAGAAATCTATGGGAAGAGCCTGCACGTCGGTTGCAAGCGAACAGATTACGTCCTTACCCTTCGTAACCTTAATCTCCACCTTGCAGTTTTCGGGCTTTTCGAGCTCGGCAAGGTACTTTGGGTTTAACAGGTTGTCCAACGAAAGCTCCATACTGCTTTCGTGCGGGATTTCGTCAATCGCAAGCTCCGCGGGCATAATGAGCGGCGTCGACCCGCTCACGCCGACGACAATTTCCTGCACGCTTTCTTCCGCACGGTTGAAAATTTTGAGCGACGTAAAGAGCGACAGTCTGCAATAGTACGTCGCATAGCTCACGAAGTTTAAAAGTTCGCCTTCGAGTTCGATTGTTTCCTGTAATTTCGGTGATTTAGTAGCCATAGTTAAATTATACCATATTTTATAATCTTTATCAAGTGAATTATTTATTATATGCGCCATATAGGCAAAGCTTAATCGACGCTATGTTTATTTATTGCCGAAATTTTTTTATCTTATCAGCGCAAGTTGCTTTAAAGCGCGGGTATAAGCAATATATTTTTCGTTTTCGGTCATATCGCTATCGGCTACGGCGACTGCCGTAAACTCCAGCCCCTTGCTCTCGTAAACCGTCATAATATTTATTTTCGTCTTTGAAATTTTGCCCGTTTCGCGCACCACGTTGTATGTTTTGCGCTTATAAAAATCGAGCGCCGCCTCAGAGGTTATCACGGCGCAAAGCCCGTTTTTATCCGAAAGGTATCCTGTCACGTTTTTCGCGGATATAATTTCCACGTCGTCGCCGTCGAAACCTATCGCCTGCATATCTATACGCAGATTTTCGGCAACGTATTCCACTATCTGGTTTGTGTTGCGGTAGTTTAAGTTCAAATCGTACTTATCGTATCCGAGCTGCTTCCAGTCGTTTATACCGCGGAAGCCCGTAATATTCTGTTTCAGGTCGCCGAAGATATTGAACGAAGCGTTTTCGTTTACGCTTTTTAAAACCGCGTACTCCGCGGGCGAAATATCCTGCGCCTCGTCCACAAACACGAACGAATACTTCGGCGAAAGCGGAAAGCCGAGTTCCGTTAAAATAACGCACACCGCAAACGGGTCTAAAACGCACAGTTTTTTTGCGTTCAGCCCGTATCTTATCTTTGTCTTTTTTACTGTGGCGCGGTAGAAAAACCGGGCTATGTCGCGCACGCTCTCGCACTTGCCTATCGCGACAATATCGCCCTGACCGCGGATAACGTCGGCAAAGTCATACACCGCCGACATACCGCTTAAAATGCTTTCCACGCGCCCGATAGTGGCGGAAATTTCCTTTTTTAGCTGCTCGCGCTTTTCGATTCTGTCCAAGTAGGTGTAAGTATCGCCGTTTTCCGATTTGGTGCGGTAACGCTTCAAATCGAGTATTTCCTTGTCGACAACCGTTTCGAGCGATTTCAAATCACCGACGGCGGCAAGACAGATTTTTTCGGAATATCTGCGCAAATATTTTATCGACTTGTAGAACGACAACAGCTGACGGTAGAAAAACGCGTAGCCTTTCATTCTCTCGTCGGAAAATAGACGCAGGAACTCGCCCACGTCGCCTATACAGTTGAACATATATCTGAACTGTTTTGTGTAATACAGCCCGCCGTCCTTTTTCTCTTTTATTTCGCCGAGCACGCAACGCCTTACGCGCAGGCTCGCGTTCTTGATAAAAGCATACTGCGCCTCTTGCCCTTCGAGCGTCGTTAAAAGCGACGCCGTAACCGACGCGCATTCCGGGTCGGCAAACATTCCGTAAATCCCGTCGAAAATCTTCGAAAGTTTTTTTCTGATATCCGCGGTGAATTTATCCGAATACACGTAGGCGCACAGCTCGGGCGGGAGGTCGAGCGTGCGGTCGATTTTACCGCCTATGTCAAGACCTACGCTTTTTAAAAGGGTTATAAAATAATTTTCGAGCGTGGACGTTTTTACTTTTTCAAGCTCGAGTATCGCCGAAAGCTCGTCTATAAAATCGTTGAACGAATCCGACGGAGTTATAACGAGCACGTCGGAGGGATGCAAGCTTTCGTTGTTGTAAAGTATATACGAAAGTCGGTGAAGCATTATCATGGTTTTGCCGCTTCCCGCAACGCCCTGTACTATGAATTCGGCGCGTTCGGGAAGAGTGATGATTTCGTACTGCTTTTCCTGAATCGTTTCGATAATATCGGTTATTTCGCGTTTTTCCTTGCGCGATTCGAGTATGCTTTTTAAAAACGGGTCGAATATAAGACTTTCGTCGCGACCGGCGATTTCCTCTTCCGTAAGGTAATCCTTTAACGAAAGATATTCGTTTTTCATATCGAGCACTTTGCCGCTTCTCGTCAGCAGCGCGCGGCGCAGTACGAGCTTGTAGTCGTAATCGTTTATGGAAAACGACGTGCGGCTTTTCTGGTAATATTTGCGTGCGAGCGGCGCGCGCCAGTCAACTATTTCCAGCCCCTCGTCGCCGCGTTTGCCGAGGTAATAGCTGTTATATCCCTCGCGAGAGTCTTCGAGGTCCATTCTCGCAAAGTACGGCTCGTCGAAAAAGGGTTTGAACGAGTTCATTTTCGCTTTAAGACGGGAAATATCCGCGTTCAGCTCCAGCGTCTTTTTATAGCTTTCGGCGTTATATTCGGGAGAGGCTTTCAAAGCGCGGCGTTCGGCTTTCGCCTCGTCGATTTTTAATTTGAGCTTCTTTAAATAGACGGCTTTAAGCATACGCATTACGGCGGCGACGTGCTCGTTTTCGTACTCTTTTTGCTTATCCCCGTCCAAAAGCTCCAAAAAAAACTGCTTATCCGGCGACTTGTGTGGATTTATTAAGTTTTTCAACCTTTCGAATTCCGTCATTACACTTAATTATAGCATACGGCGTAACCATTGTCAAGATTGAAAAAACGAAAACCGCCCGAACCTTTACGGCTCGGGCGGTAATGATTTTTAGCTTTTATTCATCTTTTTTTTCTTCTTCCTGCTTATCCTCGGTTGCCGCTATCTGCGCCTGCGCCGCCTCGAAGTAAACGGGTGCGGTTTCCTTGACTGCCGCCGACTTTTTCTGCTTGCTCCAACCGACGATATACGCGACTATCGCCGCTATAACTATCGCCGCGACAACACTGACCGCCGCCGACATCATAATGCTCATACCGCCTTCCGTCGTGATTATCGTGGAGTTTGCAAAGCTAACCGTCGACGCCGTGCTGTAAACTATCGAAGCCACTTCCACAACGTCTTCGGTAAACTTTCTTATATCGTTTTCAAGCGATTTTACCGCGGCGTCGAAAGCCGCGTCGGGCTTCTGTCCGTTAATAAATCTGTCCAAATCCGCTATCTGCTGTTCGAGATTTTTAATAGTTCTCTGCTGCTCGATTATCTGCGGATTATCGAAAATGGCCGTCGAAGAAGTAATTTCCTTTAAAACCTTGACGAGCTCGTCGTAAACTCCCTGAGCGACTTCAAGCTCTCTTTCCTTTTCGAATTTCGAGCTCTGATACTCGGAAAGAGCTTCATCGCTTTTCAGATATCCCTTCTCAAGAGCTTCGTTTTTGAGCTGAGCCGCCCTGTTGTTGGAAATGAATACGTCGATATCCGCCTTGTATGAACTCAGCGTTTTGCCATCCTTTACAACGAAGCTGCCGTTATAATCGCCTATGAAAGTATTGTAAAGCGAGCTTATATAATTTACCTGATTTTGTAAATAAGAAAGCTGCGTATCGTACGTTATCGCCTTTGCCGAAGCCGTAAGATAGGTATCGTAGTCGATTTCCATTTCTTTGAGATATTCCGCGGGAAGCGCCGTAAGCGCAACCATAAAATTACGCGCAATATCCGCACTCTGGAAATAGCTTGCTTTTATCCGAAGAGTGTAGTTGATTTCATATATTTTCGAGTCGGCGATGATTTCAAGCGTTTCGCGCTTTATGGATATATCGCCGTTTTTGACCATTTTGTCCACGTCGATATCGGCGTAATCCTGATTTTCGGCTTTGACCTTCTGAAGATTTTTAGCCGACATCAGGTCGGTAAAGTGGAAACGCGTTCCGTCGGGATAAGTATACGAATCGGGCGAATCGGTCGAGCCGGGAAGCTTCATAACGAACGAAACCACGTACTCCTGCTTGGGTTTGTTCATAAAATACAGCCCGACAACGCCTATCACCGCCACCGCGACGGCGATTATAAGCGCAAGCCATTTTTGCGAAAATATAGTACGGAAAATATCACCGAGCGATATGCCGCCCTCTTCGATTTCTTTATCTTCCATTATGCCTCCGAAAATTTACCAGTTTTACTATATAATTCTACACGATTGCCGCGTATAAGTCAATCGTTATAAGGTAAATTATTTTATTTACAACAACTATTATGCCACCCGGACGACTTTTTTAAGTAAAAAGCGATTATGTAATTTTTTACATTTTTATTTGTTATAAGACAAATTTTTTATATATTTATACTGTAAAATTAAGCTTATGAAATTGAAGATAAGCGTAAAAAGCGTACTCCTATATATCTTATACGCCGCGGTTACGGCGTTTATGAACAAAGCCGTAGACGGCGTGCCGCTCTCCGCGGGGCTGTACTTTGCGATGCTTTTATGCGGCACGAACCTGATCGTGACGCCCGCCGTATACATACTCGCAACGATAGTAAATCTTAACCTGATAACCAGCCTTTTAAGCTTGTTCGAGGCGGCGTTTTTATGCCTTGTTACGCTTATTTACCGCAGAACCAAACGGAAAATCCGCATAGAAGCCGCGGCGTACCTTGCCATTGCGCTTGCGCCGTATATCGCGTTTGCAAAATGGAGCGGCACCAACGAATTCGCGTTTATCGACAACGAATACGCGCTTAAAGCCATTGCTGCCGTCACGGTAATGGTGTTTGCGTTTTTCTGCTTCAAAACGGTATACGCGCTCATTTACAGAGTTATGCGTTGCAGGCTCAAAGAGGACGAGCTCGTATGCTGCGCCGTCACGTTCGTGGTTTTCGGTACGGGGTTTTACAACGTAACGGGGCAGTTCGTATACACTGCCGCCGCCGCGGGACTAATCGTGTTTTTCGTTCGGCTGACAAAAAGCCCCGCCGCTGTAATCGCCGCGCTGATAATAGCCGTGCCGCCTTCAGTCGCCGCGCTGTCGCCGGATTACCTTACCGCATGCGTCGTGCTTTCAACCGCCGCCCTCCTGTTTGCGGGCGCGGGAAGGGTCGCGCCGAGCGTAATTTCCGCCGCGCTGACCGCCGCGTACGATTACTTTACGGGCGGCTTCGACTGCGCCGTCGCGCTCATAGTTTTCCGCGCGCTGCTTTTGTTCTGCACCTGCTTCGCCCCGTCGATACCCTCCGGCAAATATTTCTACGAACTAAAAAACAAGCTTAACGTAATAAACGTGTTATCCGATACCGCCGTGGAAAGAAACCGCCGCCGCACGGGCGAAAAGCTTTACCGCATATCGGAGGTGTTCCGCGAAATCGAGTGCGCTTTCAACGCGCTCGACGACAATGTAAACGACGCCGTTTCGCGCGAAAGAATGCTCGAAGAGCTAAAAGAAAAATGCTGTAAAAACTGCGAGCGAGCAAAGAAATGCTCGGTAACCGAAGTTTATTCGGGCTTTAAAAAGCTTATCGACAACGGGTGTATGAAAGGCAAGGTCAACTTAATCGACCTGCCCTCGGAAATAACCGTAAACTGCTCCAACCCCACCGACGTTTTGGTAAGGCTGAACAAACTGCTTGCCGACTACCGCAGGTTTATGACCGAAGCCGAAAACGCGAAAAGCGGGCGCATACTGCTCGCCGACCAGGCGCACGGCGTAGCGGAGGTCATGAAAAACTGCGCCGTGGAGCTGTGCAAAACTTACAGCGAATATTCTGGAATAGAAGAAACGCTGAAATTAAAGCTTTCCGCGCACGGAATATCCTGCCCCGAGCTTTACGTGAACGGCGACGATATGGAAATAAGCGCGGTTATATGCGGTAAAGCGGATATCGCGGCGGCGGGCGCGATAATTTCGGACGCGCTGAAACGCAGGTATTTTTTAAAGGATAAAATCAGCTACGACAACGAAAAGTGCTGCTACGTTTTCGGCGCGCCGCCGAGGCTGGACGCCGCTTTCGGCGTCGCATACGCCATAAAGAGCGGCGAAAAGGTTTCGGGCGATACGCACTCGGTAATAAAAATCAACGAACACAGCTTTTTAATGGCGCTTTCCGACGGAATGGGCAGCGGCGAATACGCAAGGAAAGTGTCCGCCACCGCCATTTCGCTTATAGAGGCGTTTTACCGCGCGGAGATGCCCGAAGGCACGGTACTTAAAACGATAAACAAGCTATTGTCGTTCAACCGCGACGAAAGATTTACTTGTATAGATATAGCGGCGGTAAACCTGAACACAGGTATGGCGGACTTTGTAAAAATCGGCTCGCCCGCGGGCGTAATTATCCGCGAGAACGAAATGAAAGTGCTTGAAAGCCAGAGTCTGCCGCTCGGCATTTTAGACAACCTTAAACCCACCGTCTGCTCGGAGCAGCTTAAAAACGGGGATATGGTCGTATTTATGAGCGACGGCATAACCTCCGCCTTTTCCTCCGCTACCGAGCTCTACGAATTTTTACAGCACCTGAAACCTTTAAACCCGCAGAACCTCGCCGATAAAATACTCGCGGGCGCGAAATCCCGCGCGAAATGCGTTTCCGACGATATGACAGTGCTCTGCACGAGAATTTTCGAAAAATAAACGTAAACGAACCCCCGCGGCTTTTAAGCCGCGGGGGTTTTCATTATCTTCTGAACTCGGCAATCATTTTGCGCAGGACGGCAAGATCCTTGCGCGGCGGAAAGGCTTTGAGCCTGAACTTCCAGTTATCTCCGGAGGTTGACGGAGTGTTCATGCGAGCGGAGCCGTCGAGCCCCATTACGTCCTGCACGGGCAGAACGGCGATTTTCGCTTTGCTTGCGAGCGCGCACGCGTTCAATGCCAGCGCCGCGCCGGCGCGGTCCACGAACGGATAAGCGACTCCCGTGCTTTTGAGAGCTGAGCGAAGCACTGGTTTGAAGAGCGCGAACTCCTCGTCCGTAAGCCCGTTGAGAAAACCGAGCGTCGTATCGTTATCGTGCGTGCCCGTGTACGCTACCGAATTTTCCTCTATGTTTGAGGGCAGATACTCGTTGTCCTCGTTCCCGTCAAATGCGAACTGCAATATTTTCATTCCCGGGAAGCCCGTCCTTTCGCGAAGCCGCGCAACGCCCGCGTCCATAACGCCCAAATCCTCTGCGATAATCTCAATGTCGCCGAGCCTGCGCTTTACCTCGTTGAATAGCCGCATACCGGGGCCGTTAAGCCACTCTCCCTCTACCGCGTCCGCATTGCCCGCGGGTATGGCGTAATACCTGTCAAGTCCGCGGAAGTGGTCTATACGGATAATGTCGTACATTTCCGAAGCGTGCAGTATGCGTTTAATCCACCATTCGAAATTATCCTGCGACATCGCCTCCCAGTCGTAAAGAGGGTTACCCCAAAGCTGACCCGTTTCGGAAAAATAATCGGGCGGCACCCCGGCCACAAGAGTGGGTTTGAGCGCATAATTGAGCTTGAAAAACTTGGGGTGCGCCCACACGTCGGACGAATCGTACGCGACGTATAACGGTATGTCGCCTATAATTTTTATCCCCATAGCGTTTACGTAGCCTTTTAGTTTGCGCCATTGCTTGAAGAATATAAACTGCACAAACTGCCAGAAAAGGTAATCGCTTTTGTATACCGACCGGCGGAATTCGAGAAGCGCGAGCGCCTCTCTGTACTTGTACGCGTCGGGGAAGGTATCGAAGCTGCCGCCGTAACGCGTTTTGAGCGACATAAACAGCGCGTAGTCGTCGAACTCGCCCTTATCGACGAATTCTGTAAATTCCTTATCCTTGACGTTAAACCTTGCGTACGCGAGCCGAAGCACGTTATAGCGTTTTTCGTAAAGCTCCTCGTAATCGACGTCGCCCGCGGGCATCTCGGCCGACTGAAGCTCCTCCTCGTCCAGAAGCCCCTGCCTTTTCAAAGATTCGAGGTCGATAAAATAAGGATTGCCCGAATTGCAACAGACGGACTGATAGGGGCTGTCGCCGAACCCCGTCTGTACAAGAGGCAGAATCTGCCAGTATTTAACGCCTGATTTTTTCAGAGTACGGGCAAACTCATACGACTCGTCGCCGAGTGAACCTATCCCGTATTTACCGGGCAAAGACGATATATGACAAAGTACGCCCGCTCCCCTTTCGTAATACTCCATAATACAACACCTTTAATGGGATAAAAGTTTTTTTATTCTTTCCATTGCGCGCAACGTATCTTCGCGGCTGCCGAAAGCAGTAAGGCGGAAATATCCCTCGCCGTTTCTGCCGAAGCCCGAGCCAGGTGTTCCCACGACCTGCGCGCCGTTTAAAAGCAAATCGAAAAACTGCCAGCTATCCGCGCCTTCGGGGCATTTGAGCCAGATATAGGGCGAATTTTTACCGCCCGTATATTTTATGCCCAGAGTTTCGAGCCCGTCCGCGATTATACGCGCGTTTTGTTTATAGTAACTTAAATTTTCGCGAATCTGTTTCTGCCCCTCGGCGGAGAACACCGCCTCCGCGCCGCGCTGAACGACGTACGGCACGCCGTTGAACTTGGTCGCCTGACGCCTCAGCCAGAGCTTGTTTGCGTTAAGCCCGTCTCTTTCGAGCGCTTTCGGGATAACGGTGTAACCGCAACGCGTGCCCGTGAAGCCCGCCGTTTTGGAAAACGAGCAGAACTCGATTGCACAGTTTTCCGCACCCTCGGTCTGAAATATCGAGCGGGCGAGCCCGCCGTCTGATACGAAGCTTTCGTACGCGGCGTCGTATAAAATGACCGCGCCCGTACTGTTCGCGTAATCGACCCACTCCTGCAAGCCGCTTACCGTATAAGCCGCGCCCGTCGGATTGTTCGGCGAACAAATATAGATTAAATCCGCCTTTACGCCGTAATCGGGCGCAGGCAGAAAGCCGTTTTGCTCTGTTGCGTCCGCGAATATAACTTTTCTGCCCGCCATCAGGTTTGTATCGACGTAAACGGGATACACGGGGTCGGTTATAAGCGAGGTTCCGCTTTCGGAAAAGATATCGAGGATGTTGCCCAAATCGGACTTCGCGCCGTCGGAAACGAATATTTCGTCCGCGGCGATTTCAACGCCCAAAGTCAGATAATATCCGCGAATGCTTTCCCTTAAAAAATCGTAGCCCTCGTAAGGTCCGTATCCCCTGAAAGTGGCTTTTTCCGACATTTCGGAAACGGCGGTCCGCATAGCGGCGACCACGGCGGGCGCAAGCGGCAGCGTAACGTCGCCTATGCCCAGCTTTATTATATCGCTTTCGGGATTAGCTGCCCTGTAAGTCTGCGTTCTCGTTGCGACTTCGGCAAAAAGATAGCTTTCGTTGATATCGTTGAAATGAGAATTAAATTTCATAGTCATTATTTTAGGCTTCCCATTCGGGGAAGCTGTCCCGTAGCGTGCGTAAGAGACTGATGAGGTGATACACCTCCCCCAAAGAGGAAGGCACTATTAATTTTTCGAATACTTCACCGCCGCCGCGATAAATTCGCGGAATATGGGATGCGCCGACTGCGGGCGCGACTTGAATTCGGGGTGGAATTGCACGCCGATAAAGAAATCGTTCGCGGGGATTTCGACCGCCTCCACCAGCAGCCCGTCGGGCGACGTACCCGCGATTACCATGCCCGCCTTTTCTATCTCTTTACGGAAATCGTTGTTGAACTCGTATCTGTGACGATGGCGTTCGGAAACGCTCTCTTCGCCGTACGACCGCTTCATTATATCGCCTAAAACGGTGCAGGGATACGCGCCGAGGCGCATGGTGCCGCCCATTTTGACGCCGTGCTGGTCGGGCATAAGGTCGATTACGCAATGCTTGGAGTGGGGGTCGAATTCGGAGGAGTTTGCGTCGGCAAAGCCGAGGACGTTTCTAGCGTATTCGATAACCGCTGTCTGCATGCCGAGGCAAATGCCGAAGTAGGGCACGTTGTTCTCGCGCGCGTATTTTACGCACGCAATCATACCCTCGGTGCCTCTGTTGCCGAAGCCGCCGGGTACGATAATCCCGTCGACGCCCTCCATTATTTCCTTTATATTCTTGTCGGTCGTCGTTTCGGTATCGACCCACTTTATTTCCACCTTAGCCGCGTTTTCGTAGCCTGCGTGCGCCAGGGCCTCGGCAACGGACAGATACGCGTCGTGAAGCTGAACGTATTTGCCGCAGAGCGCGATTTTTACCGTTTTGTCGCGGGCGGCAATCCTTTCGAGCATTTTGTTCCACTCGGTCAGGTCGATAACTCTGGGGTCGAGTTTAAGCCTCTTGCACACCACTTCGGAAAAATTGCTCTCTTCGAGCATTATGGGGCACTGATATAATACGGGAAGCGTAAGATTTTCGACACAGCACTCGGGCTCGACGTTGCAGAACATTGCAATCTTCTCTTTGACTTCCTTAGGCATAGGCGCGTCAACGCGCGCCATAATGATATCGGGGTTTATGCCCATGCCCTGCAATTCCTTGACGGAGTGCTGCGTGGGTTTGGACTTGAACTCTTCCGAGCCGGAAATATAGGGCACGAGAGTTACGTGAATGAAACATGAGTTATCCCTGCCGACTTCGCGCGCGACCTGACGGATAGCTTCTATGAACGGCTGACTTTCGATATCGCCGATAGTCCCGCCGATTTCGGTGATTACGACGTCCGCGCCCGTGGTTTTGCCCACGTTGTAAATAAAGGTTTTTATCTCGTTGGTTACGTGCGGGATAACCTGAACGGTCTGACCGAGGTATTCGCCGTTGCGCTCTTTGTTTAAAACGTTCCAGTATACCTTACCCGTGGTAAGGTTGGAATACTTGTTTAAATTTTCGTCTATAAACCTTTCGTAATGCCCTAAATCGAGGTCGGTTTCCGCGCCGTCGTCGGTTACGAAAACTTCGCCGTGCTGAAAGGGGCTCATCGTGCCGGGGTCGATGTTGATATAGGGGTCGAGCTTCTGCGAAGCAACCTTATACCCCCTGCATTTCAAAAGTCTGCCCAGTGAAGCCGCGGTAATGCCCTTGCCTAAACCGGACACAACGCCGCCCGTTACGAAAATGTACTTTGTCATAAACTGTTTATCCTCGCGCGTAATTATAATCCTGAATATTATAACACAAAGGCGGCGCAATTGCAAGAATTGCGCCGCCGTAAATTTATTTTACCTCAGGAAATTTTTATAAACGTCATACAGCCGTTTCGCCCGTGAATACGAGGGTCGCCGCGCCCGTCATAAACACGCTGTCGCCCGTACAGACAATTTCAAGTTCTCCGCCCAAAAGGCTTACCGTAACTTTTTCGCCCGCCTTACAGTATCCGTTCAGTACTGCGGCAACCACCGCGGCGCACGCGCCCGTGCCGCAGGCGTACGTTTCGCCGCTTCCCCGCTCCCACACGCGCATTTTAAGCGAGTTCCTGCCAGTCACCTTTACAAACTCCGTATTCACCCTGTCGGGGAAAACGGGGCTGTTTTCAAACAGCCTGCCCACGCCTTCCACGTCGGTTGAATCGGGGTCGGCAAAGACGACGCAGTGCGGATTGCCCATATTGACAAGCGTAACCGCGTAAGTTTTTCCGCCGACCTTTAAAGGATAACCCACGACCCTTTCGCCCTCGACAGTCGACGGTATAAGCCTGCCGTTCAGCTCCGGCGCGCCCATATCCACCTTTACGCTTTCTACCTTGCCGTCGCCGCCGAAAAAGAAAAAGAGCCTCTTCACTCCAGCAAGGGTTTCCACCGTGCAGCTTTCGCCCGAAACGTAGCCCAAATCCCGCGCGAGCTTGCCGAGGCAACGTATGCCGTTGCCGCACATTTTCCCCTCCGAGCCGTCAGCGTTGAACATACGCATTTTGCAGTCGGCAACGTCCGACTTGCACAACAGGATAATTCCGTCGCCGCCTATGCCGAAGCGCCTGTCTGAAAGCTTAACCGAAAGTTTTTCGGGTTCGGCAATTTCGCCGCGCATACAGTCGAAATAGATATAATCGTTGCCGATACCCTGCATTTTATAAAATTTCATACTTTTATTATAAGCAAATATTTTTGCCTTTGCAATTATTTACGTTGACAAATAAAAATTAATATTACACAATAGAAGCGATATGAAGGACAGCGACGGTAAAAAACTCAATAGACTGATAGTTGCGGTCGCACGGGGAAATGCGGACTGCCTTGACGGAATTTATGCGCTTGCGGGCGGCAGAATGCTAGCCGTTGCGGCAGGTATCGTCGGGCGGGAAAACGCGGAGGACGTGCTTCACGACAGCTTTATTAAAATTGCACGATTCGCCGGCACGTATTACGACGGCAGCAACCCGTACGGCTGGTTACTGAAAATCGTGCGCAATACCGCGCTCGACTTCGTCAAAGCGAACAAATTGCGGGCGGGTGTAAGTACGAACGAAATTTACAGCCTTTCCTCTTCCGACTACTCGCCCGAGCGGCGCGAAAACGCCATAATGCTCGAACGGGCCATGGGCGGGCTCGACGGTGAGGAAAGAAAGGTTATTTATTTTAAATATTACCTCGATATGACAGTAAGGGAAATCGCCGCCGAACTGAAATGCGGCAAATCCTCGGTGCAGCGCACGATAGAGCGTGCCGAACGCAAACTGAAAAATCTGCTCGAAAGCGGGACAAACGACTGACCTTATTCGTTTAAAAGGTGTAAGATGAAAGACGAAAAACTCGAAAAACAATTTGAAGAATACTTCAAGGGCGCTTCCCTTCCGTCGGGGATAACCGACGACGCGAAAAAACACGTCAAAGCGAAGAGACCCGCTCTGCCGAGATTTGTTAAGTTTGCGTCGGTGGCGGCAAGCTTTATAATCGTGTTCGTTACGTCGGTTGTCCTGACATTGAAATTCACTTCTTCTCCCGACGCGCCCGACGCGCCGCCTGCGGCAATTATATCCACGTACGGCGACGAAGCTTTGAATTTCAGGCCAGAAAACGCGAAATATATAACCAAACTCGACAAATCCCTCAAACCGATAGAACACTTCGCGAGGGCGGACAACGCGATTATAAACGACTGCTATTCCGCTTACAGCGACGAAAAACTGACCTTTGTTGCGGCGGACGTAAGTTCTGTCGAGGAATTGACCCGTTACGAAGCGAAAATTTACGTTGAGTTTACCGATTTAAACACCGTATACTCACCCCTCGAAGAGTACTTTTCGGGCACACAGGGCGTTTATCGCAACGCCGAATACCGTCTCATACGCACCGTATCCGAAAACGGCGAACCCGTAAACAAGCTGTATGTTAGCTTCGGCAACGCAAAATACTACGTCAACGTAACTTCTTCCGATGAAGACGCTTATAAAAAATATCTGGAATTAATTGTAAAATAATTCGATTCGGGCGGGACAAACGCATTTCTTCAATCGTTTTAATTATACAAAACGCTCAAAGAGGTGAAAATTATGAAAAAAATATTACTCGGTTTGACCGCGCTGACCGCGGCGTGTATCTGCCTTTCGGCCTGCGGCTCATATTACGATGGCGGCATGTTACCACCCGACGGATTCCCGCCCGACGGCAATTTCAAATACGACGAAGTCATAGAACAGGACTACTCGCTCGTTGCGGATAACGCCACTTCCTACTTCTCGCTCGACAGAAACACTGCAAGCTATTCGCAGGTAAGAAGCCTGATAGAAAACGGCTCGGCGCCCGAGAGCGATTCGGTGCGCATAGAAGAAATGATAAATTATTTCGGATACGACTACCCCGCGCCCGACGACGGAGCGGTGAAGGTTACGGGCTACCTCTCCGACTGCCCGTGGAATGCCGACAACAAGCTTATGCTTGTAGGTATGAAAACGGTCGAGTACAAGCTTGAAGCCGAAAACGCTAACTACGTATTTTTAATCGACGTATCCGGCTCGATGTCGGGCGACAACCGCATAGGGCTTGCAAAGCAGGGGCTTAGCCTGCTTACCGACGAACTCGGCGACGGCGACCTCGTATCGATAGTAACCTACGCGAGCGGCGTTAAAACTTTGCTCGACGGCGGCGAATGCTCGAAAAGCGGCAAATCAATAATAAAAAACGCGATTTCAAAGCTCAACGCGTACGGCTCGACAAACGGCGGCGACGGACTTAAAAGGGCTTATTCGGTAGCGCAAAAGCACTTTATAACGGGCGGAAACAACCGCGTTATCATTATATCCGACGGCGACTTCAACGTGGGGATGAGCAAAACCGACGAAATGAAAGAGTTCATTCAGGAAAAAGCGCAGAGCGGGATATATCTTTCCGTGCTCGGCGTGGGCATTGGCAACATGCGCGACGATATGCTGAACACACTCGCGACCTGCGGAAACGGCAACTACGCGTACCTCGACAATCTGACGGAAGCGCGCAAGGTGCTTGTAGACGAGCTCGGCGGTACGCTGAAAACGGTTGCAAAGGACGCGAAAGCGGGCGTAACTTTTACCGACTCGGTCGAAAAATACAGACTTATAGGTTACGACACTAAGCTTATTTCCGAGGACGATTTCAATAACGACGACGCCGACACGGGCGAGCTGGGCAGCAACCTCTGCGTAAGCGCACTGTATGAAATTGCACTTTCCGACAAAGCCGAAGGCAAGCTTGCCGACATAGAAATAAAATACAAGGACGTAACGGGCGCAACCGAAAAAAACGCAAGCGCGACGGCGCAAATCAGCCTTTCCTCCCCCTCGGCCTCCGATCTGGATTTTATCAGTTGCGTGGCGGAATTCGGGCTCATTTTAAGGAACTCGAAATTCAAAGGCACGGCTTCGTTAAAAGCCGTGACGAACAGGCTCGGCGACCTTTCCGCCTACGTTGCGGGCGATGAATACAAGCGCGAATTCGTGACGCTTGTGGGGAAATATTCCGAAATCGGATTTTAAAACAACGGACAAAAAAGGAGCCGTCTGCGTTAGTTAACGCAGACGGCTCTTATATTAAAGTTTTATGTAAGCGTCGCGCTCCGCGCCGACCGATACGTAGCGGATTTTGCAGCCGCAAAGCTTTTCCAGAAGCTTTATGTAGTCCATTGCCTCTTTGGGCAGATCCTCTGCTTTTCTGCACTTCGACAAATCGCAATTCCACCCCTTAACTTTCTCGAACACCGGCTTGCACTCGTCAAGCACGTCGGTAAAAGGGAATTCGTCCACAACTTTGCCGTTTAAAAGATAATGCGTGCAAATTTCTATTTCTTCGTAGCCGTCCAGCACGTCGAGCTTCGTAAGCGCGATTTCGTCGGCGCCCTGACAGCGTATACCGTAACGCGAAGCAACCACGTCGAAAGGGCCTACCCTTCTCGGTCTGCCCGTCGCCGCGCCGTACTCGCCGCCGCGCTCGCGCAATTTATCCGCCTTTTCGCCGAAGTACTCGCAGGTAAAGGGCCCCGCGCCGACGCAACTTGAGTAGGCTTTCATAATGCCTATCGAGTTTGTAAGTTTAAGGTTCGGCACCCCCGCGCCTATGGGCGCGTAAGCCGCTATCGTCGACGACGAAGAAGTGTAGGGCACTATGCCGTAATCGATATCGCGGAGCGCGCCGAGCTGAGCTTCGAACATTATGTTTTTACCGTCCGCGTGGGCTTTATTAAGGAAAAGCCCGGTATCGGTGACGTACTCGGCAAGGGGTTTGCCGTACGTTTCAAAGTACTCTTTCATTTCCTCTACGGTCACGGGCTCGAATCCGTACGCCTTTATCGTCATATTTTTCCAAGCGACGATATCGGGCAGTCTCTTATAAAGCAGCTCCGTGTTTAAAAGTTCGCCCATACGGAAAGCCTTTTTCATATACTTGTCGGCATAAACGGGTGCGATGCCTCTGCGCGTCGAGCCGTAAGGCTTGCCCGTCGCTTTGGTGAGTCTGTCCTCCTCCATTATGTCCTGCAATACGTTATAGGGCATAGTTATAATTGCTTTGTCGCTTATTTTAAGGTTTTCGGGGGTGATTTTTATTCCGCTTTCGCGCAGCTTTTGTATTTCTCCGCAAAGGTGCTTTAAATCGATAACCATACCGGGCCCCATTACGTTGACGACGTCCTCGCGCAGAATGCCCGAAGGAAGAAGATTGAGCACGAATTTACCCCTCTCGTTGATAACGGTATGCCCCGCGTTGTTTCCGCCCTGATAGCGGCACACCACGTCGAAGTCGCGGGATAAAAGGTCAACCATTCTGCCTTTACCCTCGTCACCCCAGTTAATTCCACAGATACTTGTAAGCATTTACCTTACCTCTTGATATTTTTTCCGCAAACGCGGATTTTGTCAAACATTATATATTATACCGCAACGCGCCCGATTAGTCAAGATAATATAGGCAAACTGTTATGAATTAGAACAACCTTAGCGAGCGGTTTTAACGGAGTAAATTTGTAGATTAGACCAGGAAAAGCCCGCAGATAATCCAAAAACGGATTATCAAGGGCTTTGACAAAGTATAAGCGCAAATTTACCCGTTAAAACTTGCTCCAACTTATAACAGTTTGCCTAATTTATTTCTCGGGTCTGCCGACCAAATCGTAAAGATAATCCACAAGCTCGTCGCGGCTGTCGGTTTCGCACTCGAAAATTATTTCCTGACCGGCGTGAAGCATGGTTTCGCCGTCCGGTACGGTCTGCGTGCCGTCCGCGCGGATAAGCTCGACGACAAGCCCGTTCGTAGGCCATACGACCGCCCTGACGAGCGCGCCGTCCGCTTTGGAGTGCTCGCGGATTAACACGCGCACGCGTTCCTTGCGGAAATCTGCATGAATTTTCTGGTCCGCGATGTACTGCTCCAAATTCTTTTCGTAAATAGCTTCGGTCTTGAAGAGCATACCTATGAGATAGCCTATTACTATGCCGATAAGCGCGGGCAAAAAGTTGACGAATTCTCCCGTGAGCTCGAAAACCATTACTATACCCGTTATCGGCGCTTTAACTATACAGGTGAAGAAAACCGCCATACAGATAATTACGAGGTAATCGCCGTAAGCGCCGCTCATACCCCACTTCTGGAATATTACGGAAATGACCGCGCCCGCGCCCGCACCCGTGGCGAGCATGGGTATAAACACGCCGCACGGCACGCCGCAGCCCATGGACAGCACGCCCGTAATCCACCTTATCGCGACGATTATAAGAAGGCTTGCTATAAGCCCTATGCCGAACACACGCTCGATTTGTATATCGCCCGTACCGCCCGTCGCCAGCGACTGAATGAAATCGTGCCCGCCGCCCAACGAATACACGGTGATAAGCCCGAACGCGCCCGCGAAGGCAAACGGAATCATATATTTGCCCGTGCCTTTAAAAAACGTAACTTTTTTGAACAGTCTTTTGGTTGCGAAAACAGCGTAATAAAAGCCGACGCCCAAAAGCGCGACTACGACCGCCGCAAGCACGACCCAGAGGCAGAACAGAGCGCCCTGCCCGTCGAAAGCGAAATTGAACTCGAAGCTTTTGAAAGTAAAGCCCACTTTGTCCTTGCCGAGAATTGCATAGCGAAGCGCGTTACGGGTAAACAGCGATGAGATGACGCTTATAGCCGCGCATATGAACACCTGAGGCGAAAACGAGCGAAAAGCCTCCTCCATTGCGAAAACAAGCCCCGTGACGGGTGCGTTGAACGCTACCGCAAGACCGGAGCTTGCGCCGCTTGCAATCTGCAGTCTTTTCACCATCTGGTTACGTTTTAAGAGCGTGCCGACCGCGCTGCCCGCGCAGCCGCCGATTTCGAGCGAGGGCCCCTCCGCGCCCGCGGGATAGCCCATAAACACGCATGCGAGCGAGGCGGCGAACATCGAGCACATGGTTACGTACCAGTTGAAGCGCACCTTGCCGCGCGCCGCGCCCTCTATCTGCGGGATACCGCTGCCGCGTACCATGGGCACGAACTTCGCTACGGTGCCGACAACCAGCGCGCCCGCCGCAAGCCCGATAAAGAGTACGGGAACGAACGCGGGATTTTCGCGTACGAGTTCGTAAAGGCTTACCGATGTTTCTTCACCCAAGGACATCAATATATTATAAAACGTGACCACAACGCCCGCGAAAACGCCCGTAATTACGCTAATCAACACGAGGTTTATTCCGTTATCCGCAAACGCGCGCATAGTCTTTTTGAATTTAACGCCGAACATAACCAGATTATACCACTTTAATTGCGTTTTGTAAATCCCGTTTGCGCCTTATACGCAAAATAATAACAAAAGCCCGCCGAAAGCGGGCTTTAAATTCTTGTAATCACTTAACTCCGTATAAAATGTCAAAGTACGTGGGGTACGGCCAGTAATCTGCGGAGGTAAGCGTTTCCATTTCGTCCACTATTCGCCTGACCTCTTCCATATCGGGCACGATTACGTGCGCCATAGCCTGCGAGCCGCCGCGGACGTCGTGCTTGTCGACAGTTTTCAAATCGTTTTCGAGTTTTGCGACGGCAGCGCTCGCCCCGTCGTTCAACGCGGACAGCTTTTGTACGAGCTCGCGCTCGGTATCCATGGGCAAATCTGCGAATACCGCCTGCTTCGCAGCCGCGTTACTACACAGCTCGGCAATAAAATCCGACACCGAGGGTATGATATCGCGTTTTGCCATTTCAATCATGGTAAGCGCTTCTATATTGATAATCTTGATGTAATTTTCAAGCCTGATATCCGCCCTCGCAATAGCTTCCTCTCTGGTGTAAACCCCTTGACGGACGTATACATCCACGTTTTTATCATCGTAGCAGACGGGTACGGCGTCGGCGGTGTTCTTGTTGTTCAGAAGTCCGCGCTTGGTTGCCTCGGGTTCCCATTCGGGTCCGTAGCCGTCGAGATTGAAAATTATACGGTAATGCGCTTTCAGCTCCCTCTTTATGAGCGAATTTGCGGCTTTTTCAAAATCTTTAGCCCCTTCCAGCTCGTCGGCGAACTGCTCTAAAGCGTCGGCGACTATCGTGTTAAGGCAGATGTTTGCGTCCGCCACGTTTGCCTGCGAGCCGAGCATTCTGAATTCGAATTTGTTGCCTGTGAACGCGAATGGCGAAGTCCTGTTCCTGTCCGTCGCGTCTTTGGGGAATATGGGCGACTCGGGCACGCCTATCGAGCTCTGTGTTTTTTTGCCGCCCACGTAGTTGCCGCCCTTGACTATGCTGTCGACGAGCGCGCCGAGCTGGTCGCCGAGGTAGACGGAAATTATCGCGGGGGGCGCTTCGTCGGCGCCGAGCCTGTGGTCGTTGCCCGCGGAAGCGACAGAGGCGCGCAGTATGCCCTGATAGTCGTCCACCGCTTTGATTACCGCGGCTAAAACAAGCTTGAAAAGCGTGTTTGTTTCGGGCTGTTCGCCGGGGTTTAAAAGGTTGAAGCCCGTATCGGTGTTTACCGACCAGTTATTGTGCTTGCCGCTGCCGTTTATGCCCTTGAAAGGTTTTTCATGCAAAAGACATACGAGCCCGTGACGGCGCGCAACCTTTTTCATAAGCTCCATAGTGAGCATATTGCCGTCAACCGCAGTGTTCGCAGTGCTGAATATGGGCGCCATTTCGTGCTGGGCAGGCGCGACCTCGTTGTGCTTTGTTTTCGAAAGAATACCGAAGCTCCAAAGTTCGTTGTCCAGATCGCGCATAAATTCCGCAACCTTGGGTTTAATCACGCCGAAATACTGGTCTTCGAGCTCCTGCCCGCGCGTTACGGGCGCTCCGAAAAGCGTTCTGCCCGTAAGCTGCAAATCCTTGCGCCTGAAATATTCTTCTTCCGAAATGAGGAAGTACTCCTGTTCGGGCCCGACCGTGGTAGCAACCTTTTTGCATTCCTTGCCGAAAAGCTTCAGAATCCTTTTCGCCTGTCTGTCCATTGCCGTCATAGAGCGCAGAAGCGGAGCCTTTTTATCCAGCGTTTCACCCGTATAGGATACGAATACCGTGGGTATGTAAAGCGTGCCCTCTTTGACGAACGCGGGCGAGGTAGGATCCCACGCGGTATATCCGCGCGCCATATGAGTCGCGCGCGAACCTCCCGAAGGGAAGCTCGACGCGTCGGATTCGCCGACTATAAGGCTTTTGCCCGTAAGGCGCATTATGACCTTGTCGCCCTCGGGCTCGATAAAGCTGTCGTGCTTTTCCGCCGTCAGACCTGTAAGAGGCTGAAACCAGTGCGTATAATGAGTTGCGCCCTTGGACACCGCCCACTTTTTCATTGCCGAAGCAACCGTGCCCGCGATAGAAACGTCAAGCTGTTTGCCTGCTTCTATCGTAGCCCTCAAAGCCTTGTACACGTCGCTTGGAAGGGTTTCTTTCTGCACCGAATCGTTAAACACGTTTACGCCGAACATTTCGGGAAGTTTCATAAATTTTGCTCCTTAAATTACTGTATTTGATATAGACAAGGTTTTTTTACTATTATCTAACTTATTTGCATAAGAAATGTACCTTTTACCACCATGCAGTCATAACTTCTATTGTTTGAAACGAAAAAAGTAAGCAACAAATAGCAATAACACAAAAAATTTTATTTGATTTTATTATATTAATAATTTTACATCTAATTTTCAATAAGTATATTCTCTGAAATAGACGATACTGTTTTTTGTATCTAAAATTAACCATTTATTATACGCCAAAGAATAATACCAACAAATATACATTTTATCCGGTTCTTCGACGTCAAAGATATTCAACATTGATATTGCTTGATTTACCTTTTCTTCATAGTCGGGCATTTCGGAATAATTCAACCAAGTCAACCAGCCGTTATACATATAGTAATCCTTTTCATTTAAACCATACTTAAACAAAACCTGCGGAAATGAATCCATAAAATCTTTTGCGGATACGGTCAATTGAAAACTACCCCGGTAATCGTCACCGTCCCAATACTCTTCAAGAGCACAATAAATCGGTTGAGCATAATCGAGTATTTCGATTTTATACAATTTATTTAATTCCTTAACAACTATTCTTATTTCAGAATTTGCACAACCCGAAACAAAAAACAAAAAAACAAATCCAAAAATTAAACAACCTTTTTTTATCATAAAATTAACTCATTTATTTTTAGCGCAATACTTCCTGATGCTGCCGTTTTTGTATTTGTTGAATAAATAATAATATACGGGATATCTTTAGCTAATCTTCGTTCTATTTTTGCATTACGCCCACTACCGTCATTATTATGTAAACAAGCAGAATTATCTTCCGAATATGCGATATACTCTTGTGAACTTACAGTAGACCTAGGATCTAACAGATATATAAATGAATCAAAAATACTTTCGCGTTTTTAAATTTTGTACAGTAAGATTATATAAGAAGCACGGCTTGATTGTCAAATTAATTGACGAAAGTTTAAATTTTAAAAGTTGTTATGTTTGTTATAAGCAAAGATTATATAATATTCCGCATTTAGGCTTCCCCTATGGGGAAGCTGTCGGCGTCGAAGTATGAGACGACGGCTGATGAGGTGAATATTGCACCTCATCCGTCTTTGCCTTCGCGGCAAAGCCACCTTCCCCAAAAGGGAAGGCTAATTTAAGGATTTTATTCTTCGGGGTAGTCTATTTTTGCGGGCTTAATAAGATGCGTGGCTTTTACGTCGTTGTGCATTTCGTTGGGGTCTTCCGCGACTATTCCGCGCTGCAACTTGTCGTAACCGTGCTTTTTGCGGATAACGTCAACGCACCGCTCCACCGCCTCGCGCTTTTTGTATGTTGAAGACTGCTCGTCGAAAGTAATCTGCGACTGCCCGTTGTCGAAGCCCGACACGGTAACCCCGAGAGAACGTATTTTAAACGGCGGCTTGAAATTTTTTTCAAACAAATCGTAGGCGTGTTCGGCGATTTCGCCGCATAAAAGAGTGTGCCGCACCTTTTTCTGCGCGGCAAAATCCTTTAACTCACTGTCGCGAACCCATATATGCACGGTGTCGGCAAGTCCCTGCCCCAACTCCCTGAGGCGGGAAGCGACGCTTTCCGCAAGCACGTAAAGCTGCCTTCTTACCGTGCGCATATCTGTGATATCGGCGCGGTAAGTGCTCGAATTGCCTATCGACTTCATTTCGCGCTTATCGTCCATATGTTTTACGGGGTCGTCGTCCTCGCCGCGGGCGTTTTTTAAAAGCGTTACGCCCACTTTACCGAAAGCGTTTATTATCTTCGAGTCGTTTGCGGCGGCGAGCTTGCCTATCGTATCCAGCCCCATTGCGCATAGCTTTTGTTTGGTAGCTCCTCCCACATATAAAAGCTCCTCAACCGGCAAGCCGAATATAACTTCCTTATAATGCGCTTTGGAAATTACCGTGGTGCCGTCGGGCTTTTTCAAGTCCGAGCCGAGCTTCGCATAGACCTTATTGAAAGATACCCCGCACGAAACGGTTACTCCTACGTTTTTTTTGACTTCCTCCCGTATACAGTCGCCGAGGTGAGTCAAAAAGCCTTCGCTGTACAGCGTTTCGCCGCCGCGCTCAATAGTTTTGTCACCTTTATATTCGGGAAAAAGTAGCGTGCTTTTCGATATATCCAGCCAGCACTCGTCTATGCCGTAATTTTCAATCAGGTCGGTATACTTTGCGTAGACCGCGCGCACACGCCGCGAATACTCTATATACAGCCCGAAGCGGGGCGGCACTATAACGATATCCGGACACTTGCGTTTCGCCTGCCAGATAGTATCGCCCGTTCTTACGCCCTTTTTTTTCGCCTCATCGCTCTTCGCAAGCACTATGCCGTGCCGCTCCTCCGCGCTTCCGCAGACGGCTACCGGCTTTCCGACAAGCTCGGGATTAAGCTTTTTTTCAACCGAAGCGTAAAAATTATTCAAATCGGAATGAATTATAATGCGTTCCATAACAGAATATTTAATAACTTACCGCATAAGCTCTGTGCAAAGTTTATCAAGAACTTCAAAATACTCCTTAAAGGTTTTCGAGCAGACTTCGGCGTTTTCGATAACTATCCCGTCGGCGCGAAGCCCCGTAAGCGCGAAGCTCATCGCAACGCGATGGTCGCCGAAGGTTTTTATAAGGGCGGGTTTAGGCGCCGAGGGGTAAATTTTCACCCCGTCCGCACGCTCCTCGTACTTTACGCCCATTGCGGCGAGGTTATGAGAAATCGCGCGCAATCTGTCGCATTCCTGCCTGCGGATATGTTCAACCCCGCATATTTCGGTCGGACTGTCGAAATACGGCGCGATTGCCGCAAGCGTAAGCGTCTGGTCGGAAAACCCGCCCATATCGATTACCCCGCCGTTGAAGTTTTTAAGAAGCTCTATAAATTTTATATCGCCCTGCAAACTGCCCCCGGATACTCCGTCGACCGTAATATCTGCACCGAGTATTCTGTTCATAGCGTAGAAATAACACGCGGCGGAAACGTCCGGCTCGATATAATATTCTCTTGCCGTATACCCCCCGTCGACAATGTAAACCCCGTCGCTGACCTCGACTTGCGCGCCGAAATCTCTCATCATGCGAACGGTCATATCTACGTAGCTCAGCCCGTGACCGCCGATTGATTTAACGGTCATACGTCCATGCGTGCATACCGCAGATATCAAAAGCGCAGACAAAAACTGACTGCTTTTAGCGATATCCACTTCGGCGTAAGGCTTTGGCTCGGATGCGCCCTTTATTGTGAACGGGTAGGAATTTTCGCTTTCGGGAAAGACAAACTCCGCGCCCATATTTTCAAGTGTTTCGATAAGCGGGGTTATCGGGCGGGATTTCATCTGGGCGGAGCAGTCTAGGAAGTATTCGCCGTCCTGAAAGGCTAAAAAAGCCGGCAAAAATCTTGCCGCCGTACCCGCGCTGCCAACGTTTATACGCGCGCTTTTTGTTTTAAGCCTGCCGCCGCAGCCGGTTATTTTTACTGTGGTGCCGTTTGCCGAACACTCTATACCCAAATCGCGCAGGCAGTTTAAAAAGGTTTTGCAGTCGTCCGAAAATTGCGCGCCGCGAAGCGTGCTTTCGCCGTCCGACAGAGCGGCAATAAGCATCGCACGCGCCGTCAGACTCTTCGAGCCGGGCACCGCCGCCGTAACGCGTTTATTATTGACCTTTTTATAGATATTTTTAACTTCGTATAACATATCTTTAACGCTCGGCGCAGTGAATTATCGCAATTTTCTTCTTCTCAACAAATCGCCCTTGTGTAAGACGAACGGACAGTTGATTTTATACCTTTCCTGCACAAGTTTGCAATCGTTCACTTGTTCACCCGTGCTTTTATAAGCTTTTTCAACCTTGAAGTTGTTGCCGAAATTTTTATCGGGGGAGAGCACTTCAAGTATATCGCCAACCTTAAATCTGCCGCGCATTTCCACGGTGGCGAAGCCGTCGGCACAGCCGAGCACGTTGCCTATATAATCGCAATCGCCTTTCGCCTGACTGTCGTTATAGTTTACTGTATGCGCGTTCGCGCCGAGGTTGTAAGCCGTGGTGTAATCACGGTGGGCGGCGGTCGTAAGCTCGCGCCCGACAACCTCGTCAAACCCGCCGTCGATACAGCGGCGGTAAGCGTTTATTACCGTGGCGAGGTAATACTCGGATTTCATTCTGCCCTCTATCTTGAACGAGCACACGCCCGCTTTTATAAGCTTGCCGAGGTGCTCCGACATATTCAAATCCTTGCTGTTTAAAACGTAAGTGCCGCGGCCGTCCTCCTCGATATCCAGCCAGCCGCTGTCGGAAAGCTCGTCCTTTTTACGTATGCCGTATTTCCATCTGCACGCCTGAACGCATTCGCCGCGGTTGGACGGGCGGTTTGCAAGATAGTCGGACAAAAGGCATCTGCCCGAATAGGAAATACACATCGCGCCGTGCACGAAAGCCTCGATTTCGACGTCGGGGACGGCGGCGTGAATTTCGGCGATTTCGTCAATGCCGAGCTCGCGAGCCAGAATCACGCGCGAGGCGCCCTGCTCCCGCCAGAATCTGACCGCGTTACGGTTGGTTATATTCGCCTGTGTCGATATGTGCAACTGTAACGACGGAGCGGCTTTGCGCGCGGCGTAAAAAACGCCGGGGTCGGAAACTATAGCGGCGTCGGCCCCGCAGTTTTGAAGAAAGGCAAAATAATCTTCGAGCAGGGGGAAATCGGCGTTCTTTGCAAATATGTTTACAGCCACATATATTTTTTTGCCGAGTCCGTGCGCGTATTTTACCGCGGCGGAAAGCTGTTCGCGGCTGAAATTATCCGCAAACGAGCGCAGGGAAAAATCCTTGCCGCCCACGTACGCCGCGTCCGCGCCGAAATAAAAAGCCGTTTTAAGTTTATCGAAATTGCCCGCAGGCGCTAAAAGTTCAATTTGCATATTTTTTCCTCACAAAATTAAAGACGTTCGGTGATGTCTTTAATTTTCGTGATTTGAGGGCTTTGCCCTCTTTGCGTAAATTTTTAAGGGCACACAATTTTATACTTCACGCAAATTCACCCACTGAGGTGCAAGTATGCACAAATAGGGTTGCGCTGCGCAAAAGCGTCATTTTGCTTGCGCCGTTAAGTTTACGGCGCTAAGTTATTTTTTTACCGACAATGCAACGCCGTCACCGCAGTTTACGACGCTCGTAACAAGCTCGCCGTCGGAGGTTACCGCGTCGATATATTCCTTGACGTGCGCGGCGAGCATTTTTCGCTTTTTGGGAATTTCAACCTCGCCCGTAATCCAGCCGTACAGTAAAACGTCGTCGGCAAACAGCACGCCGCCGCGTTTTAAAAGCCGCTTTAAGCGGGGCAGATATTTAACGTACTGCACCTTGGCGCAATCGAGAAAAATAAAATCGAATTCGCCTTCGAGCCCGCCTATGACCTCGCCAGCGTCGCCCAAAACAGCATTAACGCGGTCGGTAAAGCCTAACTCGGCGAAATTTTTCAGCGCTTCGTCGTAAAAAGCCCTTTCCCGCTCCACCGTCGTCAGATGCGCGCCGACGCATACGTCGAGCATAACCGCGCCCGAAACGCCGACAGCCGTACCGAGTTCGAGTATTCTTTCGGGCTTGACCGCCGAAAGCACGGTTATTAAAAAGTTAAGCGTTTCGTCGTCGGCGGTCGGTATCCCGCGGACGAAAGCGCTCCGTCTCAGGGCGTTTATTTTTTCGTTTACGCGCGTGATATTGAACGACGCGGTAGGCGTTTTTCTTTCCCCCGACGAAGTGTCGTTGTGCGCGTAAGTAAAATTACCTTCCATAAGGAAAACCTCAAAAGTATACGTGTATTTTACAGCTCGACCACTACGGGCACTATAAGCGGCGACTGCTTGGTTTTTCTCATCAGGTAATTGCGGAGGTTACGCTTTATAACCCTCTTTAACTCGTCAACGGTGCCGCGGGATAAATCGTATCCGTCTATTGCGCGGAGGATAACCTCGCGTATTTCCCTGTTGTAGTCGCGATGGAAATCGAACACAAACCCGCGGGAATTGATAGCGGGTTCGCCTATAACCGCGCCGCCCGATACCGCAACCGATACAATGAAAAGCCCCTCTTCGGATAACTGACGTCTGTCCTCGATGACCATGCTCGCCTTTTCATCCTCGATACCCTCGCCGTCGATAAGTCGGGAGCCCGCCTGAACGCTTTCCACGCGTTTGAGCCCGCTTTGCGAAACCTCGATACAGTTGCCGATTTCGGGGATAAAAGTATTCCTCTCCGGCATACCGAGCTGCTCGGCAAGCTGCATATGTTTTTTGAGATGTCTGTATTCGCCGTGGACGGGTATGAAGTATTTTGGCTTTAAAAGTGTGTGCATAATCTTATGCTCTTCGCGGCATGCGTGCCCCGAAACGTGGATATTTTCAAGACTTTCGTAAACCACGTTTGCGCCCTTTCTGTAAAGGTTGTTTATTACTCTGTAAACGAGCTTTTCGTTACCCGGGATGGGCGAAGCGGAAATTATGACCGTATCGTTTCCGCCCACGCTGACGGCGGGATTGTCGCCGTTTGCCATGCGCGTGAGCGCGCTCATCGGCTCGCCCTGGCTGCCCGTAGAAACAACCACAACTTCGCCGTCGCGCATTTTTTTGATTTTCGACACGTCTACGAGCGCGCCTTCGGGCAAGCGGATTTCGCCTATTTTTTCAGCCGCTTCGAGCACGTTGTGCATACTTCTGCCCGACAGCGCGACCTTTCTGCCGTGTTTTACGGCAAGGTCGATTATCTGCTGCAAACGGTGCACGTTGGAAGCGAACGTGGCGACTATAAGCCTGCGCCCCGTATTTTCCGCGAACAGTCTGTCAAGCGTCGCGCCGACGACCGTTTCGCTCATGGTAAAGCCCGCCCTTTCGATATTCGTGCTTTCGCCCATATATAAAAGCACGCCCTGCGCGCCGAGCTCGGAAATGGTTTTAAGGTCTATGGGTTCGCCGGCGACGGGCGTCAAGTCTATTTTGAAGTCGCCGCTGTGGAATATTAAGCCGTGCGGAGTTTCGATTGCCAGCGCAAGCGAGCCCGCAATTGAGTGGTTTACGTTAACGGGGCGTATTTTGAAGCAACCCATATTGAGCGACTGACCGGGCGCGACCGTGATAAGCTTTGCGTCGTTTATGCGGTGTTCGCGCAATTTATTGTCGACGAGGGCAAGCGTGAGCTTTGTACCCGCAACCGGTACGTTGAGCTCCTTTAAAAGATAGGGCACACCGCCTATATGGTCCTCGTGTCCGTGCGTTAAAATTACGCCGCGGACCTTGTGTCTGTTTTCAAGCAGATATGTGATGTCGGGCACTATCAGGTCGAAGCCCGGCGTTTCGTCGGTGGGAAATATCGCGCCCGCGTCGATAATTATTATATCTTCGCCGCACTCGATTGCGGTCATATTTTTGCCTATTTCGCCTACGCCGCCCAAAAATACCACGCGAACGGGTTTGACGCCGCGCCTGCCCCTTTTCTGCGGCCTTTGCTGTTTTTCCTGCCTTGCCGCGGGTATCGCCCCGGCTTCAACGGGCGGCTTCTTTGCGCCGCGACGCGGTGCAACGGGTTTTTCCGCGCGTTGTTCGCCGTGCGCGTGGCGTTGCCTTGACTGTCCTGCTTGTTTGGGCTGATTTGCCGCCTCCGCCGCCTTTTTGTTCCTCAAAGGTATTCTGCGTTTTTTAATCGTCTGTTCCAAATTTAAATCTCCGTGTCTTATAATATCAGTTTTATACTAAACGGGGGTTGACTTTTTATCAACCCCCAAAAAAAGTTTTTTATTTCTTTCGTACGTCCTTGACAAGTCCCTCTTCGATGAGTTCTTCGATAGTTTCGTAAGGGTACATAGCCGCGTAATCGCGCTCGGGAATTTCTTTCTTTTCGCCGTTGCGCAACGCAAGCATTTCGTCTATCAGCCTTATGGCTTTCCTTACCCCGAGGTTACTCTTCACCTTAATCATCATAGGCGTGCCAGCAACCGACTTGTTGTCGGAAACGTCGTTATGGTGATAAACCGAAGTTTTGTAATTGTTGGGGTCGAGCGCAAGATATACGACAAGCGTCTTGCCGCGGATTTTCATTCTTGCAATCGTTTCTCTGCCCTTATTGAAGCGCTCGTTGCTCCACGCAACGTTGGAGTTAACCTTCTTGTAGGACAAAAGCGCGTGCTTAACTTCGCCGTAATACTGCTTGTATTCGTCGCGGCTCTGGATAATCCTCGCGATAAAACTGCGTTTGAACTTCATCATATTTGCGAAGTCTACGCCGCCTTCGTAATCGGACATTTCGCCGGGCATAAGCTCGTTATCGGTGAAATTATCCATATCGAGCACGTCGATAAGATAATCCTCGTCCTTATCGTCGTCCGCGTCGTCCTCTTCTTCCTCTTCCGCGAACTCCTCCTCTTCGGGATTCTCCGCGGCGGGTACCTCGATAACCTCGCTGACCCGTACGAGGGGCTCCTCGGCTTCCTCGATTTCTTCCGCTACGGCAACCTGTGTTGCGGCGGTTTCCGCTGCGGCCGCTTCGTTTACACGCACGCCGTTTGCGAGCATTTCCTTGATTTCGGCAATATCGTCCTCAACCTTGCTGTCCTCGGCGGGTTCGGTATGCGCGTCGCTTGCGAGCATACGTTTAATTTCCGCCAGCTCCTCTTCGAATTTGCCGATATCCGACGCGGTTGCTGTTGCTTCGTTTACGCGCACGCCGTTTGCGAGCATTTCCTTGATTTCGGCAATGTCGTCCTCAACCTTGCTGTCCTCGGCGGGTTCGGCAGCCTCGGCGCTTCTTACCGCTTCGGAAATTGCGGCTATATCGTTTTCGAGTTTTTCAAGCCTTGCCGCCGTTTCGACGGAAAGCTCGCCCTCCATAAAGGTTGAAAGTCTGCCCAGATTTTCCGCGATTTTATCTATGCGCGAATCCGTTTCGACGGGGATTTCACCCTCTACGTAATCGGTTATTTTCCCGAGGTCGCTTTCAACTTTTTCAAGACGGGTATCGATACCGCGAAGCATTTCGGCTGCAACTATGCGGCTCAGCGCAGTAAAATCAACGCCGGTCGGCTCACCGCCGTCCTCTATTTTCACGCCGTTTGCAACAAGCTCCGCAAGCTTAGCCACGTTTTCTTCGACGCCGTCGAGGCGAGAAGCAACCGTCTTTTCGACTTCCGTCGCAACCGACTGCGAAAGCTCGGTATAATCGGGCTGCGGCGCGGGTTGCTCTTCGACGCTTTCCGTAGACATAAGCTCGGTAAGCTTTGCAATGCTTTCTTCCACGCCCGCTATGCGTTCGTTAACAATGTTTTCGACTTCCGAAGAAACCGACTTAACCAGTTCGGTATAGTCTTCTTCGACTCCGTCGTTCCGCTCGTCGGAGGCAATCATTTCCGTAAGCTTTACAAAGTTTTCGTCGACCCTGTCGAAGCGGGAGGAAACGCCCTTTTCGATTTCTGCCGCGACTATCTCCGAAATGCTGCCTAAGTCATGCTCCGCATTCTCTTCTGTTATTTCCGTTTCGACACCGTTTGAAACAAGCTCGGAAAGCCTTGTCAACTCGCCGCGAACTTCTTCCATTCCTGCCGTAACGGCTTTTTCGACCTCGGTGGCAACCGTTTCCGAAAGCCTCGTATAATCTTCTTCAACCGCTTCCGACTCCTCGGTGACTTCCGTTTCCTCGGTTAAAAGGTCGGATATTTTTGCTATGCTTTCGTCTACGGTATCGAAACGCGTCGTAACCTTTTCAAGCTCCGTCGCGATTACTTCGGAAAGCTTCGCATAATCGGGCTCGCCGTCGAAATCCTCGTACTCGACTTCGGGCTCATCCTCGACTACTATGCCGGAAACGATATCGGCAAGCTTTGCGATATCCTCTTCGACCTTATCGAAGCGGTGCGACGTGCCCTTTTCGATTTCCGATGCCATAAGTGAGCAAAGCTCGGTGTAATCCCTTTCTTCCGTAACGGCAATTTCTTCGGCAACCTCGTCCGCCTGAACTGCTTGTTCGTCCTCTTCCGCCTTTTCTTCCTCTTCGTCCACCGAAGGAGTAAGGAGTTCGGAAAGCTTTGAAAGCTCTTCCTCAACCTTATCGAAGCGCGCGCCCGTAGTATTTTCTATCTTTTCCGTCACAAGCTCGGTAATCTTAGAAATACCTTCGTCGTCTATGACGATATCGTAATCGTGGTCCTCCTGCGACTCGATAAGCCGCTCGGAAATGTTGTTGCAAATTGTTTCGCTGTCGACGGTGGGCTGAGGCATTGCGTTAACCACGTCGATAACCGCGCCGGTGACTTTGTCTGCGATTTCGTCGACGTCAAGCTCGGGCAGGTAGTTGGAAAGCACCGCCGCCGCCTTGTCGGCAATGGCGTCCTCGTTGATGCCCGCAACAGTGATTTTTTCGCTTATGCGTTCCGCCATATCCTCGTAATCGGGCGCGTTTGCGGCAACGAGGTCGAGCGCGTCGCGGAGCTTGCCCGCAACGACGTCGGAAATGAATTTATAATCGAGGTTGTTTGCAATCTCTTTGGAAATGGACGTGCACCCCTCGTCGTCGACGAGGATTTCGAAGTCCTCGGATTTGAGACTGCCCACTTTAAGCGCAATCGCGTCGACGAGTTCGTCCACGTCGAGGTTAAGAGACGAAACCGTAACGCTGTCCTTAGACTGAGCGTTTACGCCGCCGAGCTTGCCCGCAATCCTTTCGGCGAGCGCCTCTTCGTCTATATTGACCGCGACGTTCGCGGGCGCAGCAACCGCGGCGGGTTGCGGCATTTTGCTTGCAATCCTTTCCGCAAGAGCTTCCTCGTCGATATTGACCGCGACGTTCGCGGGGGCGACGTCGACCGGTCTGATATTTACAAGCTCTGCAACCTGACGCGCAATTCTGTCAGTATCGACGGATACGTTTATATTAGAAGCCTGCAATTCGGGCAAAACAATCTGCTCCGCCACTTTCGAGGCGATGTAATCGGGTGAAATCGCTTCCTTTACGGATAAAATATCCGCAACCTTAGCCGCCAGCAAATCGTAATCTATTTCCTGCTTTACGACTGCGGGCACCGCCGCGGGATAAGCGACGGGCGCAACCGGCTGGGGATAGGCGACGGGCGCGGACTTCGCGCTTTCGAGCCCGAACTGCTCCACGCGCATCGAGAGAATTTCGAACTTGTCGGCAAGCACCGAACGGTTGCCCTCACTGCGCCTCAACTGTTCGGTGATATAATTGAGCTTGTTCATTATTTCCGCCGAAGCCGTATCATGACCGACGGCGTCGGTTGCGGAAAGTTTTTCGTTTACAGCCTTTTCGCTTCTCGCGGCGCGCTCCGCCACGGTGTCGAGCTTTTCGGAAAGCGCGGCGACCTTTGCGCCTATCGCGTCAAACATATCCTCGTTGCGTTTGCTGCGTTCGATAACCTCCGCAAGCCTGTCCGCAAGATCGGAATTGTTTAAAGCCTGCGAAGCGACGTCGTTCACCTTATCCGCCATACCGTTCAGCGAAGCGTCGCGCGATTTAAACAAATCGGCGATTTCGTTCAGCTTTTCCGCGAGTCCCGCATAAATATTTTCACTCTGCTTCGCAAGATACAAAAGCTCCTGCTTCATAACCGCGTTTTCGCTTTGAAGCCGGTCGAATATTTCCCCGCTCTGCTTTACGACGTAAGCCGAGTCCTGATTACTTTTCGAAAACTGTTCGAGCGCTTCCTCTACGCGCGCGACCGAGAGCTTGAGCTGCTCGCCGAGCTGGTCGCGCTCGAGCGTTTCTTCTATGCGCGCAACCGCAAGCTTGAGCTGCTCGCCGAGCTGGTCGCGTTCGAGCGACTCCTCGATGCGTGCGCCCGACAGTTTGAGCTGTTCGCTCAACTCTTCGAGTTTAAGCGCTATATGTTGCGTGCTACGTATAAGCACGTCCGCCTTTTTGGGCGCGCCCGCTTCGTATTCGATTTCGTTTGCCATAATCCACCTCTTAACGTAAAGTTTAAAAGTCTATAATATAGTTTACACCAAATTATATAAAAAGTAAATATAATTAAGAAAATATTTTGACGTTTTTTTAAAATTTTTTGCTTTAATCGCGATATATTACGGGGGCAATTTGTTTTGCCCCGCGATTTTGCACGATTTTGCGCGATTGTTTTTTAACGCGCACCTCGCACAAATGCTTGCTATTTGAAATATAATAATGTATAATTATACAATAAATGGCGTTAAGATTTATAAAAACACATTCAGGAGGTTTTAAATGAGGGTTTACAACTTTGCGGCAGGGCCTTCCACTCTGCCCGAATGCGTGCTGGAAAAGGCGCAGAAAGAATTTCTGGATTTTGCGGGCACGGGAATGTCGGTCACCGAAATTTCGCATCGCGACAAGGCGTACGAAAGCGTTGTAAAACAAACCGAGGCGCTGACGCGCGAGCTTTTGGGCGTACCCGACGACTACGCCGTAATTTTCGTACAAGGCGGAGCCTCGACGCAGTTCGCGGCGGTACCTTTGAACCTTATGCACGGCGGCAAGGCGGACTATATCGTAACGGGTAACTTCGCCAAAAAGGCGTGGCAGGAAGGCAAGCTTTACGGCGAAGCGGTTAAGATAGGCGACAGCTCGGACAAGATTTACACATATATACCCGACGTAGACAAACTCGAATACACCGACGGCGCGGACTACGTACATATAACCTCCAACAATACGATTTTCGGGTCGAGATACTCGAAGCTGCCCAAGTGCAAGGCGCCGCTGGTTGCGGATATGTCGTCGGAAATATTTTCGCGAGAAATAAACGTATCCGACTTCGGCGTAATTTACGCGGGCGCCCAGAAAAATCTGGCGCCGGCCGGCGTGACGATTGTTATTGCGAAACGTTCGCTGATACAGGAGCCGCTCGCCATATGCCCCACTATGCTGCGCTGGAAGGTGCAGGACGAAAACGGCTCGCTCTACAACACCCCTCCCGCTTTTTCGATTTATATGGCTAAGCTCGTTTTGGAAAACCTTAAAGAAAAGGGCGGCGTAAAAGCTATGCGGGAAGTTAACGAATACAAGGCAAAGCTTTTATACGATTTTATAGACAATTCGAAGCTGTACAAAAACAACGTCGTGCCCGAATTCCGTTCTATAATGAACGTACCTTTCGTGACGGGCAGCGAAGAGCTCGACGCAAAGTTCGTTGCGGAAGCAAAGAAAGCGGGGCTCGTATCGCTTAAAGGGCACCGCCTCGTGGGCGGCATGCGCGCTTCGATTTACAACGCTATGCCCGTTGAAGGCGTAAAAGCGCTCATAGAATTTATGAAGAAATTCGAAACGGAGAACAAATAAAATGAAGATACTCAAATTAAACGCAATAAGCCCCGTCGCGGACGAAATATTCGCGAAATACGAATATACGGACAGCTGCGCCGCGCCCGACGGCGTAATGGTGCGCTCCGCAAATATGGCGGACTTCCCCGTTTCGGATAATCTTTTAGCAGTGGCGCGCGCGGGCGCGGGCACGAACAATATCCCCTCCGCGGAATACGCCGAAAAGGGCATAGTCGTTTTCAACACCCCCGGCGCGAACGCTAACGCCGTAAAGGAGCTGGTCATATGCGAGCTGTTTTTAGGCGGCAGAAACATAACCGACGCCATTGACTGGGTTAAGACGCTTAAAGGCGAGGGCGACAACGTCGGCAAACTCGTCGAAAAAGGCAAAAGCAAATTCGTCGGCTGCGAAATAGCCGGAAAGACGCTCGGGGTAATAGGTCTTGGCGCGATAGGCGTTATGGTCGCGAACTCCGCCGCAGCGCTCGGCATGAAGGTCATAGGCTTCGACCCCTACCTTTCCACCCCCAACGCGGTTGCGCTTACGTCCGACGCGAAGCTCGTCTCCTCGCGTGACGAAATCTATAAAAAGGCCGATTTTATATCGCTGCACGTTCCTTTAAACGCGGAAACGAAGGGAATGATTAACGCCGAAACGATTAATAAAATGAAAGACGGCGCGGTTATCATAAACAATTCGCGCGGAGAGCTTGCGGACACATCCGCCGTTATCGGCGCGCTTGACGGCGGGAAGCTGTCAAGGTATATCACCGACTTCCCCGTCGCTGAGCTGATAGGCGTTAAAAACGCGATATGCGTGCCTCACCTCGGCGCGAGCACGCCCGAAGCCGAGGACTACTGCGCGGTTATGGCGGCGCGACAGCTTACAGACTATTTAGAGAACGGGAATATTAAAAACAGCGTTAACTATCCCGCCGTTAGCATGCCCAAAGAGAGCGCGGCGCGCGTGTGCATACACCATAAGAATATAAAGGAAATTCTGTCGAAGCTTTTGACGGTTATTTCCTCCTACGGCATTAACGTTGCGAATATGCAGGACGCATCCAAAGGCGAATACGCGTATCTCATATGCGACCTCGACGAAACGCCCAAATTAGAATGTATTAAGAAACTGAGCGAAATCAGCGGAGTTATAAAAGTAAGATTGCTGTAAAAAGGAATAATTTGCGGACTTCGCGCGCATAATAAATTAAAGACATTTGCGCGGAGGCTTTTTATGGCTAAACGAAAAATAACTAAACTGACCGACGAACAATATTACGAATATATAATGAGTCTGAAAAACGACTGTGCGCCGTATTCGAAAGACGGCGAAATCAAGGCGGCTGACCCCCCTGCCGCACCGGACAAAAACAAAAATAGCGAATAATTATCCCGCCCGCGCTTCTGCGCGGGCGGGATTTTTCTCTTTACTTTATTTACTTTTCCTTGGCATGGAATATGAGCCCTATCGTGCCGGGTCCGCAGTGCGAACCTATTACTGGCCCCACGGGCTGAATTTCGAGGTCGAGCCCGGGAAACTCGTTTCTAAGGCTCTGCGCAAAATCTTCGGCAACCTGTTCGCAGTCGGCCTGAAGCATAAACGTCTTGTATTTATCGAGCTCACTGCCCTTTTCTTTCATATAGTCGCGCAGCACGCCCAGCGCCTTTTTAAAGCCCTTTACTTTGTTTATGTTGAGTATTTTGCCCTCTTCATTGAAGTACAATATGGGTTTTATACCGAGCAGGTTGCCCATTACCTTCGACACGCCCGAAACCCTGCCGCCTCTGTACAGGTAGGTTAAATCGTCGACAACGAAGTACGTGGCGGTGTGCGGGATAAGCTCGTCGAGATACTTATCCAGCTCGTCCATGCTTGCGCCTTCGTTGTATCTGAGCGCGGCGTAGTACGTGACGAAGCCGCTGCCGAGCGAAATAGTCTTGCTGTCCTTGAAGCGGATTTCGCGGTCGGGATACTTTTGTTTAAGCTTTGCTATAGCGCTCTTCATAGCCGCGAACGTACCGCTCATACAGTGCGAAAATGTTACGTAATAAATATCCTCGCCGCGCTTTAATACGGGCTCGAAATATTCGAGATACGCAAACTCGTTCAAAGCCGATGTCTTGGGCACCGCACCCTTGCGCATCTGGTCGAAAAACGCCTTGAAGTCGGTATGTTCGCCCATATCGTAAAAATATTCCTTATCGCCCACGGTATAGGGCATACGGATTAATTCGAGCCCAAGCTCCTTTACTCTTGTGTGCCACAATTCACAGTTGGAATCGCAAAAAAGTCTATACATATTATTTATACCTCAATAATTATTTTTCGGGGTCAACAAGCGCAAAAGAAAAATCGCCCGACATACAGATTTTTCCGCCGACGATGCCCTCGGCTTTTATAAAATGAACCGCCCCGAACGAGCGTACGTGCGTACATCTGAACGCCACCGTATCGCCCGGTTTTACGGGGGTTTTGAACTTCACGTTGTTCATACCCGCAAACAACGTAATTTTTCCCTTTACGCAATCCGCCATAAGCATACAGGACGACTGCGCCGCCATTTCGCAGAGTATCACCCCGGGCACGACGGGCATATCGGGGAAATGCCCCTTAACGAAAAACTCGTCGCCGCGCACCGTGTAAAAGCCCGTCACCGTTCCGTCGTCGTTTTTAACGATTTCGTCGACGAGAAGCATAGGCTCTCTGTGCGGTAAAACTTCTTTTATCTCTTCCTTCGTCATACCTCACACCAGTCGGCGGGAAGCCGAACTCAACAGTTTTTCCGCCCCCGACACCACGTCCTCTATAATCTCTTTACACGTCTGCTCTTTTGTTACAAGTCCCGCGACCGAACCGCAGAGAAACGAACCGCCCTCCTCGTCGCCGTCGACGACCGCCTTTTTAAGCGCGCCCGCGCCGAACGCGGCTATCTGCTCGTCGGTGACGGATAAATCCTTTTCAAGCTCGGCGTATGCGCGTGCGAACGGAGTTTTAAGCGCGCGTACGGGGTGCCCCGCGCGCCTGCCGCTGACCATAGTGCCGATATCGCCCGCCTTCAATACTTTTCGTTTGTAATTTTCGTGCACGGTACATTCCTTTGCGACAAGGAATCTCGTACCCATCTGAACACCCTCCGCGCCGAGCATAATCGCCGCGGCAAGCCCCCTGCCGTCCGCTATGCCGCCCGCGGCTATTACGGGGATATCTACGGCGTCGGCAACCTGCGGGACGAGAGGCATTGTGTTTGCCTCGCCTATGTGTCCGCCCGATTCGCCGCCCTCGGCGACAACCGCGGTCGCGCCGCGCCGCTCGACCATCTGAGCAAGCGCGACGGAGGCGACGACGGGTATGACTTTAACGCCCGCGGCAAGCCATTTTTTCATATACGTCACGGGGTTGCCCGCGCCGGTAGTGACGACGGGTACGCGCTCCTCCACCACGACTTCCGCAACCTCTGCGGCAAAAGGACTCATAAGCATTACGTTAACGCCGAAAGGCTTGTCCGTAACGGCGCGCAGCTTTTTGATTTCCTCGCGCAGAAGCTCGCCGGACATATTCATAGCGGCGATTATCCCCAGCCCTCCCGCTTCCGAAACGGCTGCGGCGAGGTTTGCGTCGGCAACCCATGCCATACCGCCCTGAAATACGGGGTATTTTATATCACAGATTCTGCTTTTTATCATATAATTATTTTAAAGTGAAATCGTTTATTTGTCAAGTTAATTAAATAATCAGAAAAATCCGCGCCGCGAAAATTTTCGCGGCGCGGATTTTATTATAACAGAATGCAAATAACCCCACCTTTTCCCTCATTGATTATGCGGGTTATTGCTCGGCGCATTTTCGCCTTAGTATCGTCGTGCATGCACGACACCTTGCCGGCAAGTCCTTCTTTGACCATTCCTCTGAGCGATTTGCCGAACACGTTCGTTTCCCACATTCCGTCGGGGTTGGTCTCGAAGCCGTTCATCATTCCCTGAACTATGCCCTCGCTCTGCTGCGCGCTGCCCATAATGGGGTTCACCTCGCCGGTGACGTCGATTTTAACTATATGGTAGCTCGGCGCTGTTGCACGGAGCCTTATACCCACGCTTCCGCCCTGACGCACCACTTTGGGTTGTTCGAGGCTCATATCCGAGTCGTCGGGCTGAACTATGCCGTAACCGTTGACTTTCGCGCACTCGAAAGCGTCTTTGATTTTATCGTAACTGCGCTTTGCTTCCGCAGTGCCGCTTACGTAGCGCATAAGCGTACATTCGTCGGAAATGCTGTCGCCCGCTATTTCGGAAAGCATTTCGAAGAAGATACCCTCCCTTGCATACGCGGTCACTTCCGCCCTGCCGTCCGAAAGATTAAGCGAAACGCCCGCGCCGCCGTTCCAGTAGCCGCAGCCCTCGAACATATTGTCGAAAGCCGAACAGTCCTTCATTCTGCAAATTTTCGGCGCGACCGCGCGTACCCGTTCCAGAAGCTCGGTAACGGCGGTGCAATCGGGCGAAAGGTACCGCATCCACTCGGGAATATTAACGTCGAACGACGCAACGGGAAATTCGAACAGTATAGCTTTGAGTATATCGAGAAGTCCGTCTTTTTCGATTTTTTCGCAATTAACGGCGATGACCGTTATACCGTACTTAGCTTCGAGTTCGGTTTTTAAAGCGCGCGCCGCAGCCGACGCGGGGTCGGCGCAGTTCAATACTATAACGAAAGGTTTGCCTATATCTTTGAGGCATTTTACGGTGCGCTCCTCCGCCTGCTCGTAGCCCTTTCTGGGTATATCCGCGATACTGCCGTCTGTGGTGACGAGCACGCCCACCGTAGAGTGGTCTTTTATAACCCTTTCGGTGCCGAGCGCCGCAGCCTCTTTAAAGGGCAGGGGATTTTCGCTCCACGGCGTGTTGACGAGGCGGGGCTTGCCGTCCTCCTCGAACCCGACCGCACCGTCGGTAACAAAACCGACGCAATCGATAAGCCTTACGTTCGCTTCGGCGTTTTCGATTTTAACCGCCGCCGCCTTAGCGGGCACGAACTTCGGCTCGGTGGTCATAACGCTTTTACCCGAAGCCGACTGCGGCAATTCGTCGGTCATGACCGACTTGGAATTTTCGTCGGTAACGAACGGAATGACAAGTTCCGTCATAAATTTTTTTATCAACGTGGATTTACCCGTTCTGACGGGCCCCACCACACCGATATAGATGTCTCCGCCGCTTCTTCCGGCAATGTCTTCGTATACGTTATAATCAACCATATCCGCCTCCGCAAAAACTATGTGTATAACTACTTTATTGCGAAGTTTTGCGTTTTAGAACAAAATTGTCTATAAAACCGCGGCGGACTTTAAAAAAGTCCGCCGCGGATAATTTATTCGTGTTTTTTCCATTTACACTCGGTTAGTCGCATTTCCGTAAATACCGCTTCAAATGACGACTGCTCGGGCGAACAGGCATAAATACCGAATTTTATCTTCCCCGCGCCCGCCTGCAAATGACATATGCGCATCTGCTTGAAATTTTCGCCGTCAAACGAACACTCCACGCAATAATCGGATTGCCGTCTGCTCAGTCTGTACCAAATCGTTTTGACGTCGGCGCAGATATCTGTAGTAGCCCAATCGGAATACCCGCCGTTTGTCACTACGCTGCCCAACCGTTGAAATTTTTCGTTTTCGTACTCGCAGGAAGCTTTCAACCAGTTTTCGCCGTCAAGATAGATTACTACCCCGCACTGGTCAAACCGCCTTTTGCTTTTAAACTGCGTTTTAACGGTGAAGGAAAAATATCGCTCTTCCGTTTCCGCCTGCAATACCGGCGCGTTGTCATTACAAAAACCGTAATAAGTTTTCTGCCACAAATCAGTATTCGGCTTTGTTGTTATAACTATTTTATCCGCAGTTATATCGTATTTTTCAGGCAGACGAGTCCACTGCATTGCATTTACGTTAAACATAATTCAGCTTATGGTTTTAAAGATTTCGGAATAAAATCCGTCGAGGGCTTCTTTTGTTTTGAATACGGCGACGAACATTCTGTTGCCCATTGCGCCGCTTAAAGCGTAGGGCACCTTATCCACTATGCGCATATTCTCGGCGTATTTTCCGAGAATTTCCTGCTCGGAATAATAATACGCCTTTTCGTCGCGCCTGCCTGCGAATGCGCAGAAATATTTTTCGCCGCAGACGAGCTCGGTATGTCCGCAAGACATAATATCCGCCCAGATTTTATACACGTCGATACTGTTCGCATAGTTCATCATATCCGGCGATATGCCGCCGCTCGGGCGCATATTCACTTCGAGCGCGACCACCTCCCCCTTTTTGCCTATGGGCTGATTGCGGGTAAGGCGGAAAAATTCGAAATGCACGAAACGGTTTTTTACGCCGAACGCCTTGACGGTATCGCGCCCCGCCTTGCGCACGTCCTCCGAAAGCTGATTTACGATATAGAACAAACTGTCGCCGTTTTCGTTGACTACGTCCATAAGCGAGCAAGGCGTCACGTTGCCCGTTTCGAATACGGGGTTGCCGGCGCCGTCTATTATCGCGTCGTAAGAGTTTACTTCACCGTAAATAAACTCCTCCATTATGTACTGAACGGGCTGTTTTTCTTCGAAAAACCTTTCAAGCTGGTTTTCGTTTGATATTTTTCGCGTATCGTTCGCGCCGACGCCGTTGTCGGGCTTGACGATTACGGGGTAACCCACTTCGTCTATGAATTTTTTACAGCCGGCAAGCGTCTTTACGAGGCAGTATCTTGCCGTTTTTACGCCCGCCTTTGCGTAATACTTCTTCATCTGAGACTTAAACTTAATCTTCTTGATATCCTTCTGCAAAAAGCCCGACTTTATGTTGAAAGCCGTGCGCAGCATTGCGTCGCGCTCTAACCAGTATTCGTTGTTGCTTTCAAGGAAATCGATTTTGCCGTACTTGAAAATAAAGAAAGCCACGGCGCGGTAAACTTCGTCGTAATTTTCAAGGCTGCGCACCCAGTAGTACTCTTTAAGCGAGCCCCACACTTCGTCTTTAAGCTGTTCGTAGGGGCAATCGCCTATACACAGCACGTTAAAACCGTTATACTGTAACTGTTTGCAGAACTTCCAGTAGTTTTCGGGGAAGTTCGGTGAAATAAAAATAAAATTCTTCATACAATCTCCTAATTGTCATTTAGCATGAAACGCGCGCGACAGACCGTTACGACCCGAAAAGTACTTGTAAAAACACGGGTATACGCTTTTCCCAGCTGGCTTCCGAGTGAACCCCGCCCAAGGCTATGCTCGCCGTCAGCGCGACGCCCTTATCGAAAAGCAGCGACGCCGTTTTTACAAACAATTCCTTCTGTCCGTCGTGGTTTTTAAACTCTTTGCTGCCGTAATCCATATATATTATGCATTCTTTGCCGAATGTTGCCTTTTTTATAAATTCAGGCACGCCGCCGCAAGCCCAAAGGCTTGGCGAAAGCGCCGCCCCGCGTGAAAAATATCCGGCGTATTTTGCCAGCGCGTAAAGAGTCATTAATCCGCCCATCGAGCTGCCGCCTATCGCTGTGTTGGCTCTGTCGGGCAGGGTGCGCAGGTTTTTATCTATGTACGGCTTAAACACGCCCGTAAGCCAGTCCATATATTTTTTACCGGCGCCGCTTATCTTTTCACCGTTTTTAAAAGTGAAATTCACGGGGGAATATTCCGAAAGCCGTCTGTTCCCCTCGTGGTTGCACTCCACCGCCGCGACGATAAGAGGCACGTTGTTTTTATCGAGATAATCGGCGAGCCGCCAGCTTCTGCCGAATGTCGCCTCGTCGTCTGAAAACAGATTATGCCCGTCGAACATGTACATAACGGGATAACGCCTGTCCTCGTCGTATTCGTAATCGCGGGGCAGATAGACGTAAGCCCAACGCTTTTTATCGCCCGAAAGCCCGGGTATCCGTACTTCCCATTTGTCAATCATAATTTCATTTATATATGTTTTTCGAAAAAGTCAAGCAAATCGTCCATTACCTGCTGCTTGCAGGTATCGTTTAAAATTTCGTGGCGCGCGCCCGAGTAGAGGGTAATACTTACTTCCTTTACGCCCGCTTTCTCGAATTTTTGCTTCGCTTTTAAAACGCCTTTGCCGTAATCGCCGACCGGGTCGTCCTTGCCCGCGACAAAGTACACGGGTAAATTTTTGGGTACCGCGGAAATAACTTTATGCGAGCACGCCTGCCTGATTATGCCGAAAAGTATGGCATAGCCGTTGTTTGTGAAAGAAAAGTTGCAATGTCCGTCCGCGATATAGTCATCAACGTTGCCCGTATCCGCGGAAAGCCAGTCGTTTTCCGTGCGTTTGGGCTTAAACTTTTTATTGTAACTGCCGAACGCGAGCTTCTTTATCATACGGCTTCTGTTCTTCCAGCCGCAGAAAAGCGCGTTAAGCCTTACCAGGAAAAGCGCGCTGCCCAAAGTGAGCCCGCCTTTGAAGCCCGTGCCCATTATTACCGCGCCGCTTAAATCGTTGCCGTAAACCGAAATGTATTTGCGGCAGAAAAACGAGCCCATACTGTGCCCCATTACGAAATAGGGCGCGTCGCCCGACATATTTTTTACGTTCAAATGCAAAGCGCGGATATCCTCTATAACGGTATCTGTACTGCGCTCCTTATTGAAATAGCCGAGCATAGTTTTATCCTTAACCGACTGCCCGTGCCCCAGATGGTCCTCAGCGCATACGAGAAAGCCGTGCCCCGCAAGAAACTCCGCAAACGGCGCATATCTCGCGGCATACTCGCACATGCCGTGTATAATCTGCACTACTCCTCTTATTTCGCCTTGCGGCTTCCATATACATGCGTGAATTGTGGTAATACCGTCGTGCGACGGGTAAAAAATATCCTGCATAGCCTACCTTTTTCTGTAAATTTTATCCAGCACCTTTGCATTCGCAAGGCTGATTTCGCGTTCGCCGCGCTCGATTTCGTGCGCCATTTCTATAACCGCGTCGTTGAGCGGAGTATCGACGCCGAACTTATTGCCTAGCCGCTGTATTACCCCGTTTACGAAATCCACGTCGCACTTTTTGCCCGCCTTTAAATCGAAATACATACCCGACGTGATTTTTTTGTGATTTTTCATTGCGAGAGGGACGAGCCGCATAGCGACGAATTTTTTGAAGCCGCCCTTGCACTTGTATAAACTGACAATATCGTGGCCCTGAATGTGGCTGATTTCCACGCCGCATTTTTCGGCGACGTCGAAAGCCTCGTTCAAAAGCGCGAGCGCGAGCCTGCGCGAGGGGTATTTCGCGCCGACCTGCCCGAACGTAAGCCCCGTCACGGCGGATAGCGGCGAAAAGGCGGAGTTCATTACGAGCTTAGCCCACCTCGCCCCGAAAAAGTTGGGCTCCACCGTTACGTGCCCGGCGCATTCGAGGTATTCCTTAACCGTTTCCGTCCAGGCGTTGTTGCCGTGCATAGAGCCGAGCGCAAAGGTCATTTTGTCCTTTTTCGAGGTCAGCTCGGAAGCCCCGTCGCCTATATAGCTCGCGCCCCAGCCCACGGCGCAGCCTAAGCAGCGCTTCGACCCGACCGCCTCTATAACCGACGGCTCGGGCAGCCCGTTCTGCAACGTGCAGATTACCCCGTCTTCCGCAAGAAAATCTTTGAGCGTGGTCAGAATTTTATGATTTTCACGCTGCTTTGTCATAAGAAAAATTATATCGTAACAGCCCGTCATTTCGTCCGGCGTAAGCGCGTTTACCCTTACAGTAAAATTCGCGTTGCCCAAAACCTGCGCGCCGTGCTGCTTAATAGCTTCGACGTGCTTTACGTTGCTCGTTATCAAATCTATCTGTTTGCCGCTTGCCGCTATGTACGCGCCGAGTATAGTGCCCATAGCGCCGGCGCCGTAAATCGCCACTCTCACTTTCGTAAACTCCCGAATGCAATTTCCGCCATCGCCTTATACGCGCTTTCGCTCGGGTGCAGGTGGTCGCCGCTGTCGAAGTTTTCTGCGAACGAAGCCTTATCCCCCTCGGAGCGGAGGGCTTTATCGAAATCGATACACCCGTCCGCGCCGTCGTATGCGCGTATCCAGTCGTTAAATGCGTTTTTTAAATCCTCACGGAAAGGCGCGTATGTGCGCCAGCCGTAAATGGGCAAAAGCGTGCCCAGTAAAACTTTGAGATTATTCTTTTTAGCCAAAGCTATATAGTATTTTATCCCCTCTTCCAGCTCATTTGCGGAAGGCAGGTCGGACATCGGGCGGAAAGGGTTCACTTCCGTGCCGACGGGGTGGATAATATCGTTTATACCTTGCTGAATTATTACGGTATCCGCTCCGCTTACGCTTGAAATTTCGCGTTCGAAACGGTTTTTGCCGCAAAGCCCGTAGCTTTCGTACGTAATACAGTCGTACTGCCGTAAAATGCGTGTGCCGCTTGCCGCGCGCCTGATTACCGCGGTGCGGTTATACGCGTCGGACATACATTTTAAAGTAAGATAATCGGGCCAGCTCTGCGCGGTTATCGAGTCGCCGTAGCAAATCACGCAGCGGTTATTATCGTCGGTCAACACGTCTATGCCCGTAAGGAAATAGAAAGTATTCGTCGAACGGGTCGAATTGAGCGGCAGAACGCTTTCAGCCGTAACGTCGCCGAGCGAAAAAAAGCCTTTGGACAGCGGGCCCGTTACGACCACCGCCGAGCGCATAAGCGTAAACCCGGCGAGGTAAAAGCTGACGGAAACCATGCCCTGCGGTTTGACGCGGAAATTTATTTCGTCGGAAAATATTTCTTCGCCGACGCCTATCGTTACGCTCTCGTTGCCGGAAAACGTGACGAGCGCCGCGTCCTTTAAATCGATTTCTCTGTCGGATACCGACGGCGCGATTGTGACGCGCGTCAGTGTAACGGGTTCAGTCCCGCAGAAGTTTGAAAAATGCAGCCTTACCTTATTGCCGCCGAACGCGCACTTTACGGGATAGCGCAAAGAAATATCTTTTGCATAAGTTTCGGGGCGGCGTTCCGCAACCGAAGTGGCGTTGCCCCAGACGGTAACCCATTTCGACATAGAATTAATTACCTTTTTAACCGTGTCAATGAAAATTTACGTAGACTTACCCACGTTATTGTTATATTATAACATACAAATTTACATTTTGCAATTAAACGATAATAAATTATGTAAAAAGACGCGCAATTTTAGGGTGTGTTCCGTAGGGAATTTACAAAAAACTAAATTTTAATCGGAATACA
>CANPBT010000008.1 GCA_947572415.1 uncultured Clostridia bacterium | reverse complement strand
TAATATATATGAAACTTAAAAAAATTGTCGTTGCGAGCGGCAACGCGAATAAAATACGGGAAATAAAACAGATATTTTCGGATACGGAAATTATGCCTATGCAGAGCCTCGGCTTTGACGGCGACATACCCGAAACGGGCGTAACCTTTAAGGAAAACGCTGAAATAAAGGCAAAATTCATAGCCGAAAAATTTTGCGTGCCCGCGCTCGCGGACGACTCGGGGCTGTGCGTAGACGCGCTCGGCGGCGCGCCCGGCGTGTACTCCGCGAGGTTTTCCGGCGGCGGCGACGCGGCGAACAGAAAGCTTTTGCTTGAAAAGCTTGAAAATGCAAGCAGCCGAAACGCGCACTTTACGAGCGCGGTATGCCTGTACCTCCCCGACGGCACGAAGTATTTCGGCGAGGGCGAAACGCACGGACAAATTCTTTTCGAGGACACAGGTTCGAACGGATTCGGCTACGACTGCATATTCTACTCCGACGATATCCAAAAGAGCTTCGGGCTTGCAAGCGCGGAAGAAAAAAACAAGGTCTCGCACCGTTACCGCGCACTGTGCGATTTGTCTGCGAAGCTGAAAGAGGACTGATATGAAAACGTGTATAGTCTTATCCGACACGCACGGCAACACTAAGGCGCTCGGCGACCTTGACGGAATTTTTTCGGAAAACGATTATATAATACATCTGGGCGACACCTCTTCCGACGGGAGCGTTATAAGAAAACGCTATCCCGCAAAAACCACCCTTTTAAACGGCAACTGCGATTTATACTCGAAATTCGGCGAGGACGAGTGCGTAATCTGCGTCGAGGGCGTAAAAATATTCGCATGCCACGGGCACAACTATTCGGTCAAGACAACGCTTGCAAGGCTTGCCGCCCGCGCGAAAGAGCTGGGTTGCGATATCGCGCTGTACGGACACACGCACGAAGCGCGCGAGGACTTAATCGACGGCGTCACGCTTTTGAACCCCGGTTCGCTTTCGCGGTTCGGCGAAAAGAGTTATTTATATCTCGTTGTCAACGGAGATAAATTCACATATAAACATGTCGGAATAAATTAATTATGAAATTCAAACACACGTTCAACGTACTTATCGACAACTTTTCGGTAACCTATAAACAGCTTTTGTACAGACTGGTTATAGGGGTGATTACCGCCTGCCTTTATACGGCGATACTGTACCCGTTCGTCAACGGGCTTACCGGGTCGGCGGATTTTGCGAACCTGATGAACGGCGTTAAGGATTTCCTTATCGACCTTGTAAACGGCAGAAATACCGAAATTGCCGAAGCTACGCAGAGGATAAAGGAAGCGTTCGAAGCGCTTTTGCGGCTCATTGCCGATAACCGCGCGAATATTGCGTGGGGCTTTGTAGGCGTAGGCGCGGTCTACCTTGTTTCGAAATTCTTTTCGGGGCTGGGCAACTATGCCGCGGCAGCTGTCATAAACGATAAAATGGCCCTCCGCGCTCATTCGCCTTTTATGGTAACGCTTATACGCAACCTCAAACCCGCCGCTTTATACAGCCTTATCTACTCACCCCTGTCTTTAATATACGACGCAATATGCTATTTCTGCGCGTACGTAATCGTATTCAGACTGATTGCCATGCTGCCGTTCGTAATAATCCCTTTACAGATATTTATGTTCGTAACCGCGGTAATTTTCATCGTCTGCGTAAAAATGACGTTCACCTCCGACTGGCTGCCCGCGCTTATCCGCGGCAAGAACGGGCAGAAGCAGGCCATAATAAATTCCTTTTCGAGGAGCGGCAAGCATACATTCGAGGTAATGTCGAACTTCGTGGTGTTATGTCTTCTGATTATCGCGGCAAACGTCGGCGGGGTAATATTCACTTTCGGCGCGGCGGCGCTTATCACTATCCCCGCAAGCTATATTATCCTCGTCTGCTTCGAATTCGTAAATTACTACGACAGAGAGGAGCTGAAATATTTTATCGATAAAAACACGATAATAAAACCCGAAAAAGAAAAAGTGTTAACCCGCGAGGAATTTTTCAAGGGTGAATGAAAAAAACTTAAAAAAAACGAAAAATTTTAAACTTTCCCCTTTACAGAGGAAAGTTTTTATTATATACTATTAGTAGTAAATTATTTGGAGAGTGTTATGAATTACACCGAACTTTACGAAAAGTGGGTAAACGACGCAAGACTGAACGCCGAAGCAAAGGCTGAGCTTGCGGGCGTAAAAGATAATATAGAAGAAATCGAATACAGGTTCGGCGCCGAGCTCGAATTCGGGACCGCCGGCATGCGCGGCATTATCGGCTACGGCACGAATATGATGAACGTATACACCGTAAGACGCGCGACGCAGGGGCTTGCCGAATTTATCAAAACGCTGGGCGAAGAGGCTATGGAGCGCGGCGTTGCGATATCGTACGATACGAGGCTTAAAAGCGACGAGTTCGCGAAAGCGACAGCCGAAGTGCTTGCTGCAAACAATATAAAAGCGCACCTTTTCGGCGACGTGCACCCCGTGCCTATGCTGTCGTTTGCGGTAAGGTGCCTCAATACCGTTGCGGGCGTTATGGTTACGGCTTCGCACAACCCCAAACAATACAACGGCTACAAGGTTTACGGCGCGGACGGCGCGCAGATGAGCCCCGAAGACACAGAAACAGTAGTCGGCTTTATCAGAAAGACGGAGGACTATCTGGGTATCCCCTCCCCCACCGCCGAGCAGATTAAAAAGTTTATAAAACCTATACCTCCCAAGGTGGATAAAAAATATTATAAGGAGCTGAAAAAGCTCGCCCTTTCGAAAAAGGCGGTTAAAGCCTGCGGAAAGGATTTACAGCTTGTATATACTCCCGTTCACGGCTCGGGCTATATACCAGTAACGACAATACTCAAAAAAATAGGCATCAAAGCCACGGTCGTCGAAGAACAGACCGGAAAGGACACCGATTTTTCGACGGTGGAAGTGCCCAACCCCGAATTCAAGCAGACGCTTGCTATGGGAATCGCGCTTGCAAACAGAATAGGCGCGACCGTAGTTTTCGGCACCGACCCGGACAGCGACAGACTTGGCGTCGCCGTCAAAAACGGCGCCGGCGAATTCGAGGCGCTGAGCGGGAATCAGGTGGGCATACTTCTTCTCGACTATATCTTAACGAGGCTTAAAGACGAAGGTCAGCTGCCCGCCAACGCCGCCGTCGTTAAATCGTTCGTGACTACCGGCATGGCGAAGTCGATATGCAGGCAGTTCGGCGTGGAGCTTTTCGAAGTGCCCGTCGGCTTCAAGTTCATAGGCGAAAAAATCAAGCTGTGGGAAAAGAACCACGCGAATACTTTCGTGTTCGGCTTCGAAGAGAGCTGCGGATACCTCAGAGGTACGCACGCGCGCGATAAAGACGCCGTAGTAGCCTCGATGCTGTGCGCGGAAATGGTTTGCTATTATGCCTCGATAAATAAGACGGTGTACCAGCGGCTCAATGAAATTTACGACACGTACGGGTATGTTTTGGACTGCAATATTTCAATACCCTTCAAGGGGCTGAACGCTATGAAGGATATGAACGCGGTCGTAGACGGGCTCAAAGAAAACCCCGTCAAAAAATTCGACATCTACGACGTTGCCACCGTGCGCGATTATTCGAAGAATATTAAAACCGACGTCGCCACCGGCGCAACCTCGCCGATAGGCTCCCCCCTCACCAACTGCGTTTATTACGAGCTGGAAAACGGAAGCTTTATCTGCGTGCGCCCCTCCGGCACCGAGCCCAAGCTCAAAATTTATTTCTCGGTAAAGGCGCACCACAAGGCGGACGCGGAAGCCGCGCTCGAAAAAATGCAGACGGCTGTAAAAGAACTTATTAAAGAGTAAATAAAATATGCGCCCGACCGAAACGGTCGGGCGCATTAATTTCAGGCGTGCGCCTTGCTGCGGCGCACGCTCAGCCTTTCGTCGGTGTTAAGCCCTTTCAGAGAGTTCAGATCGTAAAATATTCTGTCGGTTTCGGTAAGCGCGATTACTTCGCCCTTATTTATAAGAAAAGTTTCGCCCTCGTGCCTGTCCCTTATTATCCTTTTCTGTCTTTCGATATAAGCCGTAAAAGTCATAATTTCGTCCTCCTTTATTTTACGATTATATTTTACCACAATAACTTGACAGCAATAGTCATATATGATAAAATAAATTTGGGTTTTTTAAAAAAAATTTTAACGGTTTATATTATTTTTTATTGACAAAAAATATTCCGGTGTATACGAGGCTTTTTATGAAATATAAAATTATGATTGAAATTATGATGACTTTATTGTCGAAACGCAAGCTGACGGCAAACGAGATTGCAGACCGATACGAAATTTCGCCGCGCAGCGTGTACCGCTATATCGAGGAGCTGAACGTATGCGGCGTGCCTGTAAACTGCACGCGCGGCAGATACGGCGGATTTGCCATTGCCGACACCTACCGCCTGCCCTACGGCTATTTCACCCGCGGCGAATATTCCGCGACGCTGAACGCGCTGAAAGCCATGAGCGGACAGATTAACGACGACAACCTGACCTCTGCGATAGAAAAGATTCAAAGGCAGCAAAAGAGCGAACTGCGCGAGCTGTCGGTGAGCGGCAACATTATAGTCGACGGCGGAACGTGGGGCGACAGCAAAAAGTTTTCCGAAAAAATGCGGGTTTGCGAAAGCGCGGTAAACGAATGCAAAAGCATAATGATAGACTACATTTCACGGAGCGGCGAACACAGCAAAAGAGTAATCGACCCGCACGTGCTCATATTCAAGCAGAACGTGTGGTATGTATACGCCTTCTGCCATACAAAGCAGACCTTCCGCACCTTTAAAATAGGCAGGATAAAGAACGCATCATTCACCGGCAAGACGTTCGAAAAACAGAATTTCGACCGCGACAAGCTAGACCTCAAATTCGGCTACGGCGGCGACGCGCTTACCGACGTTACTTTGGGGATTGAAAAGCGCTCTCTCGCGGACGTAGAAGAATGGCTCGGCATAGACAATATCGAGCCGCAGGGCAACGCCTTTACTGCGCGGGTAACGCTGCCCGACGACGGCGGGCTGGTAAATAAAATACTTAGCTTCGGCGGGGCGGTAAAAGTCCTCGACCCGCCGGAACTGCGGCAAAAGGTGAAGGCTGCCGCGAAAAAAATATGCGATGACAACTAATGTTTACATTTTGTCAACTTTTGTTTACAATCGGGTTTACATAATGTAAATCTTCGTTTACATTATGTTACAATAAGTTTACATTTAGTTTACATTCGGTTTACACTTCGTTTATATTGCTCGTTTATAATAGAGTTATATAAAGGAGGTTTGTTATGACTGCGGAAAACACTGTTGTAAGCACAGCCGCCGAACGGGAACGGTTTACCGTATTCGGCGTCGAATTTGTATATCTGGGAATTCTGGGCATACTTACCGCATTTGCGGGTTGGATAACCGAAAATACGTTCAAGGCGATTACGGACGGCGTGATAGACGCCCGCTTTCATACGTTGCCGTTTATATCGGCTTATGCGTTTATACCGTTTGCGTTGCATATCCTTTTGGGTAGCGCGGACAACCTTGCCGTGTTCGGCAAGCGGCTGTTCAAAAAAAGCACGCTTAAAAGCAAAATCGCTTCAAACGCGCTTACTTACGTAATTTGCTGCTCGATGGTGTTTTTGGGCGAGCTCGGCGTAGGGCTTTTATGGGACAAGGCTTTCGGCGTTATGCTGTGGGATTACTCCGAAATGCCGCTGCACATAACAAAATACACGGGCGTTATACCTATGTTCGGCTTCGGCACGGGCGTATACCTTCTATTCAAATTCGTACATACTCCCCTCCTGAAATTTACGCAAAATAAAATACCGTTTAACGCGGCTAAAATCATAGTTAGCACATTAGGCACGCTGATAATGCTGGACATGCTGTCGCTTATCGTTCAGATTATGTTCAACCACGAAGCCGTTATGCTTTGGAGGATAGTACTCAGGTAAAAACCAACGCCCCGTCCTTAAAAGACGGGGCGTTGGTTTATTTTTTATCTATCGTAAGCGTGTACGAAAAGCTTTTGCCGCTTTCGTCCGCAAAGTTAATAAAAGGTTTTTCCGAAAGCTTTTTCGGGTTTAAGGGGCTGTCGTTTATTCCCCACCACGGCTCTATGCAGACGTAGTCGCCGCTGCTCTCGTTGCTCCAGAAAGCGAATACGGGACAGTCGGATTTAAAAGTATAAACGTACCCGTCCGACGTTTTAGCGTAAATATTTCCACCCGAAAGCCCGCCGAGCTGAAAGGTTTTACACTCCGAGAAAAACTGTTTGTTTGCAATAAATCGCCTGAATTTTTCAAGCGCGACAGGCTCGCCGTCGAGCGGGTACAACGTGGGGTTTTCCTCGTTTTCAAACTCGATTACGGCTTCGCCGTCGGGGGCGGCAAGTCCGGGATGACCGCCGACATAAAAGGGTATCACGCCCGATTTCGAACGGACGGTATATGTAATTTTCACAGAATTTTTTTTGAGCGCGTAGGACACGGTGAGCAGAAAGTCGTACGGATATGTCTTTTTCGTAACGGCATTCGAAGCAAGCTCGAGCGTGAGCTTATCGGTGCTCGTATCGACGAGCGCAAACTCGGAGTACCTCGCGACCCCGTGCGACTTCGGGGCGAAAATCTTCCCCTCCGCCTCGTATTCGCCCGCATGACCTATCACGGGGAAAATAACAACGTCCTGCCCGCGCCACGCTTCGCCGCCCTGCCAGAGCCGTTCTTCGCCGAGATATTTTAACGACGTCATGCTGCCGCCGTCGGAATTTACAGAAACAGACAAGTATTTGTTTTTAAGAAAGTATAACATAGAAGCTCCCGTTACCAGTCCAGCGTCTGCCCGCCTAATATGTGCATATGTAAATGAAATACCGTCTGCCCCGCGTCCGCGCCCTGATTGATTACAAGGCGGTAGCCGTTTTCAAGCCCGCACTTTGCGGCTATTTCGGGGATTTTTTCGAGCATATACTTCACCGTTTCGCTTCTTTCCTCGTCCATTTCGGCAAGAGAAGCGAAATGGTTTTTTGGTATCGCCAGAAGATGAACTTTTGCTTTTGGCTCGATATCCTTGAATACGAGCATCTTGTCGTCCTCGTAAAGCTTTGCCGCAGGGATTTCGCCCGCCGCTATTTTGCAGAATATGCAATCTTTATCGTACTTCATTTTTAACTCTCCTCAATTTTATTCTGAACGCGGTCAAAACCACGCAGCAACCCGCGGTTATTCCGCAGGCGGTTGCAACGAGCGCGATAAGCACGTCGTACCCCTCGAACTCCTCGGCGGCAGTTACGGCGGTCACCGTGCCGTTTTCATCATTGTAGCTGTAACTTATTATATCGTCCGCACTGACCTCGAATACCCACGCGCTTTCGCCGCCGAAATCGTACTCTTTGCAGAATATCCGGCTCGAATACCCGTCAAGCTCAACTGAAATTTCCGCGGGGCGGCTGTAATCGCTTGCATAATAACCGAAATAGTATTCTCCGTCGAAGCCGGCGACGACGTCCTTTTGCACCACGTAGGAAAGCTTTTTATCGATATACCTTTCCTCTACGTTCTTTCTTTCGTCCGAGTCGTAGCGCCTCTTTGTGTCGGCTTTAAGGTTGAAGCCGCCCTCTATGCGGGCGATAAACTGCTCCTTGCTTTCGAACTCTACACGCTGAAACTCCATACCTATCGGCAGGGCGCAGAGGATTAGTATTATCACCGACAAAAGCGCGCAGGTAAGCGCGAAGGTCAGGTTCGCCGCGTTTGTGAAGCGCATTCTCTCGCCCATTTGCTTTGCTTCGGCGATAATGTTGTCGTTGAAGCTGTTTATGTCGATATTCGCCTCTAAAATATCCGAATGCGAGCTGTATATCATAGCGACGTTTTCGATTACGCCGGCTATGACGCAAGTACCGATTATAACCGCGGCAATCCAGCCTTCGAGGGGCAAATCCCAGAGAATATGCAGCATTACCGACAGCGCGAGGAACAGCAGCCATACCGAGCGGAAAGGCTTTTGCATACGGCAGTAAGCCCAGCCGACCGCGCCCGTCCATACTACGTGGGTGCAGAACGAAGTGAGCCCCCTCTCTATGAACACCGTCACTACGGCTTGAATATCGCTGTGGAAAAACTCGTCGGAATAGCAGAAAATATAGCCCATATCCTCTATTACCGAAAATCCAGCGCCGACAGCCGCGGCAAGCAGATAGCCCGCATAAGGGCTTTTCTGTTTGGTAAACTCTATCGCTATTATCGCGGGGACAATTTTGCCGATTTCTTCGACGAGCCCCGCTATTATTGCCGACAACCACTTATTTTCCGCATCGATAAGGGCGTAACCCAGCTGCGCAAGCCCGCCCGAAAGCGTGCCGCCTATAACCAGCACTGAAAAAATGAGCATTAAACTCAAATCGCGCTTGGGATACAGCTCGAACAGAAACACCACGAAGGGGATTAAAAAGGTAACTCCGCCGAGAAAAGTGACCGACGGCTCGTATATGGGGTTGCCCGTCAGGCGCAATATGAGCACGTTAGCCGTAAACAGCATTAAAAGCGTGAAGAAAACGCGCACGTAAAGCCACGGAAACGCGCCTGAGAGCGCGTCGCCGTCGTCGCCGAGCCCGCGCGAGAAAATCTCTTTATACTCCGCCTTGGAATGCGCGCGGAAAGTTTCCTTGAAAAAATATGTAATTTTTGCGCGTGAAAGCAGTCTTTCCCTATCCATTTACTTCGGCGACAACCCCGTCCTTGTACAGTTTTTTTATTGTAACTTTATATTTTCGCCCCGCTTCGAGCTCCGACGGGACGTAAGCCCTTATATAGTTGCCCGTATAACCGCAGGTATATCCGTCCTCGCGAACCTCCGCGATAATTTCGGCTTCGCGTCCGATAAAACCCGAAGCATAACCCGCCGCGCACTTTTCGGCGGCTTCTAAAAGTCTGTGCAATCTTTCCGACTTTATTTGCGGGGGAACGTCCTGCATTTTATACGCGACGGTGCCATCCCTCGGCGAAAACGCAAAGGCGTGCACGCGGGCGAACCCGACCTCTTCGATAATGGACAAGCTGTCGAGAAAATCGCTTTCTGTTTCGGTAGCGAACCCCGCTATTATATCGGTGGTTATCGCCGCCGCGGGGAACCTCTTATATATACTTTCGCACTTTCGAATATATTCCGCGCGGGTGTAATGCCTGTTCATTGCTTTAAGCACGGCGTCGCTGCCGCTCTGCAACGATAAATGGAACTGCGGCGCGAAATCGTAAAGCCCGTCGAGCGCAGACAGCAGCTCGTCGTCTATCACGCCGCACTCCAGCGAACCGAGCCGTATACGCTTTTTCACATCTTCGAGCGCGCGAATAAGCGAAGCGAGCCCGCCCTCGTACGACGAAATATTGATGCCCGTCAGAACTATTTCCGGGCTTTCGGTGGCGTTGATTTCCGCAACGATATCCTCTATCGGGCGGGAAACCTCCCTGCCGCGCAGATAGGGAATGACGCAGTATGAGCAGAAATTGTTGCAACCGTCCTGAATCTTTATAAAAGCGCGCGTCTTTGTCTGTTTTGGGTATGCGGGGGGCTGTTTTTGCAACCCGAACTCCCTTTCGAAAGCCCGCAGGACTCCGCTTTTATCCCGCGCGCCCGTAACGTACGCCGCTCCGCGCCGTAAAAAGCTTGCCTTATCCTTTTCCGAAGCGCAGCCGCACACGAAAATTTTGGCCTCGGGATTGAATTTTTTGACGCGGGCGATGAGCTGACGGCTCTTTTTTTCCGCCTCGCGCGTGACGGCGCAGGTATTGAGAATATACGCCTCCGCATACGAAAGCTTGTCGTCGACCTCCCAGCCCGCTTTTTCGAGCGAAGCCATTAAAGAAGCCGACTCGACCTCGTTTACCTTACAACCGAGCGTAAATACTACGGCTTTCATGTAAGCTCCCCCAGAAAGTACGCGGCGAGCGATAAAAGCGAGATTGCCGCCGTTTCTGCGCGGAGTATTCTTTTGCCGAGGGTTACCCCCGCGAAGCCCTCGCTTTTGGCAAAGGCGAATTCGCTTTCCGAAAAGCCGCCCTCGCTGCCCACGACAAGGGCGGTCGAGCCGCTTATTTGAGAAATGTCCGCGTCCGACTTGTCGGCAAATTCACATGCGAACAGTTTATTATCGTATTGCTTTGCGGATTTTACCGCGCTTTCGAAGTCGTCGAAATACACGACCTCCGGCGCACGGGAACGCATACACTGCTTTGCCGCCTCGCGAGCGACCTTACAAAGCCTTTCGAGCTTGTTGTGGTTCATAAACGCGGAGCAGTAATCGGAGTTAAACACCCCGACCTTGCTCACCCCGAGCTCGGTCGCCTTTTGCACGACGAGCTCGGTTTTATCCCCTTTGAGCGCGCCGCACAATAAGTATACGTGAGTTTTAGGCTCCTTTTCGCCGTCGTACGCGCCCGTTATATGCGCGGTTAAGCTGCGCTTATCCACCTTGACGACTAAGGCTGTATACTCCCTGCCGCTGCCGTCGAGAAGGCATATTTCCGAGCCCTCCTCAACGCGCTGCACCGTCTTTGCGTGGACAAACTCCTCGCCGCTCAAAATTGCTTCGGTCTGTCGGGGATAATCGAGTTTTTCAATGAAAAATCTTTTTCTGCCGCTCATGATTTAAATACCAAAGCGAACCACTCGCCGTCGCGCTGCGTTTCAACCGGACTGAGCCCCTGCGCGCGGAAAGCCTCTTTTACCATATTGAGGCGGCTTTCGATAATTCCGCTTAAAATGAGCACGCCGCCTTTTTTGAGGTTTTTGGGGATAGACGGGGCAAGGCGACAGAGTATTTCGCCCGTAATGTTGGCGAGCATTATATCGCCTTTTACGTTTGTATCGTTTAAAAGGTCGCTATGCGCGACAATAGTTTTATCCGAAACGCCGTTGCTTACCGCGTTGTGGTTTGCGCTTTTTACCGCAATATCGTCGATATCGGTGAGATACGCAAGGCTTGCGCCGAGCTTAACCGCTGCAATACCGAGTATTCCGCTGCCGCAGCCGACGTCGATACATACGTCGCCGTCTTTTATGTGGCTTTGCAAAAGTTTAAGGCACATAGAGGTGGTTTCGTGCTCGCCCGTGCCGAAAGCCATATTGCTGTCGAGAATTATTACGACCTCGCCGTCATTCTTTTCGTACTCGATCCATTCGGGAACGATTACGACTTTGCCGCCGATATGCAACGGACGGAAGTGTTTGCGCCATATTTCAAGCCAATCGTCGCCCTCAACCTCGCGGCGGGTCGCCTCTAACGAACCGAAATTGATAAAGCCGGCGCCGTTTGCCGCGGCTTCTTCGAGGTCGGCGCGGATAAGCGGCAGTGTTTCCGCAGTGGCGTCAAGCGCGATAAACGCTTTTACAAGGACGTCGCGAGATTCGTCTTTAAGGCTTTCGTCCATATAATCCCAGTAAGTCGCCCTGTCTTTTTGCAGAGCGATTACGTCCTTTACGTCGGAAATAGCCACGCCGTAGTTGGTATATCGCCACATGACGTCGGCTACGACCTCGCTCGCTTCGCTTGTTGTATGTACGGTGAGTTCTGTAAATTTCATAACAATAAGATTTTACCACTAACCGACTTTAAAGGCAAGTAATTACATACCAAATAAAAACCCCGTGCGTTATAAACACACGGAGGTTAATTTATTTCTTTTTAGTGCGGGGCGGTTGGGGCGGTTGCTTCAGCCCCTCCGTCACTTTATCGCAACAGCTTATCATTGTTTCGAGGCACTCTTCGAGTTTAACGCCGTTTTCACCGTCGAGGTTTCTCTTTTTCAGCGCTTCGTTCACTATCACCGCGCCGTAATTGAACGACGTATAAAGATTTTTAAGATAATACTCAACGCCCGTGAAAGACTTTTTCGATATAAGATGATAGTTGTATATATCCTGTAAATCTTTCCGCGCCTGCCTGAACGCGGCGGCGCTGCGCTGCTCCTCTACGGCGAGTATATCCGTCCTGAGCACGCGCACGAGTTCGAGCATTTTCAACTGTTCGAAATTCGGCATTTGCACACCCCTTTGAAGCTTGCGGCGCGGTGTTAAACGCGCCGCTTTTGTCTATTAAAGTTTTTACTCCTGCGGTTTTGCCGCGCTGTTAAACGACGCGTTGATTACGGGGGACATATTCTTATATTCCTTTACGCCCGTGCCTGCAGGGATAAGTTTGCCTATAATTACGTTTTCTTTAAGACCTACGAGAGGGTCGACCTTGTTTTTGATTGCCGCGTCGGTAAGCACCCTCGCCGTTTCCTGGAAGGAGGCAGCCGACAGGAAGGAATCGGTCGACAGCGCGGCTTTTGTTATGCCTAAAAGCACGCGCTTCTGAAGCGCGGGCGTGCCGCCCGTTTCGATTGCCTTGCGGTTTTCTTCCTCGACGGTGAACATATCGACCGTTTCGCCGGGAAGAAGCCCTGTCGAGCCGGCGCTTTCTATCTTAACTTTGCGGAGCATCTGCCTTACGATAATTTCAACGTGCTTGTCGTTTATGTCAACGCCTTGCGAACGGTAAACCGACTGAACCTGCTCTAAGATATAATCCTGCACGCCTCTTACGCCCGATACCCTTAAAATATCCTGAGGATATACCGAACCGGTGTTGAGGACGGTGCCCGGCTCAACCTTGTCGCCCGTCTTGACGTGAAGCTCTGCGTTGAAGGGCAGCGTGTATTCCTTTTTCTGTTCGCCCGTGACCGCGTCGCGCACGAATATGTGTTTGAGATTGTCCTTGTCGTCGACGGTGACAACGCCCGAAACCTCGCAAAGGGTTGCGCAGCCCTTGGGCTTACGCGCTTCGAAAAGCTCCTCTACGCGGGGGAGACCCTGCGTAATGTCGCCCGTCGCCGCGATACCGCCCGTATGGAAGGTACGCATGGTAAGCTGGGTACCCGGTTCGCCTATGGACTGCGCGGCGATAACGCCTACCGCTTCGCCCGGCTGTACGGGAGTGTTGGTTGCCATGTTCTTGCCGTAGCACTTGGCGCATACGCCGTAGCGCGAATTACAGCTGAATATCGAACGTATCGATACCTGCTCGACGCCGGCGGCAATAATCTCTTTTGCAATCGCATCGGTAACGAATTCGTTCTGCGCAACGATTACCCTGCCGCTCTTGTCCTTGACGTCCTCGGCGACGAATCTGCCCTGAATTCTGTCCTCGAGCCCTTCTATAACCTCGCCGTTCGGGCCTATTATTGCCCTTACTACCATACCGCGGGGCTTTTTGCTGCCCGCCATACAGTCGTCTTCGCGGACGATAACGTCCTGCGAAACGTCGACAAGCCTACGGGTAAGATAACCGGAGTCCGCGGTTTTAAGCGCCGTATCGGCAAGACCTTTACGACCGCCGTGCGAGGAAATGAAGTATTCGAGAACGGAAAGCCCCTGCCTGAAACACGACTTAACGGGAACTTCTATCTTTTTACCCTGAGGGTTAACCATCAGCCCGCGCATACCCGAAAGCTGCTTCATCTGGTCGATTGAACCACGGGCGCCCGAATCCGCCATCATCCATATGGGGTTGAACTTATCAAGCGATTTTTTTAGCGCGTCGGTAACCGCGTCGGTTGCCGCGTCCCACGCGTCGATAACCGCATTGTATCTCTCTTCCTCTCTCAGAAGTCCGCGCTGGTACTTCTTTTCTATCTTTATAACCTTTTCTTCGGTATCTTTTACAATTTCCTTTTTCGCGTCGGGAATATGCATATCGAATACGGAAGTGGTTACGGCGCCTATGGTAGAATATTTATAGCCGAGCGCCTTTATCTTGTCGAGCACGTCCGCCGCTCTGGGGGCGCCGCCCGTCTTGAAGCAACGCTCTACGATTTTGCCGAGCTGCTTTTTACCGACCGCAACCGAGTTGCCGAGGAATTCGTATGAAATTTCGTATTTTAAGAAATCTTCCTTTGTTACGCGTTTGACGAAGCCCAGATCCTGAGGCATTTCGGAGTTGAAGATAATCCTGCCGACTGTCGTTTTAACCCTGCCGCACACTGTTTCGCCGTCTACGTTAACGGTACGCCTTACGTAAATTTCGTCCTGCATATGCACGAGCTTGGTCTGATAAGCCATCAGAGCCTCGTCCTCGGAAATGTACGCGTTGGGTACGTATTTTTCCGCGCCCTCGTCGCCTTCCGCGCATTCGACGTATCTGTCGCCGCTCCAACGGTAGAATTTACCCTCTTCACGACGGATAATCGTCAGATAGTACGCGCCGAGAACCATATCCTGCGCGGGCTGCATAACGGGCTTACCGTCGGAAAGCTTCAAAATATTGTTGGAGGAAAGCATTAAAAACCTTGCTTCCGCCTGCGCTTCGACCGAAAGGGGCACGTGAACCGCCATCTGGTCGCCGTCGAAGTCCGCGTTGAACGCGGTACAAACGAGCGGGTGAATTTTTATCGCCCTACCCTCGATAAGCACGGGCTCGAACGCCTGAATGGAAAGTCTGTGCAGCGTGGGCGCACGGTTTAAAAGCACGGGGTGCTCTTTAATGACTTGTTCGAGTACGTCCCATACGAGGGGTTTTGCGCGCTCGACGGTACGTTTCGCGCTCTTTATATTGTGGCACTGACCGCTTTCGACAAGCTTTTTCATAACGAAAGGCTTGAAAAGCTCGATTGCCATTTCCTTGGGAAGTCCGCACTGATAAAGTTTGAGTTCGGGGCCTACGACGATAACCGAACGGCCGGAATAGTCGACACGTTTACCTAAAAGGTTCTGACGGAAACGCCCCTGCTTGCCGCGGAGCATACCCGAAAGGGATTTGAGCTCCCTGTTGGAGGGCCCGGAAAGCGCCTTGCCGCGGCGGCCGTTGTCGATTAACGCGTCGACCGCTTCCTGCAACATACGCTTTTCGTTTTTGACTATCATTTCGGGCGCGCCGAGCTCCATCATTCTTTTAAGACGGTTGTTGCGGTTTATTACGCGCCTGTATAAATCGTTCAGATCGGACGAAGCGAACCTGCCGCCGTCAAGCTGAACCATGGGGCGGATTTCGGGAGGAAGCACGGGAAGAACGGTTAAAACCATCCATTCGGGGCGGTTGCCGCTCTTCCTGAACGATTCGAGGATTTCTATCCTCTTAACCGCCTTGACGCGCTTCTGCGCCGCCGTGCTCGTCTCAATAATCTTTTTGGTTTCCTCGCATTCTTTGTCGAGGTCGACAGCCATCAAAAGCTCGCGGATAGACTCCGCACCCATTCCGACCTTGAGCCCCGTAACCTCGCTTTCACCGTATTTTTCTTCGATTTCGCGAAGCTCTTTATCGTTAATTACCTGCTTGTATTCGAGCGCGGGCACAGTGCCGGGGTCGAGTACGACGTACGCCGCAAAGTAGATAACCTGTTCGAGCGATTTGGGCGACATATCGAGGATAAGCCCTATCCTCGACGGCACGCCGCGGAAGTACCATATATGCGATACGGGGGCGGCAAGCTCGATATGACCCATTCTTTCCCTTCTGACCTTGGCGCGGGTTACTTCAACGCCGCACTTTTCGCAGGTAATGCCCTTGTAGCGGATACGTTTATACTTGCCGCAGTGGCACTCCCAGTCCTTCATCGGTCCGAAAATCCTTTCGCAGAAAAGTCCGTCCTTTTCGGGTTTCTGAGTTCTGTAGTTTATGGTTTCGGGCTTGGTGACCTCGCCCTTGGAAAGTTCCCTTATTTTTTCGGGGGAAGCTACGCTGATTTTGATAGAACTGAAATCGTTTAATTCAAACATGTTTTAACCTCCCTTTTACTCCTCGTCCTTGTTCTCTTCGTCGGCGAAAAGGTCGTAATCTTCGGTTTCGCCGTCGCTGTCGAACAAAGTGAATTTGTCGCCCAAATCGTCGTCATCGTCGTCATCGTCGCCGCCGAACAATTCCGCACCGGTGAAGTCGTCCTCGTCGTCGGTATCGAATATCGAAATAGGCTCGACGTCCTCTTCCGCGATTTCCTCTTTGTGACTGACGAGCTCGAGCTCCTCTTCGGGTATCTTCGCCTCCTGCTCCTGCGCTTCGCGCGCCCTTGCGGAGGGTATCGCTTCATCGTCGTCGTCAAGCTCGCGAATAACGAGCTCTTCACCCGACTCGGTGAGCACCTTGATATCGAGCGCGAGCGACTGAAGCTCTTTCAAAAGCACTTTGAACGCTTCGGGAATACCGGGCTCGGAAATGTTGTTGCCCTTTACGATACTTTCGTACGTTTTGACACGTCCTACGATATCGTCGGATTTAACGGTAAGGATTTCTTGCAAGATATGCGCCGCGCCGTAAGCTTCGAGCGCCCAGACCTCCATTTCGCCGAAACGCTGACCGCCGAACTGCGCTTTACCGCCGAGAGGCTGCTGCGTAACAAGGCTGTACGGGCCGATACTTCTTGCGTGTATCTTGTCGTCGACGAGGTGGATAAGCTTAATCATATACTGTACGCCGACGGTGACCCTGTTTTCGAAGGGCTCGCCCGTTCTGCCGTCGTATACCTGTATTTTGCCGTCAACCTTGCCTTCGGGGTTTAAGATATTGTTTTCCTGGAAAAGGCTCTTGATGTCCTGCTCGGTCGCGCCGTCGAATACGGGGGTCGCAATCTTCCAGCCGAGCTGTTTGCAAACGAGCCCGAGATGCACTTCCAAAACCTGTCCTATGTTCATACGCGAGGGAACGCCGAGGGGGTTTAGCACTATCTGCAAAGGCGTGCCGTCCGCAAGGAAAGGCATATCCGCCTGAGGAAGCACGCGCGAAATAACGCCCTTGTTTCCGTGGCGGCCCGCCATCTTGTCGCCGACCTGTACTTTACGCTTCTGCGCGATATATACGCGCACGAGCTTGTTTACGCCGGGCGAAAGCTCGTCCTTGTTTTCGCGGGTGAAAATTTTAACGTCTACTACTATACCGCCCTCGCCGTGAGGCACTTTAAGGGAGGTATCCCTGACTTCCCTCGCCTTTTCGCCGAAGATTGCGCGAAGAAGCCTTTCTTCGGGGGTGAGCTCGGTTTCGCCCTTGGGTGTAACCTTACCTACGAGGATATCGCCGGGCTGAACCTCCGCGCCTATCCTTATGATACCGTCGGCGTCGAGGTCTTTCAAAGCGTCCTCGGAAACGTTGGGTATATCGCGGGTGATTTCCTCTTCGCCGAGCTTGGTGTCGCGCGCTTCGGTTTCGTGCTCTTCGATATGAATTGACGTGAACACGTCGTCCTGAACGAGTTTTTCGGAAATGAGAATAGCGTCCTCATAGTTGTAGCCTTCCCACTCCATGTAACCGATAAGTATATTTTTACCGAGCGCAAGCTCGCCGTTGTTGGTTGCGGGGCCGTCCGCGATTATTTCGCCGGCTTCGACCCTGTCGCCCGTATTTATTATGGGGCGCTGATTGAGGCAGGTGCCCTGGTTTGAACGCTCGAACTTTTTCAGTTTATATTCGGTTATCAAACCGTTGTCCTCGCGTATCTTTATCATATCCGAAGATACGCCCGCGGCAATACCCGCGTTTTTGGCGCGAAGCATAACGCCGCTGTCGCGCGCAATTGCGCCCTCGATACCAGTTGCAACTATTGCGGACTCCGTTTTCATAAGAGGAACCGCCTGACGCTGCATGTTCGAACCCATGAGCGCACGGTTGGTATCGTCGTTTTCAAGGAAAGGAATGAGCGCCGTTGCAACCGATACGAGCTGCTTGGGGCTTACGTCCATATAGTCGACCTTGTCGCGCGTGTACTGCGTAATCAAATCCTGATAACGGCAGCCTACGTGGTCGTTTATAAAGCGGTTGTTTTCGTCGAGCGGCTCGTTCGCCTGCGCGACGACGTATCTGTCCTCCTCGTCCGCGGTAAGGTAATGTACTTCGTTGGTTACCACGGCTTCGCCGTTTTCGTCCTTGACGACCTTTCTGTAAGGGCTCATTATAAAGCCGTATTCGTTTACCTTAGAGAAAGTGGCAAGTGAGGAAATAAGGCCGATATTCTGACCTTCGGGTGTTTCTATGGGGCACAGACGGCCGTAGTGCGAGTGGTGAACGTCGCGCACCTCGAACGTGGCGCGGTCGCGGTTAAGTCCGCCGGGGCCGAGCGCGGAAAGCTTACGCTTGTGGGTAAGCTCCGCCGCGGGGTTGGTCTGGTCCATGAACTGCGACAGCTGTGACGAACCGAAGAACTCGCGGATAACCGCCGACACGGGGCGCACGTTTACAAGCCCGGACGGGGTAACCTCCATGGCGTCCTGCGTGGCCATACGCTCCTTTATTAGCTTTTCAAGCCTTGCTATACCTATGCGAAGCTGGTTTTGCAAAAGCTCGCCTACGGAGCGCACGCGGCGGTTGCCGAGGTGGTCGATATTGTCAATCGTGCCGATGCCGTACTGTAAGTCGATATTTGTGGAAATCGAAGCGACGATATCGTCGACCGTGATATGTTTATGATTGAGCTTTTCGACGATGGGCTTGATTTCCTTCTTTTCTTCCGCGGTAAGCGTTTCGATGTCGGAGTTCAAAAGCTCGTTGAACTTTTTGCACGCCGTAACGAATTTTATGCGGGTATCGCGCCGCTTTTCTCTGTTCTTTTTGTCCTCGGGCTTTTCGTCCTCGGTTTCGGGAGTTTCCGCGGTGTAGAAAATCGAGTTTATAAGGTCGAGATTTTTTTCCGCAACTTCTTCGGGTTTGGCGTTTTCGCACTCCGCCGCAAGACGGAGCATAACCTTGAAGTTCGGATAATAAATTGTGGGCAGAAGCCCGAACGTTTTATGGTTTTTATCGGAAACGGCTTTGAAGTTAACCGTATTGTTCGCGATAATCTTGTGTTTGATTTCGCCGCCCTCGGGGTCGGATACGAGCACGAAAACTTCGTTTACGCCCGCGTCCTGCATTTCAAACGCCTTCGCCTCTTCGACGACCTCGCCTGCGTGAGCCATAACCTCGCCCGTTTCGGGGTTGAAAACGTCCTCCGCGAGTTTGCAGCCGGGGAGCCTGTACGCAAGGTTCAGCTTTTTGTTGAACTTGTATCTGCCGACCTTTACGACGTCGTAACGGCGCGGGTCGAAGAACAGGTTGTTGAGGTGCTGTTTAACCGAAGCCTCGGTGGGTACTTCGCCGGGGCGGAGCCTTCTGTACAGCTCGATAAGCCCGTCCGACTCCGACTTGGTCGCGTCCTTTGCGATAGTGTTTTCAATCATTTTATCGTTTGCGAACAAGTCTAAAAGCGATCTGTCCGAGCCGAAGCCCAAAGCGCGAAGCAATACGGTCGCGCAGATTTTACGCTTTCTGTCGACGTGCACCCACAAAACGCCCTGCGCGTCCTGTTCGAGCTCGAGCCACGCGCCGCGGTTGGGGATAACTGTCGTGCCGAACATTTCCTTGCCGGTCTTGTCGCGCGTAGAAGCGTTGTAAACGCCGGGCGAACGGACGAGCTGGGATACGATAACGCGCTCGGCGCCGTTAATAATGAACGAGCCCGATTCGGTCATAAGAGGGAACTCGCCCATAAATACGGGCTGGTCGATAACCTCGTCCTTGACTTTGTTGACGAGCCTTACGGTGACGTGCATGGGAAGCGCAAACGTAGCGTCGCGGTTGCGGCACTCCTTCTCGTCGTATTTGGGCTTTTCGTCGAACCAGTGATTTAAGAAATACAACTCGTAATGGTCGGAATAGTCGGTAACGGGTGAAAAGTCTTCCAACACTTCCGATATGCCCTCGTTGATAAACGAATTGTAACTCGCCTTCTGAATTTCAACAAGGTCGGGGATTTCGATAACCTCGTTGATTTTACCGAATTTACGTCTTTCGGTTTTGCCATACTTGTGGACAGGTAAATTCATTTTTCGATAAATACTCCTTTTTGGCTTTTATATTTATAATTCACATAGGCGATTATCCGTATATATCTTTTCACCGGAAAAAATCAATGTGTAAATTTCGGCTTTGCGTTAAAAAAATTTTTAAAATTTTTATTCTTCCCTTTACAAACTAAATAATATGGTGTATAATTCAGTCGTTAAACGGACAAAAAATTGCCATATTTTGGTGATTTTTGTTGTCGTTTTGCTATGTAAAGGACAAAGAAAGTGCAAAAATCGCATTTTAGTTCAGCATATTATTATAAACTTGTCCGTCAATAATGTCAACACATTTTAACCCACTGTAAAAAATATTTTTCATTAAGGTAATTTTCAATGAGAATAGATAAATTTTTAAAAATATCGCGCATATTAAAGCGGCGCACGCTCGCGCAGGAGGCCTGCGACAAGGGCAAAGTCAGCGTAAACGGCAGGGACGTTAAGCCAGGGCACCGGATAAAGGCCGGCGACGTGGTAGAGATAAGCTACGCCACGGGAAGCCTTAAATTCAGGATTAACGAAATCAAGGAAACGGTTAAAAAAGACGAGGCCGCTTCCCTATACGAGATAATACAAAATGAAAATTAGCGCCATTATATGCGCGGCGGGAAAGGGCGAGCGCGCAGGCTTCGGCAAAAATAAACTACTTGCCCCCCTTTACGGCGAACCCGCGCTTTTTCACACGCTTAAAAAATTCGATATACCGCAAATCGACGAAGTTATAGTCGCTTCGTCCGAATCCGATTACAAAGAGATTTCCGCACTTTGCGCGCCTTTCGGCTTCAAGACGGTTATCGGCGGCGGCACCCGCACGCAGAGCGTCAAAAACGCGCTTGAAAAAGTTTCCGGCGATATAGTTTTAATCCACGACGGTGCGCGGCCGTTCGTATCGGAAAGCATTATTCTCGGCTGTATAGACAGCGTAAAAAAATACGGCAGCGGCGTATGCGCGGTCGGGGCTACCGACTCCGCGATATACGAAGGGCGGCACGTTGACAGAAAGGAGCTTTACCTCGTGCAGACCCCGCAGGGTTTTTTGACCGATGAAATAAAAAAGGCGTATTCGCTTGCGGGCAATAAAGCGTATACCGACGACAGCGCGGTTTACGCAGAATATATAAAAAAGCCGCATATCGCGGACGGCGGGCCCGAAAACGTTAAGCTGACCTTTAAGCGGGATTTTATGCGAGGTATCCCTCCGCTCCCCTCCGCCGACGGAAATTTGACGGGGTTCGGCGTGGACGTACACGCGTTCGGCGAGGGCAGTTTAGTAACGCTTTGCGGGGTTAAAATACCGTGCGACTGCGGGCTTATAGCACACAGCGACGGCGACGTGGTAATTCACGCCGTTATGGACGCGCTTCTGTCCGCGGCGGGGCTCGACGATATAGGACACTACTTCCCCGACACCGACGCAAAATTCAAGGGCGCGGACAGCGGCAAAATGCTTGAAAGCGTGATAAGCTTATTAAGACACCGCGGCTTTACGCCCGCCGACCTTTCAATAAGCATTCAGGCGGAAAAGCCGAGGCTTGCAAAGCATACGGAAAATATGAAAATGAATCTGAGCAAACTTACGGGCGTTGACGCCGACCGCATAGCCATAGCCGCGGGCACGTGCGAAGGGCTGGGCTTCGTCGGCGAAAAACTCGGTATATGCGCGTACTGTATCGCAACCGTTAAAAAGGAAGAAACAAATGGCAAAGACGACTAAAACCACCACCGAATTCGTTTGCAGCGAGTGCGGCGCAACAAGCGCGCGCTGGCTCGGGCGCTGCCCCTCCTGCGGGAAGTTCAATACTATGATAGAAGAAATAGTTAAACCCTCCGCGCCGCAAAAGGCTGAACGCAAAGCGGTTTACGGCGGCAGAGCAAAGCCACTTAAAGAGATTACTTACGAAAATTACAACCGCACCTCCTCGGGGATTTCCGAGTTCGACAACGTGCTCGGCGGCGGGATAGTCACGGGCTCGCTCATACTTATAGGCGGCGACCCCGGTATAGGCAAATCCACACTTTTAACCCGGATTGCGGCAAACCTGTCGCAAAATAAAAAGGTTTTATACTTTTCCGCGGAGGAAAGTTGTTCGCAGGTCAAACTGCGCGCGCAGAGGCTTAAACTCGAATCCGAGGAAATGCTTATTATAAACGAAACGTGTATCGACGGACTCGAAGCGGAACTCGACGGAGTGGAATTTTGCATAATCGACTCCATTCAGGCGGTGTATACGGACGATTTGTCCTCTTCGGCAGGGTCGGTCGGGCAGGTCAGAGAATGCGCTTCGAAGCTCATGCGCATAGCCAAAAGCCGCGGCATAACCTTTTTTATCGTCGGGCACGTTACCAAAGAGGGCGCGCTTGCGGGGCCGAAAGTGCTCGAACACGTTATGGATACCGTTCTCTACTTCGAGGGTGAAAATCAGGAAAATTTCAGGATACTGCGTTCGGTTAAAAACAGATTCGGGAACGTGCAGGAGGTCGGCGTTTTCGAAATGACGGGCGAAGGAATTATACCCGTCACAGACTACTCGGGGGTTTTCCTTTCGGAAAGCCGCGGCGAGGAAGCGGGCTCGGTGGTTACGCCCGCGCAGACGGGCGCAAGATGTATGAACGTGGAAATTCAGACGCTTGTTTCGCATACCTCTTTCGGGCTGCCGAGAAGAATGCCGCTCGGAGTCGACTACAACAAGCTCGTACTGCTTATCGCCGTGCTCGAAAAAAAGTGCGGGCTTAACCTCTCCTCTTCGGATATTTACCTGAACGCCATGGGCGGAATAAAGCTTAACGAGCCGTCCTGCGATTTGGCGGTTTGCGCCGCGCTCGCCTCCGCTTACTTCGGAAAGCCGATAGATAAATACGTAGCCGTATTCGGAGAAGTAGGTTTAACGGGCGAAGTGCGCGCCGTATCCTACTGCGAAAAGCGGGTTGCCGAATGCGTGAAAATGGGCTTTAAGAAAGTGCTTGTGCCCGCGAAAAATATGAAGTCGGTCGCAAAGTACGCCGATAAAATTTCAATCGTGCCGATATTGTACGTAAACACAATGATAAAAAATCTGTTTAAAAATTAGCGAACTTATTATCGGTATTATGCTGTCCGCCTTCCTAATCTTTCAAACTTTTTTGCATTTGCTCCAAAGTTTTAAATATGACACCTTCCCCCGCTCGGGGAAGGCTATAATTACGGAAATGCGCCGAAGCTATTTAGCTTCGGCGCTTACATTAATTTTGGGCTTCCCCTGTCGGGGAAGCTGTCTTGACCGAGTTTACGAGGTTAAGACTGATGAGGTATTTTACTGTTCATATGCGCGGGGTACCGAATACAGGTCGAACTCCTCTTCTATATCGAACTCCGAGTCGTCGTCGAACGCGGCGAGCTTGGAAACAGAAACTTCGTAAGCCGTCATAGAAACAAAGCTTTCGTCCGGCTGTTTTTTCTGGTATTCGCGGCTCTGTATTCTGCCCGATAGCGCCACCCTGTCGCCCACGGCGAGGTTGCGCACGAAGCGCGCGTTTCTGCCCCATGCTATCGCAGGGATATAATCCGATTTGTTATAGCTGCGGTTTACCGCAATCAGAAGGTCGGCTATTTCGCGGTTAAAAGGCGTGGTTCTGTATACGGGAGGTTTGCAGATGTAGCCCGAAAGAACTATCGAGTTCGGGTTTTTGCCGGGCTGCGTTTCGAGCAATTCTCTTATAAAAATCGTAAGCATAAGGCGCGATTTGCCGCCCTCCAGCTTGTTGTACGAGCGGAACTGACCCAAAGCGCAAATAAAACTGCCGGGCTTCATATCCTCCGTCATAATACGCTCGGACACGGTGACGGGAAGTATATCCGCCTGACCCGAAAGCCGCATTACCTTTACGAAAAATTCGTAAAACCCTTCGCCGTACACCTCGTGCGAAAACACCGCTTCCGACACGATTTCGCCGTATACGTAAACCTTGTTGTTTTTTTCCGTGTTGTAGTTCATATTTTTAACTCCTTAAAAGTATTTCAAATCGTTATTTTACGGGTTGCTGTCTGCCCGTGCCGTCGATAGTGTAATTCTCTTTATATATAAGCTCGCCTATGGGCACAAAGCTGTAACCGCGGTTTTTAAGCGTTTCCAGGATGATAGGCACCGCCTCCGCCGTGTGCAGGCCGTTGTTGTGCATAAGTATAATCGAGCCGTTTTTCACACCGTTGATGACCCGCATTGCGATGTCTGTTGCGGACAAGTCTTTCCAGTCAAGACTGTCTGTATCCCACTGAATAGTGTAATAGCCCGCTTCCGAAGCCGTTTTGATAAGCTCGTCGTCGTAATCGCCGTAGGGCGGACGGAAAAGCTCTACGTCCTTTCCCGTTACCGTTTTAATGGCTTCGGAAGAAGCTGCAAGCTCCTGCTTGATTTCTTCGGCGTTCTGTTTGCTCATATACGAATGCGTTGTCGAGTGGGTGCCGATTTCGTGACCCGCCGCGTCGATTTTTTTGACGTAATCAGGGTATTTTGTCGTCCAGAATTCGACCATAAACCAGGTTGCGCGCACATTGCTGACTTTTAAAGCGTTTAAAATTTCGTCGGTATGCTCGGTACCCCAGGCGCAGTCGAACGAAATCGAAACAACCTTATCTTCCCTTTCCACGCTGTACACGGGCAGAAGCCTTGTTGTGTTTCCGTAATAAACGGCGTACGCGCCCGTATAATAAACCGAAACCGACAGCACGGTTACGAGTATAGCTGCGAACGTTACGGCGAGTATGTGTTTGAGTTTTAATACGCGAATCAAGTTCTTCTCCGATAATACTGATTTAAAGACGGCATATTTTAGGAAATCCTGACGAAAAAAAGAAACTATTGCCGAAAACCCTTTCAGCCGCCCTTATGGTTATATAATATTTAACGAAAATGCAAATTATGATAATAAAAAATGCCTGCGGCGCAGTTTTTAACTGCGCCGCAGGCGGATTTTATTTAAGTTTGCCTTTATCCTTTCGTATCTGCCGTACCGTCTTTTCGAAGCCGTATTCCGACGGAGTGTAATAAACCCTGTCTTTCAGCTTGTCCGGCAAGTATTGCTGGTCGACGTATCCGCCCGTATAATTATGCGGATACTTATATCCCGCGCTTTGCGCCCTCGTCGCCCTATCCCCGAAAGTGTTGTCTTTGAGATACGGCGGTACCCCGTCGTCGTCGCGCACCTCTTTCGCGTCGCGCTTTGCCGCATTCATTGCCACCTCCACGGTGTTGCTTTTCGGCGCTTCGCATACGTATATTATGGCATTGCACAGAGGCTCGAGCCCTTCTGGGTAGCCCGTCTTTTCGAATATATACATTGCCGAAGCCGCAACCACCATAGCGTTGGGGTCTGCCATACCCACGTCCTCCGCGGAGTGGATAACCAGCCTGCGCGCTATTATCATAGGGTCGCACCCGCCCTCGACGAGCCGCATCGCATAGTAAAGCGCGGCGTTCGAGTCGCTCCCTCTGAGCGATTTACAGAAAGCCGACAGATAATCGTAATACGCGTCCTCGTTGTACGACATCGCCTTGCGCTGTATAGACTGCTCCGCGTCCGACAAAGCAATTTTTATGCTTCCGTCGGACTGCGGCGGGGTCGTTAATACGGCAAGCTCTAAGGCGTTGTACGCCGTGCGCAAATCGCCGCCCGCAACCCTTGCGATGTGGCTCAGCGCATCGTCGGCTATTTCGGCGTTATATTCGCCAAGCCCTTTGCGCTTATCTTTAAGCGCCTTTATAAGCGCGCCCTTTATATCCTCTTCCGAAAGCCTCTTGAACTCGAAAACCCTGCACCTCGAAACAATTGCGGGCGTCATGGAAGCGTACGGGTTTTCCGTCGTGGAGCCTATAAAAATTATCGTGCCCTGCTCTATTGACGGCAAAAGCGAATCTGACTGGGTTTTGTTGAAGCGGTGGCACTCGTCGAGCATGAGATAGGTGCGTTTGCCGTACATTTTTAAGTTGTTTTTCGCCGCTTCGACGGCGCGCTTAACGTCCGCCACGCCCGCCTGAACGGCGTTTAGCTTGATAAATTCGCCGTGTGTCGTCGAAGCTACTATGTGCGCGAGCGTGGTTTTGCCCGTACCGGGAGGCCCCCAGAAAATACAACTGCCGAGCCTGTCCGTCGCTATGGCGCGGCGCAAAAGCGAGCCCTCCGACACAATATGCTTCTGCCCTACAAACTCGTTTAAATTGTTTGCGCGCATGCGCTCGGCAAGCGGCTTCGCGCCCTCCTCGTTGCCGTTCAAATCGAATAAATCCACGTTTTACCGCTCCGTTATTTTAAAAGTTCTTTTATTCTGCCTGCGTTTTCCTTGCCTATGGCATAGCCGCCATCGTACGCGGGCTTTAAATCCTTTACGTTGTACTGGCTCATGCCTGCAATTTCCGGTTCCAGCCACAAATCGCAGATATCCGATACGTCTTCCTTCAAATGGTTCGCGTTGTTCGCCTCCATAACGTCGAAAAGGCGAAGCATCATGTCGAGGATGTTTTTGAGTTTTTCGACCGGCTCGGAGCAGTTTTTTAAAACGTCGACCGCAACGACCACGTCGGCGCCCATTTCCTTTAAAATGTGCGCGGGGACGCGGCAAAGACAGCCGCCGTCGACCAAAAGCTTATCGTCGAACTTGACGGGGCGGAAAAGCGCGGGCACCGTGCTCGACGCCTGTATCGCGGTCGCCGCGTCGCCGTTTTCGAATACGTGCGTCGTGCCCGTTAAAAGGTCTGTCGCAACGCATTTGAAAGGCAAAGGAAACTCCTCGATGTTTTTGAATTTCAGGTTTTTGACGAGGAAGTCTTTCAGTTTTTTGCTCCTTAACAGTCCCATCTGGGAAATCGGGTTGGGCGCAATATCCACGAGGTCGCGCTTTTTCAGCGCGAAAACCATTTTCTTCATCTCTTCGGGGGTAAGTCCGCAGGCGTAACCGCCGCCGACAACCGCGCCCATAGAACAGCCCGTTATATAATCGGGCCTGATTCCCTCTTCCTCCAAAGCCTGCAAAAATCCGATATGCGCCACTCCGCGCGAGCCGCCGCTGCCGAGGGCAAGCCCTAAGGTTTTACTCATATTCTCTGCTCCTTTTAAATAACATTAGTACTGATGAAAACAGTACGCGTTTTAAAACTTATATCGTTATGTCTTGCGCTCACCTTTCTCGCGGGCGCTATCGTTATTTATCCCGAAAGGTACGTTACCTGCTGTTTTCAGGGGTTTGCGATGTGGGCGGAATGCGTCCTGCCGTCGCTGTTTCCGTTTATGGTAATAACGCTTATATTGATTAAGTCCGGCGCGGCGGACAAAGCCTCGCTGCCCTTAAAAAAGGTTACCGGCGTTTTCGGGTTGCCGCCCGCCGCGGCGCTGTGTTTTGTGATAAGCCTGTGCTCGGGATATCCCGCGGGTACGAAATGCGTAGCCGAATTTTACGAAAGCGGCTGTTTAAGCGCGCGCGACTGCAAAAAGCTTGCCGCGCTCTGCTCGACATCGGGGCCTCTTTTTATTATAGGCAGCGTGGGCGTGAAGATGTTCGGCGATAAGTCCGCTGGGCAAATTATACTTTTGGCGCACATAATTTCCGTGCTGTCCGTCGCGCTCTTTTTATCGCTTATTTTAAAGCGCGGCGACAATACCGAGTATAAGCGCGCCGTGCCGCAGGGAAATCTGCTATACGACAGCTTTTACGGCGCGGTGACAGCCGTCGCCGTAGCCGGCGGATTTATCGCCTTTTTCTCGGTGACCGCGCAAATACTTTACGACTTCAATATTCTTTTGCCGCTCGAAAAGCTTATCGCGCTTTTCACCGACGAAGCCTCCGCCTCCGCAGTCTGCCGCGGTTTAATCGAGGTTACGCGCGGCTGCCGCGAGCTTGCGGGCACGGGTTCAGACCTCGGCGTTCCCTTTTGCGGGTTTTTGATTACTTTCGGCGGAGTGTCGATAATATTACAGCAAATGGGCTACCTGCAAAAAGCAAAGGTAAGCGGGGCTTACTTCGTCACCGTAAAGGCGGTACAGGGCATGCTGTGCTTCATACTGCTTTTACTGTTCGGCGCTATATAGCCTACACTCTCTCGGCGATATCGAGAAGAAGCCTTTCCGTATCCGCCCAGCCGAGGCAGGGGTCGGTTATCGATTTACCGTACGCACTGTCCTCCGCCTGACAGCCCTCTTCGATAAAGCTTTCAATCATAAACCCTTTTACGATGCGCCTGAAATCGCCGTCGAAGCTGCGGTTCTGCATAACTTCGTTGCATATACGTATCTGCTGTATGAATTTTTTTCCGCTGTTCGAGTGGTTCGCGTCTACTATCACCGCAGGGTTGGAAAGCCCCGATTTCGCATATCCCTCCGCGACCTGCATTACCGTTTCGTAATGGTAGTTGGGGATATCGTTGCCGTAGCCGTCGACAGCGCCGCGGAGTATCGAATGCGCGAGGAGATTGCCGTCCGTTTCCACCTGCCAGCCGTTGAGCTTGAAAACCTGCCCGCTCTGCGCGGCATAAACCGAATTCAAAAGCACCAAAATAGAGCCGCTCATCGGGTTTTTTATACCGACGGGCACGTCGAGCCCGCTTGCGACGAGTCTGTGAAGCTGGTTCTCGCTCGAACGCGCACCCACGGCGTGGTAAGAAATCAAATCCTGAAAGTAGCCCATATTCGCGGGATAGAGCATTTCGTCGGCGGCGGTAAGCCCGCTCGCCTCGATTGCCCTGATATTCATATCGCGTATGGCGAATATGCCCTTTAAAATATCCTCCGACTTGGTCGGGTCGGGTTGGGAAAACATACCCTTATAGCCGACGCCGCGCGTTCTGGGCTTGTTGGTGTATATTCTGGGGACGAGCGTAAGCTTGTCCTTTACCTTTTCGTTGAGCGCGCCCAACCTTTCGACGTAATCCAAAACGGGCGCCGCCTCGTGCGCGGAGCAGGGCCCCACTATGACCAAAAGCTTGTCGCTTTTGCCCGTAATAACGTCGGAAATAAGCTTATCCCGCTCCGCCTTTACCTTTTTAAGGCTTTCGGGCAGAGGCTTCGCCGCGATTATTTCTTCCGGGTCGGGTATTTTAATACATTTTCTGAACATATTTTTTCCTTCGTTATTTATTTTTCAATATGTCCGCCAAATCATCCGCAATTTTCGCGGACACCAGACTTTTGAAATCTTTACCGAATTTTACGGAATTTCTGACGAGTGTCGAGCTGACGTGCAAATCCTCCTGCTCGGCGGGGATATATAATGTAACCATATCTTTTTTAAGCTTTTTGCTTGCGAAGCGGTCGAGATTTTCGTACTCGAAGTCGACGGTGTTCCTTACCCCGCGGACGTAGAAAACGGTGTTTTCCTTTTCGAGCAAATCCACAGCCGCGCCGCCGAACGATATGACTTTAACGCGCCTTTCGCCCGCGTAAAGCTTTTTCAAAAGCGCAAGCCGCTCCTCAACAGTAAGCAGCGGAGTTTTTCCGCCGTTCGTCATTACGGCTACGACGACCTCGTCAAACATTTTAAGGCAGACGGACACCACTTTTTCATGCCCTGCCGTAGGCGGGTCGAACGTCCCCGCAAACACACATTTGTTATGCATACAATTCCCTTTATACCGTCAGAGTTTTACGAAAAACGTTAAATACGTTTTGCCGTACTTCCTCTCGTCGTACTTTTCAAGCCCGTCGATTTCGCCCTCAAACGCCCTGTCGCGCTCGAAAACCGCGATACCGCCCTTATTTAAAGTATTTCCCCGCGCAATAATTTTAAGCGAATTTACTCCGGAATCAGTCGCGTAAGGCGGGTCGATAAAAACCAAATCGAAGTTCTTTGCGTCCGAAAGACAGAGCGCATAATCTTTTGCCGTCACAGTACAGCTTTCGTCTTTCAGCCTCGCAAGGTTTTTTTTGAGCACCGCTATACTGTCATTTGAAATATCGTTGAAGTGTACGCGCGCCGCGCCGCGGGATAAGCACTCTATGCCGAGGTTTCCGCTTCCGCAAAACAAATCGAGCACCGACGCGCCCGCAATTTCGCCCGAGAGTATGTTGAAAAGGCTTTCCTTGACCCTGTCCGCCGTGGGGCGGATTTCCTTGCCGCCGAACTGCGCCAGAACCATGCCTCTGTATTTACCGGAAATTATCCTCATATACTTTCAACCTTTTAAAACTTTATAACGCCAGTATCCGAAACGAACGCGTCGAGGGGGATATCCCACCCGTCCTCATTAAACTCGGAAAGCTGGAAAGAATACCCGAGCCCGACTTTTAAAATTTCGGGTCTGCCTCGTAAAAATTTATCGTAAAAGCCCTTGCCGTAGCCAAGCCGATAGCCCCGCCCGTTCACGGCGAGCAGCGGAATTGCCGCAACGTCGATTTTTCCCGAATAGGGTTGTCCGCACGGCTCGTATATGCCGAACGCTCCCCGTTGCATTTCTCCGTACGGCACGGCGAGCATTGTATCGCCCTCGACGCGCGGCAAATACACGCGCTTGTCCGCACCGATAAGGCGGGAAATAATTTTTTTAGTATCCGCCTCAGAACCGAATGAGGAAAAAACGAAAAAACTTTCGCAGCCGAGGTAATTATTTATGAAATTTTCATATACGGCTTTGTCCGCAAGCACGCGGTCCTCACCCGAAAAGCGGGCGCGCGCAGCCTTCAGTTTTTTGCGTACTTCGTCTTTACCGTTCATATACCCTTTCCGACCTTTTAGTAACCTCAGTCAGTACCTCGTATGAAATCGTGCCGCACCTTTCGGCGTACTCGTCCGCGTTTTCCATAACCGCGAGCAAGTCCCCGTCTTTTTCCGTCACAAAAGTATCCATACACAGCGTCTTTTCGCCGAGCGGGACAGTCCTTGAAAACCCGTCGGCATAGCCGCACCTGTACGCGCTTACCTTATCATAATTTTTATCGGCGAAATTGTAGCCTATGCCACCGCCGATAAAGCGGGCAGTCTGCACGCGGCGGGCGTACACCTTCAAGGCGGGTTTAAACCCCTCGGCTTTGAACCCCTGCGGGCTGTAACCGTATAAAAGTATCCCCGCGCGAACCCCGTCTAAAAGATATTCCCCGCCGCGAAGCAGCCCTCCGCTCGCCGAAATATGCGCGCAAGCGGCGGGTTTAAAGGTCTTTACGAGCCGAGCCGCCCGCCTGAAAAGAGCAAGCTGTTTCGCGCTTGCCGCATTATCCTGCGGGGCGAAGAGGTGCGAATACACCCCCTCCACGCTTCCCTCGGGCAGGACGCGAAGAACCTCGGGCAATTCGTCGAGGCCGCAGCCCAGCCTGTTCATGCCCGTATTCACCTTTATATGACAGGGCGCGCCGCCTAAAAGTCTGGCGGTGTGCACCGAATTTACCGTAAGGGTCAGATCGTACGCCCTCGCGCGGCGAACGTCAGCGATATCGAGCGGCGGCGTAAACACGAGCACGGGCTTTGTTACGCCCGCAACCCTGAGCGCCACGGCTTCGTCGATTATCGCCGTACAGAACCCGTCCGCGATATCGCCTATACTGCGCGCTACTTCTTCCGCGCCGTGTCCGTAGGCGTCCGCCTTGACCACCGCGTAAAACACGCGATTTTTGACAAGCCCTTTGATTTTCAATGCGTTTTGCCTGATTGCCGCAAGATTGATTACCGATAGCGTTTTCTGCATACCGTATAATTATATGCAAAAGGGTTTACTGTTGGTTAACCTTGCATTTACCTCTGCGCACAACGGGCGAAACAGTCTTTGCGAGAAACGCGGCAAGCACGCTGAGCGCCGCGTCTTTGGGCATATATATGAGGTTGCCCGTAATAAACAGCTTTGTAAGGTTTTCGACACCGAGAAGCTTTGCGGAAATTATGCAGTACGGTATGCCCACGGCATAATCGACGAAAAACGCCGCAAGCGCCGCGACGACGTACCGCCACGCGGGGCGTTTGCCGCCGCCGAGCACGAGTCCGCCCACGCCCGCAGCGAAAATAAAACCTATTATATACCCGAACGAAGGCTTGAAAACGTACGCAAATCCTCCGCCCGAGGTAAAGACAGGCAAGCCGACAAGCCCCATAAAACAGTAAACGGACATACTTATCATTCCCTTTTTCCAGCCGAGCATAAGCCCCGCAAGCACGCTTGTTACCGTCTGAAAAGTGAGCGGTACAAGAGGAAAAGGTATCTGTATGTATGTCGCCGCGACCATAAGCACGATAAATACGGCGCATTCGGCGATATCCGCCGCCGTAAATTTAATTTTATCCATAATCTTATCCATATAAAAATTCAGTTTGTTCCGAAACGGACGAAGTCGATTGCTTTGGAAACCGCAAAGCCGAGAGTGTAAAAGCCAAAAACAAAAAAGAAGCCGAAGCCCGCCGCAAACGGCGTGCAGTGCGTTAATAAATAGAAAAAGTTCAAAGGGTTATTTAAAAGCTCGCACTCTATCCAGAAATACGCCATGGGCGGAAATACGAGAAACACGGTTGCCGCAACGAACGGTATACCCACCTCTGAAACGGCGGGGATATCCGAAAAGATATTGCAGAATACAAACCCCGACATAAGCAAAAAAAACACGCCGATAACGGGCGGCAGTTCGGGTATCCATAAATAATGCGCTACTATAGCCGTTATAGAAACCGCGACTATCCCCGCGCCCACTAAAAGAGAAGGGATTTCGCCGAGAAGCTTTTTCAGACTGAACTCGCTCTTTTTTTCGACACGGTTGACAGTACACCTGTCGGCAAAAGCTTTTTGCAGATAAACGTACTGATTTTTAGGCAGGTTTTTACAAAATTCGAATTGCTTTCCGTCTATCTCGAACACAAGATTAAGCATATCGTAAACTTTGGAAATCTTCAGCGCGACCGCGTTTCGATAAAACGAATATTTTTGCCCGTAAACCGAAAGTATTACGTACTCTTCGGTAACGTCAACAGCGCACTCGATAATTTTATTATCGTCGACACGGTCGAGCTCGTCTTTCATGCGACGGTGGAAATCCCTGTCCATAGCGTCTCTGCCGCGTACAAGATTATGCCTGTAAGCCCAACGCAGAAAACCGCCCCAGCCCCCGAAGCATGACAAAAGCAGGATTGCCGTACACACGACAATTATAATAAACGAAGGCAACATAGAGAGCAACACCGCGCCTGCGTCGGTTTCCGTCACGAGCCTGTAAATCAGACTTATAAAAAACCAGACGACCAGCGCTGCGGCGAGCACGATTAAATACAGCTTTTGCACGGACAGAAGCGACTTTCGCTTCTGTCCCGGAGAAAGGTCTATCCACGAGCGACTGTCGCTCCACGAGTACACTTCCTTGCCGAAATCGCTTTTATACCCTACGTAAGAGGGCAAGCTTCGTAAAAATTTGCGGTCGGGCATATCGGCAAGTTCTTCGTAACCCCTTATATAAGGCTTACCGTACGACGCCGCGCCGGAGTTTCTTTTTACTTTTTTTTGTCTTTTTTTCTGACTACCCATAATTAACGAGATAACTTTATAGTAAGCTTTTGCCACCAGTCGGGGACGTTGAAAAGCGGTTTGTTTTTATCTAGCGAATCAATGGCGCGCATATCCTCTTCTTCGAGCGAAAACGAAAAAATATCGAGGTTTTCCACCATATGCGCCGCGCTGCGGGTTTTGGGAAAAATTATGTTATCGCTCTGGATATGCCACCTTAATATTATCTGCGACGGGGTTTTTTGATACTTTTTCGAAAGCCTTGAAAACAACGTGTTTTCGGTAAGCTTTTTGTTGCCGTGCCCCAAAGGATACCACGCTTCGACCGCGATATCTTTTTCTTGAAGATAATTTTTAAGCTTTTTGCGCCCGAAATACGGGTGAAGCTCAATCTGGTTTACGGCGGGCTTAACCTTAGCGATGTCCAGAATTTCCGCCGTCTGCTTTTCGGTGAAATTGCTTATGCCGATTGATTTTACAAGCCCGTCGCTTTGCGCCTTTTCAAGCGCCCTCCACGCGTTTAAATAATCGAAATAAGGGCGGTGCAAAAGCATTAAATCGACGTAATCGGTCTTTAACTTTTTCAAAGAAAGCCCTATGCTTTTCAGCGCTTTTTCGTAACCGAAATTTTTAACCCATACTTTGGAGGTTATGAAAAGCTCCCCTCGCGACACGCCGCAGGCTTCGACAGCTCTGCCCACGCCCGCCTCGTTGCCGTAAATCTGCGCGGTGTCGATATGGCGGTAACCGCACTCAACCGCACGGGCAACGCAGCCCTCGCAGTCAACGTCGGGTATTTCGAACACGCCGTACCCGAGCATAGGTATTTGATTCCCGTCGTTTAAAATTTTGTATTGCATTTTACCTCATCCGTCTTGACCTTCGGTCAAGCCACATTCCCATTTAAGGGGGGCTATATTGCAGTAATTATGCCGAAAAAACGCAAGGGCGGATTCATTTCGCCCGTTAAGCGTTTTTACGACAAAAACAAACTCACGAAAAATTTGCAAGGCAAATTTTTGTGAACTCTTTTACTCCCACTCGATTGTTGCGGGGGGTTTGGAAGTTATATCATATACTATTCTGTTAATGTGCTTCACTTCGTTGACTATCCTCGTTGAAATTGTTTCGAGTACGTCGTAGGGGATACGCGAGAAGTCGGCGGTCATAAAGTCGCTCGTAGACACGCCGCGCAGCGCGAGCGTATAGTCGTACGTTCTGCCGTCGCCCATAACGCCCACCGAACGCATATTCGTAAGCACCGCGAAATACTGGTTTATGTCGCGGTCGAGGCGAGCGTTAGCGATTTCTTCGCGGAATATCGCGTCCGCGTCCTGCAAAACGGCAACCTTTTCGGGAGTTATATCGCCGATTATCCTGATTGCAAGTCCCGGCCCGGGGAAAGGCTGACGCCAGACGAGCTTTTCGTCAAGCCCGAGCGCGATGCCGAGCTTGCGCACCTCGTCTTTGAAAAGCATCCTCAACGGCTCTATAATTTCCTTGAAGTCGACGTAGTCTGGCAGCCCGCCCACGTTGTGGTGGGATTTGATTACCGCGGCGTCGCCCAGCCCCGACTCGATTACGTCGGGATAGATAGTGCCCTGAACGAGGTAGTCGACCTTGCCTATCTTCTTCGCTTCCTCTTCGAAAACGCGGATAAATTCCTCGCCTATAATCTTGCGCTTCGCTTCCGGTTCGCTCACGCCTTCGAGTTTTGAAAGGAAGCGTTCGCCCGCGTTGACCCTCACGAAATTCACGCCGCTGCCGGCAAAAGCCGCCTGCACTTCGTCGCCCTCGTTTTTGCGCATAAGCCCGTGGTCGACGAAAATACACGTAAGCTGACCGCCTATCGCCTTTGCAAGCAGCTTGCAAGCGACCGAGCTGTCCACCCCGCCCGAAAGCGCGAGGAGGGCTTTGCCCCCGCCGACTTTTGCACGTATGTCGCGAATTGCGGTTTCGGCGTACTCCTCCATCGTCCAGTCGCCTTTCAGACCGCAGACTTCATAGAGGAAATTGCCCAACATATCGAAGCCCTGTTCGGTATGGTTTACTTCGGGGTGGAACTGTGTGCCGTAAAACTTCTTTTCGGGGTTTTCGATTGCGCCGTAGGGGCACTTGTCGCTGTGGCACACCGCGCGGAAGCCCTCGGGAAGGGTTGCGATATGGTCGTTATGGCTCATCCATACGACCGACTTTTTCTTTAAGCCTTTGAACAGCGGCGAGCCCGTGTCGAATTCGCAATCCGTCCTGCCGAATTCCGCCGCCGCATTTTCGTTTGCCTTTTCTATCCTGCCGCCCAGCCCGTAAACGAGGAACTGCGCGCCGTAGCATATGCCGAGGACGGGCACGCCCAGCTCGAATATTTCCTTACCCATTCTCGGGGAGTCGTCAAGATAAACCGATTTGGGCCCGCCGGTGAAAATTATCCCTTTGGGGTTGAATTTGCGTATTTCCTCTATCGGCGTTTTATAGGATTTGACTTCGCAGTAAATTTTATGCTCCCTCACTCTTCTTGCGATAAGCTGATTGTACTGCCCTCCGAAGTCTATAACCAGAACTTTTTCGTGAATCATCGTAATTTATCCTCATTTCGTTATTAAAATATTAATGCCGAAACGCGGCAAGGCGGAATTCAGTTCTGCCGTTAAGCCGCGTTACGACATTATCGTCGTCACGGAAAATTTGCTTTGCAAATTTTCGTGAGTTTAGTTCTTAGGTGAATAGTTGGGCGCTTCTTTTGTGATAGATATATCGTGGGGGTGCGACTCGATAAGCGAAGCCGAAGTCATTTTAACGAACTTCGCGTTGCTTCTCAGCTCGTCTATCGTGGCGCAGCCCGTATAGCCCATACCCGCGCGGAGTCCTCCCATGAGCTGGAATATGATATCCGCAAGCGCGCCGCGGTAGGGTACGCGACCCTCGACACCCTCGGGCACGAACTTTTTCGCGTCGGCCTGGAAGTATCTGTCCTTGCTGCCCTTTGCCATTGCGGGAAGCGAGCCCATGCCGCGATAGGATTTGAAGCTTCTGCCCTGATAAATTTCAAGCTCGCCCGGGGACTCGGCAGTGCCCGCGAACAGCGAGCCGAGCATTACCGCGCTGCCGCCCGCGCCCAGAGCCTTGACGATATCGCCCGAATATTTAATACCGCCGTCGGCGATTACGCGCCTGCCCATTTTGTCGGCTTGTTCGGCGCAGTCCATAACCGCGGTGAGCTGGGGCATACCTATGCCCGCGACGATACGCGTGGTGCATATCGAGCCGGGGCCTATGCCGACCTTCACGACGTCCGCGCCTGCCTCGATTAAATCGCGCGTTGCGTCCGCCGTAACCACGTTGCCCGCGACAAGCGGAAGCGAGGGATATGCTTTTTTGACCTTTGCAACAGCCTGTACTATGCCCTTGGAGTGACCGTGCGCCGAATCGAGCACGACCATATCCACCTTGGATTTAACGAGTTCCGCAACCCTTTCGAGGACGTCTGCCGAGCCGCCTATCGCCGCCGCTACCAAAAGCCTGCCCTTCGCGTCCCTCGCGCTGTTGGGATACTGAATGGATTTTTCGATATCCTTTATTGTAATAAGCCCTTTCAAATTGCCGTTTTTATCGACTATGGGGAGCTTTTCTATCCTGTGTTTGCCGAGGATTTTCTGCGCCTCGTCCAAAGAAGTGCCCACGGGCGCGGTGACGAGGTTATCTTTCGTCATTACGTTCGCTATGGGCTGCGCGAAATCCGTTTCGAAGCGCAAATCGCGGTTGGTAAGTATGCCGACGAGTTTGCCGCCCTCGGTTATGGGTACGCCGCTTATTTTGTATTTAGCCATAAGCTCGCACGCTTCGGATACGGGCGCGTCGGGAGGAAGATGGAACGGGTCGGTTATGACGCCGTGCTCGCTGCGCTTTACCTTATCAACCTGTAAAGCCTGCTCCTCTATGCTCATATTTTTATGAATAACGCCTATACCGCCCTCCCTTGCCATTGCAATTGCAAGCTTGCTTTCGGTGACGGTATCCATCGCCGCGCTGATAAGCGGAATGTTGAGTTTAATTCCGTCGCACAGCGTGGTATGCAAATCCACCGTCGACGGCAACACTTCCGACGCCGCCGGCACAAGCAGCACGTCGTCGAAGGTTAAGGCTTCTTTGACAATTTTATTACTCATAAACTTCTCCTTTGATTTATCGTAAAACGCTTACGCTATTTTTTCAAGTATGTCGATTAAATTTTTTATCCGCTCGGTCTTTTCTTCGTTTTCAAGCGCGGTAAGAAATTTTTCCGCCGCAAGCTTGTCCGCCCTTTCGGAAATTTCGATTACAGGCTTTAAGTACGCAAGCTCGCCGCCAGCTTTCGAAGAGGCTACCGCTTTATCTATATCGCCCGCGCGGTACTGCGCAGCGGCAAGGTTACCGAAGATATACGCTTTGTATTCGCCCGTATGCTCGCCGTAAATTCCGCCCGAAAGCGCTTCGTCCTTAACGGCGCAGATTTTGCCGAATTCCTCGTGCGTAGTAAGCTTTTCGCAATAGCTTAAGATATGCTCGTCCTTGCCGGAAAGAATACCGTCCTCGGCGCAACGCGCAAGGTCGGAAATATCGCCCGTATATTTATAACGCAAATCCGCGCAGGTTACGGCAAAGGAATAATTTCCCGTTTTTTCGCACGACGTTGCCATTGTCTGCGGCGAGATAACCAGCCACATGGCAAATACTATCAGTGCGGCGGCAGCAAGTGCCGCAATCGTAATAAGCGCGGTTTTTAAAACAACTTTATTCATTATTTCTGTAACTTAAAATATATTATTTTTTATTTTATCATAATGTGAAATAAATTGCAACTGTTTGAAAAAAATTATTCTTATTATCGTCTGTTGAAAATATACTGAAATATGAAGAAATTTTTAAACATTGCGGCTTTAATGTGCTGCGCGCTACTGTTTTTCTGCGGTTGCGGAAAACAAACCGATTACACCGAATACATTTCCGAAAAGCGTACCGACATTTATCTGTACTCCGACGACGGAATAGAAATCAGAATTCACGTTTCCGAAAAAGAAACCCCGTACTGCGCCGACGGAATAAAGGGCGAAATGGGCAACCTTACGGAAATATACGTGACTCTGCCCGAAAACCGCGACGAAGTCAACGTGAAAGCGGGAAACATAGAGGGCGAAATGAATTTCCGCGCGGTGGAAAACTGTTACTATTTAAGCGCGGCGAACGGCGGCGTTACGGGCGAAAGCGCGGACGTTACCATTACATTCGGAGAAGAGAGCAAAACCTATTCGGCAATGAACGTGAAGTACGACGGAGTAATCAGTTGCGAGGACGCGTTAAAATGCGTTACCGAACGCGATTTAAACCTTTTCGAGGGCTTGACGGAAAGCGGCGTATTCTGCGGCGAAATTTACGTAAGGCTTATCTACGACGACGGGTGCTATTATTACGTTGGCGTGTGCGACCGCGATAAAAAAATAACCGCCTACCTCGTAGACGGCGTGAAAGGCAAAATAATAGCGACCAAAGAAATGAACGGGTAAATAAAAAGCGGCGGGCAATTTTGCCCGCCGCCGTATACTAATCGAAAAACTCCACTATAACGCTGTTCTGGACGAAGAGATATTCGTCCTTTATTTTTACGGTTTTTTCGTCGGCATCAAGACTGCCTGAAAGCTTTTTCATCTGAGCGGAATACTTCGCTTTGAAATCTGCGCCGAAAAGCGACTTGAATTTTGCAAGGTCTATGCCCGCGGCGGTGCGCAGGCGGAGCATGATATACTCCTCTTCGCGTCCTTCTTCGTCGATTTTTTCGCTGTCGACGACGGCAAAATTATCCGACAGGATACACTTGAAATATTCATCCAAATCGAACGTGTTGGTAAAGCGCACGTTGTTTATATGCGACGAAGCCGAAACGCCGAAGCCTATGTATTCGCCCCTGTCCCAGTAATTTAGATTGTGGCGGCTTTGCCTGCCCTTTTTGCAGAAGTTTGAAACCTCGTAGCGTTCGTATCCGAGCGCGCGAAGCTTTTTCAGCCCCGCTTCGTACAGCGCGGCGACCTCGTCGCCGTCGGGCAACTCGCCGTTCAGATAATCGGTATAAACGGGCGTGCCGTCCTCGGGCGTGAGCGCGTAGGCGGAAATATGACTTGCACCCGCTTCCGCGGCGATTTCAATCGTCTTTTCAAGGTCGGCGGCGGTCTGGTTTTTGAGCCCGAACATTACGTCCGCGCTGAAATTTTCGCCCTTTAAAAGCTTCGCGCAGGACAGAAAATCCTTTAAATTATGTATCCTGCCCAAATCGGCAAGCAGGTTGTCCTGCGCCGCTTGCAGCCCGACGGAAAAGCGGTTTACGCCGCATTTTTTATATAAGGCGATTTTGCCCGCGCTCACCGTGCCGGGGTTTACTTCGATGGTTATTTCCGCGTTTTCCGATAACTTGAAATTCTTTCTCGCGGAAGCAAGAAGCATGGCTACGTACTTTTCGTCTATAACCGACGGTGTGCCGCCGCCGATATACAGAGTGTCGAACTCGTAGCCTTTAAGCTCGTCCTTCCTTTTAGCCATTTCACGATAGACGCACGCCATATAACTTTCTGCATAACATAGCTTATCCGGAAAGGAAGCGAAATCGCAATATGAACATTTGCTTTTACAAAACGGAATATGTACGTATATCCCAGCCATTTACAGCCCCCAACGGTGTTTATTTAAATCGACTTTATATTCTTCCGAGAACGCGACGCCCTCGCTTTCGAGCATGGCTTTCTGCACTTCCCGCCCGCCGAACGCAAAGCCGGGCGCAAGGCTGCCGTCCGCGAATACGACGCGGTGGCAGGGGATAACCCCTTGCTGCGGGTTGCAATGAAGCGCCCACCCGACCTGACGGCTTGCGCGGGGCGAACCTATCGCGCGGGCAACGTCGCCGTAGGTTACCACCCTGCCCGCGGGCACGCGTTTGACGAATTCGTAAACGGCGTTAAAAAAATCGGACATAAATCAATCCTTGTTTGTTTTAAGTATCTGCATAAACACTTCCGACGGCACCTCCACGCTGCCTATCGAGCGCATACGCTTTTTACCCTCTTTCTGCTTTTCGAGGAGCTTCTTTTTGCGGGTTATGTCGCCGCCGTAGCACTTTGCAAGGACGTCCTTTCTTACCGCCTTTACCGTTTCGCGCGCGATAATTTTGCCGCCTATGGCAGCTTGCACGGGCACCTCGAAGAGCTGGCGGGGAATAGCGTCTTTAAGATTTTCGCAGAGCGTCCTGCCTCGGGAATAAGCCGAATCCTCGTGCACAATCATAGAAAGCGCGTCGCACGCTTCGCCGTTTAAAAGAATATCGAGCTTGACTAATTTGCTCCTTTCATATCCTTTGAGCTCGTAATCGAAGCTCGCATAGCCGCGCGTACGCGACTTTATGCTGTCGAAAAAGTCGAAAATGATTTCGTTTAAAGGCAGGTCGTATTCCAGCCTCACCCTGCTTTTGTCGAGGTAGGTCATCTGCAGGAAGGTTCCGCGTTTTTCGCGGCATAAGTCCATTATCTGCCCGAGATAATCGGGCGGGGAAAATATGTCCGCGTGAACGATAGGCTCCTCCATATGCTCGATATCCGAGGGCGGCGGCAGATGCGAAGGGTTGTCCACAAATATGACCTCGCCGTCCGTTTTGACAACCTTATAGCTGACCGACGGCGCCGTCGTTATAATTTCCAGCCCGAACTCCCTTTCTATTCTTTCCTGTATGATTTCCATATGCAGGAGCCCTAAAAACCCGCAACGGAAGCCGAAACCCAGCGCCACTGAGGTGTCGGGCTCGAATATGAGCGAAGCGTCGTTTAACTGCAATTTCAGAATCGCTTCTTTGAGGTCGTTGAAGCGGCTGCCGTCCAGAGGATAAATTCCGCAGAATACCACGCTTTGCACCTTTTTGTAACCGGGCAAAGGTTCGGCGGCGGGGCTTTCGGCGTTTATAACGGTGTCGCCCACGGCGACGTCGAGTATAGATTTGATAGAAGCCGCGATATATCCGACTTCACCCGCGTAAAGCCCGTCTTTCGGCGCAAGGTTGGGGCTGAATACGCCCACTTCCACGACGTCGTAAACCTTATCGGAGCGGAAGGTTTTTATTTTGTCGCCCACTCTGACGGCGCCGTCTTTAATGCGCACGAAAAGAATTACGCCCTTGTAATTATCGTAATAGCTGTCGAAGATAAGCGCTTTTAACGGCGAATTTTCGTCGCCGTCGGGAGCGGGGAAATAATTTACCACCGCTTCCAGAACGTCCTCTATGCCTATGCCCTCCTTCGCGGAAACGAGAGGAGCGAACGAAGCGTCGAGCCCTATTACGTCCTCCACTTCCCGTTTGACCTCGTCGGGGCGTGCAGACGGCAAATCGATTTTGTTTATAACGGGGACGATTTCAAGATTGTTTTCTATCGCGAGATAGACGTTTGCGAGCGTCTGAGCCTCAACCCCCTGCGAAGCGTCGACGATTAAAATCGCGCCCTCGCACGCGGCGAGAGAACGCGAAACCTCGTACGTAAAGTCGACGTGCCCCGGCGTGTCGATAAGGTTGAAAACATACTCCTTGCCGTCCTTTGCCGTATAAAACATTCTGACGGGGGTAAGCTTTATCGTGATGCCGCGCTCGCGCTCGATATCCATTGAATCCAGAAGCTGATTTTCCATATCGCGAGAGGAAACCTGACCGGTCTTTTCCATAAGTCTGTCCGCAAGGGTCGACTTGCCGTGGTCGATATGCGCGATAATGCAGAAGTTGCGAATGTTATTTTTATCCATAATTCAATTATATAAAAAACCCGCGTTATTTGCAATTGATTTTGTTGTAGTTTTTACGGTAAGGTGGTATACTAAGAATATATACGGAGGATAAATATGCCGCACGTTTACGGTTGGCAACACATTTTGTATCTTGTTATTTATTTTGCGGCTTTTGCGGGCGGGCTTACCGCCGTGCTTATGAAAGTCAAACGGGAAAGCACGCTTGACCTCATATTTAAAATTTCCGGCGGGGTTTTGCTTGCGCTTTTAATCGCAAACAGAATCGCGATAGCGTTCCACCGCGAAACCGCCTGGGGGCTTATCCCCGACAGCTACTGCGGGCTGGGCAACTTGTGCCTTGCGATTGCGCTACTTGTCTGCAAGCGCGACGCGCTGCCCTTCCACTGCCTTGCCTACATCTCTTTCTGGGGCGGGGCGATAGCGACCTTTTACCCCGACTTTTTGGGGCAGGCGAGCTATTTTATGTACCCCGCAACCATTACGGGGCTTTTGCACCACGGGCTTGCGCTGTTCCTGGCTGTACTGCTCGTCGCGACGGGATATATGAAGCCGTCCTTGAAAAAGTTTTATTCCTTCCCCGTGGGGCTATGCTTTATAATGTGTTACGGTATATTCCTTATAGACGCTTTCGGCTTCGAAAGCGCGATGTACATCGGCAAACCGCTTATCGAAGGCAGCTTTCTGACGTGGTACGTAATGGCGGTGCTGCTTATCGGCGCTACGCTTTTTTTCGTATGGCTGTACGAATATTCGATAAAAAAACGCAGAGAGAAGGTTCAACAAAAAACCGCGGGCGAAGCTTGAAGCTTCGCCCGTAAATTTTTAAGTTTTAATCGGTAGCAAGCTTTTCGAAAAGCTTGTCGCTCGAAAGCATTACCCCCGCGCCGATTACCGCGGCGAGTTGCGGCTCCTCCGGCAAGTTTACCGGCACTTTCAGCTTGCTTTCTATATACTCCGCGAGCCCGTCCATTTTCATTACTCCGCCCGAAAGAAATATTCCTCCGCGCATTATCCCCGAGGACACCTCCGCAGGCAGCTTTGCCATTACGAGTGAAACGTATTCGAGAATTTTATCGATATAAGTAATTATAATATCGTACAGCTGCGAAGAATTGACCGAAAGCGAAGCGGGCGTTCCGCCCGAAACCTCTCTTCCGTCCGCAACGGTCATTTTATTGTCGTCGGGCAAAAGACTGCCCACCGTATTTTTAAGCCGTTCGGCGGTAAGCGCGCCTATCTTCATATTGCGGTGCACGGCTAAGTCGTCAATAATATGCACGTCGATATTGCCGCCGCCGAGGTTCACGTTTATGCCCGAAATCAGCCCGTCCTGCGAGATTGCCGCGATATTAGTTATTCCGTAACCGATATCGAGAACGAACATGGGCGTGCTTTCGCTGATAGTCACGTTATGCCCGAGCACCGCCGCAAACGGTGTTATCGTAAAGTATACCGAACCTATACCGCACGCCTCGGCAATTTTTAAGTACTTTTTTTTGAGCTCGGGCTCGCAGCCGCAGGGCAGAATAAAAATAACCTCGGTGCGTTTTGCCTTCCGGCGGGTCACTTCTACCTTTTCGAGGAAGTTTTCCAGAAGGCACGCGGCGAGGTTTTCATGCACGATATCGCCCTCGAACACGGGGTTTATAATGTGCGTGTTAACCGCCGCCCTGCCCGAAAGCGCGCGCGCTTTGTCGCCGTAGGCTTTGATTTTGAGATGTGTCACTTCGCCTTCGAGCCATTCCTCGACCGCCATGCACGTGGCTTCCTTTAACACCACGCCGCAGCCCGACATATAAATTTTAGTCTCGCTTGAACCGAAATCGATTGCGAGTCGCGTCATCTTTCGTACTCCTCTTTAGTCACCTTATTTCTTTAAGCATCTTTTTTACGAGCGTTACGGGCAGCCCCACCACGTTCGTATAACTGCCGAAATATTCTTTTACGAGTCCGCCGTCCTGAATGCCGTAGCTGCCCGCCTTATCCATAGGCGAGCCGCTGTCGACGTATAACCTTATAAACTCGTCGGAAAGAATATTGAATTTTACTTCCGTCCTGTCGTATTCGAGAAGTTTTTTGTGCTGATTTTTAATACATACCGCCGTTAAAACGTAGTGCGTTTTGCCCGAAAGCCTTTTTAAAGTTTCGTAAGCTTCCGTTCGCGTTTTGGGCTTGCCTAAAATTTCGCCCCCGAAAACCACTACGGTATCGCAACCGATAACGATTTTATCGGGGAATTTAGCATATACTTCCTCGCACTTGCTTTCCGCGATAGACAGCGCCACGTTTTCGGGAAAGAGCGACATATTCACTTTTTCTTCCGCGGTTGCGGGCACTACCTCGAACTCGGGTATTACGAGCGACAAAAGCTCTTTCCGCCGCGGCGAAGCGCTTGCAAGCACATACTGCATAAAATAACCTATATTTATTCAAAATGCCGCTACCGCGGCATTTTATTACTGACGAAAAAATTTATGGATTTTTAAAGAATTTCCAGATTTTTATGGAAAGCTTTTTTAAATTCGCCACTTGCCGCCATCGCGTTACGGATTTCGAGCGCGGCGTCGCCGTCTACTTCGGTTTTCATTATTACCGAGTCGCCTAAAATATCGCAGTTAATGGATTTGACGGTGCCCGACATAGACCTGTCGAGGCTTTCGGCAATGCGCAGCATTACGCCGAGGCGCTTAACTATTTCAAGGTCTTCCTCGCCTAAAATATCGCGGTAGCGCGCCCATTCGTAGGGGATGATATCCTCCTTTTTATGGCAGCACGCAGTAAACGCCGCCAGCACTATATCTCTGTGCACCACGCCGTAAAGCGTCGAGTTTAATATCATATAGCAGCTGTGGCGCTGGTGATTGTAGAATTTTATACGCTGACCGCAGTCGTGCAATGTCGCCGCGACCTTTAAAACTTTAAGATACTGGCGGGGGAACTTATGCAAAACGCGCAGCTGTTTGAAAAGCTGTATGCTTAAATTTACAACGTGCTCGACGTGCTTTTCGTCGCAGCCGTAATATTTTACGAGGGTGGTCAAAGAATAGTTCAAAACGTCGGAAATGGGTTTTTCCTCGGTAATGGGCAGCGCCTGATTGAACATAATCCCTTCGCGCAGGCCCGCGCCCGACATTACGAATTTTTCGAAATTGAAATAGGACACGAACGATTTGATTATCGCAAGTGCCGCGGGAAGAATATCAGCACGCGCCGCCGACAGCCCCTTTATTTTCTTCTTTTTGTCCAGGTCTAAAACCTTTATCATATCGTAAACGGGCAAAAAATCCTCCGTCATCATCGTGTAGTTATGCACGACGTCCAAAGGATATTTATGAACCATTTTGCTTATCTTGAAAAGGTTTCTGAAAGACCCGCCTACGCCTATCATCTGAACGTCGGGGTCGATATCGGAAAACCACTCGATTTTTTTAAGCTGTTCGGTGAAAAACTCTTCGATTTTCGCCGCCTGCTCCTCGGGTTTCACGCCCTCGTCGGAAAAAAGCCCCGTCAGCGTGACCGCGCCGAACGGCAGACTTGCGTAATTTAAGATATTGCGCCTGTTGTAATAAATGATTTTTGTCGCGCCGCCGCCGATTTCGAGAATCAGCCCCTTGGGCACGTCCATCGTGTTTATTACGCCGCGATAAACGTAAACCGCTTCCTCCTCGGCGGTAAGCACGCGGATTTTTATGCCGCAGGTCGACTGTATTTCGTCAAGAAAACTGCGCTGGTTTTTCGCACGGCGAACAGCCGCCGTCGCAACCGCGATAATGCGGGTGACGCCGCTTGCATCGCAAAGCTTGCGGAACATTTTCAAAGTTCTGATTGTCTCGGCGACGCGCTGGGGCTTCAAAAACCCGTCGCGCTCCATGTCCTGACCTAAACGAACGCTTTCCTTGAGTTCGTCGACAACCATAAAATGTCCGTCCGCAAACAGATCCACTATGACAAGTCTTGCCGAATTAGAGCCTAAATCGATGATGCCTATCTTTTCCACAACATACTCCCCGAAGCGCGGATTTTCGCCTTGAATTCCGCCTTCGTTTTTATATACCCTAAATAAAAAAACTATTTCGTAAATTATAACACGTTTTTTTTCATTTGTATATATTTTTTAAAAAAGTTTATGCAATTTGCACAACAAAATTTTTAAAAAAGCTGCGGAGCAATGCTTTTTAAGGGTATTTTCACAAAATCTCGGTTATTCCAGTCCCTGTGCGGCACCGTCAAACGCTCGTCGCGAATGGTTTTATCGCCGTAAAAAATTATATCGATATCGAGGGTTCTGTCCTCCCAGCGCTTATTGCGTACCCTGCCGCACTCCGCCTCTATACGCTGGATTTCGTCGAGAAGGGTATGCGGCGGCAGAATTGTCGAAATTTGTACCGCGCAATTTAAAAATTCGTTTTTCGCTACCCCGCCGTACGGCTCGGTTGCTATATACTCAGAAACCTTTTGCACGCTTATTCCGCGTGTTTTATTCAGCTTTTCTATCGCCGTATCCAGCACAGCTTTTTTATCGCCCAGGCTCGACCCGAGCGAAAGGTATACGCTTTCGCGTTTAAGGCTTACCGTAACACCGACGTTTGAAAATTTGCGTTTCATAGGGGCTTGCGGCTTCCACACCGTGAGCGAAATTCCGGAAACGGACGAAAAATTTTCAAAAAGCGCGAAAACGCACTCGTACGCGAGCTTTTCGATTAAATCAAACGTGTTTGACGAAACGACTTCGGTTATGAGCCTGCACGCGGAGGAATAGTTTACCGTAAGGGACAAATCGTCGCGCTTTGCCGCCCGATAAAAATCGGCTGCGATATCGACGTCGAATATAAAGGGCTGAAGATTTACTTTTTCGGGGGGATTGACGCCGTGGCAGGCGGGAATTTCCAGCCCGCGGATTAAAATTTTATCCACCGTACGCCTCCTTTATCGCAAGCACGTTTTCCTTAACGTCGTGCACCCGCACGAAAAGCACGCCCTTTTTCGCCGCCGCGCGCGTGGTTTCGAGCGTGGGCGCGAGCCTACCCTCAACGTCGCCGCCGAACATCGATTTTCGGCTTGTCCCCAAAAGCAACGGGTAGCCGCCGAACGACAGCCTTTCGTAGCCGTTTACAAGCTCGAAGTTCTGTTCGCGGTTTTTAGCAAACCCTATGCCGCCGTCGAGAATTATTTTGTTTTGAGCTATACCCGCGGCGAGCGCGATATTAACGCTGTTTTTGAGGAATGTTTTTATAGGTTGCCATATATCGCCCGTAAGCGGGGTTTTCGCGTTGTGCATTATGCACGCCGCCGCTTTGTACTCGGCAACTGTATCCGCCATATCCTCATCGTGCGTAAGCCCCCACACGTCGTTAATCATATCCGCGCCCATTTCAAGCGCGGCCTTTGCCGTCTTTGAAAAATAGGTATCCACCGAAACGGGAATACCGAAATTTTTCTTTACGAGATAAAGCGGCTTTTCAAGGCGCGCCACTTCCTCCTCGGCGGAAACGGGGGTGTGCCCGGGGCGCGTGGACTGCGGCCCCAAATCTATCACCGCCGCGCCATCCCTGACCGCCCTTTCGACGGTGCGCAAAACTGTATCCGCGGTGTTGCGGCTGCCTGCAAAAAAGCTGTCGGGCGTAAGATTGACTATCGCCATAACGTAGGTGTAGTTTTCGAAATTTTTATTGCCGATTAACATTGAATTCGCTTTTTTTCTATCCATTGTTTCGCCTCTTTTAACAGGGTGAACGAACCGCACACCGCCACGGTTTCAGTATTTGCCGCATCAAGCGCTTCTGAAACGCTTTGCGCTTTTATTACGTTGTTGAAATGCTTTAAGCATTCTTTTTGCACTTCCTCCGCCGTGCGCGAGCGCAGGCTCGGGCAGGGTACGGCTATTATTGTTTTCGCTTTGGTTGCGGAAAGCGCGGAAAGTATGCCGCCCGAATCCTTGTCTTTAAGACAGCCGAAAATAAGAGTTAACCCGTCGCCCGAAAAACCTTGCAAACGGCTTTTCAACGGCTCGAACGCCGCGGGGTTGTGCGCGCCGTCCAGAATATACGTTCTGCCTGCTGCCATAAACTCTTCGACCCTGCCGTAAAGCCTTGTATTTTTTATACCCGCGCGAATAGCTTCGTCGGGCAAGCCCAAAAGCCTTGCGCCCTCTATCGCGGTCGCCGCATTGTATCTTGAAAAGTTGTCCGCAACGCCGTAGCCGTCGGCAATTTTTACGTCCGCAAAGCGGCAGCCTATATTTTTAAAATAATTTTCCGCTTCTTTGAACGGCTGCAAGGGGTTTACAACGACGGGGCAGCCGCCCGTAATTATCCCCGCTTTCTGCGCGCAGATTTCTTCTATCGTATCGCCTAAATATGCGGTATGCTCCAAAGATATCGAGGTTATAACCGCAAGCTCTTTTTTGTTTATCGCGTTCGTGGCGTCGCCCAGACCGCCCATTCCGCACTCGATAACCGCGTATTCGCACCCCTCTTCTTTAAAAGCCGAAAGTATGCCCGCAGTCTGAATTTCGAAGTCGGTGGCGTTCAGCCCCCCGGCGGCTTTAAGCGCGCGCCCGAAGTACGTTTCCGCAAGCCCCGCTTCTATAGACTTTCCGTCGAGCCTGAACTGGTCGTAAAAGTCGTACACTGCGGGCGAAGTGAAAGTGCCCGCCCTTTTGCCCGCGGCAAGCAGAATTTGCGTGAAGTACTCGGCCGTGCTGCCCTTGCCGTTCGTCCCTGCAATATGGATAATTTTCAGGCGGTCGTCGGGGCTGCCGAGATTGTTCAAAATACTCCGCGTAACAAAAGTACCGGGGTGAATATCGACGTATTCCTTATGTTCCATAAACCTTAACCGTATAATTGCAAATCGTGCTCGGGTTTGGAATTATACGGTTACAATTATATCACCCGAAGTATAATTAATCAAGAATATTGAAATTAATTTTGTACAAACTTATTTTATGGCACTTATATTTGTACGCACCGCGATAATATTTTTGATATTGCTTACGGTTATGCGACTTATGGGCAAAAGTCAGGTGGGCGAAATGCAGCCCTTCGAGTTCGTAATTTCTCTGCTTATTGCCGAGCTCGCCTGCATACCTATGGCGGACACCTCCATACCTTTGCTTTACGGCATAATCGCGATAATTTCGATATTCATACTGCACCAGATTGTATGGCTTCTGGATTTATGGTTCAAGCCTATGAAGTCGGTAATATGCGGGAAGCCGTCGGTCGTAATCAATAAAAACGGAATCGACGAATATCAGCTTAAAAAGAACAACCTCGACGTGAGCGACCTTATAGAGAGTATGCGCGTTGCGGGGTATTTCAGCCTTGACGACGTTTATTACGGGCTGTACGAGGCGAACGGAAGCTTTTCCGCGCTGGAAAACCCCGACAAAAGCTCGTCCTCCCTTTCGCTTCTGCTTGTCGACGGGGGAAAAGCAGACAAGAAAAACCTCACCGCGTGCGGCATTGACGACGGGAAGCTGAAAGAGTTCCTTGACGGGCAGAAAGCAAAACTGAAGCAGGTCGTGGTTATGACGGTGAACGGCGACGGCAGGGTATACTTCCAAAAGCGCGGCGAAAAATATAAAATACTAGAAATGGATGTGCGCGGAAAATGGTAAAATCTATTATTTACACTCTTGTCGCGCTTATGGCGTGCATAGCGCTGTTTATCGGCGTGGATATTTATATGAACAGTCAGTTTGACGAATTTCACGACGCAGTCGAAACGCTTTACAAAAAGGTTGAGGCGGAAACGGCTAACCGCGAGGACGGGTACGCCGTGCGCGAAATGTGGCTGGATAAAAAGAGCAAGCTGCATATGTTTATACCGCACAACGACATTTCGTACGTGGATTACTGGCTGAGCGAGGCTTGCGGGCTTATTTACTGCGGCGACTACGAGCTTGCGCTCGGCAAAATCGAGGTACTTCGGGAAATTGTGAAAAACCTGCCCGGAGCGTACTCGTTCAAACTCGAAAACATATTGTAAATAAAACTACAAAAAACAGCGGCAATGCCTGCGCATTGCCGCTGTTCTTTGTAACGCCTGAATTTACTTGTATTCGTCTTAGCTTTTTCCGTCGCGGAAACCCGGCTTTTATATTTTTGCTTGAAAAAGCGTCTGATACGTGTTATAATTTTAATTACGCAAGGAGGCAATAATAACTTTGAAAAAAATTTTTATTATAGACGACGACGTTTACATAGGCGATATGTTGGAGGAAGTGCTGACAAAGGAAGGCTATGCCGTATCCCGCGCGTATTCGGGCACGGAGGCTCTGTTACTGCTTTCGGGCGATAAGCCCGACCTCGTTCTGCTCGATTTAATGTTGCCGGGATTGAGCGGAGAAAAAGTAATGGAAAAAATAAAAGATATCCCCGTTATCGTGGTGAGCGCGAAAATCGACGTGAACGACAAAGTAAATTTATTGCTTGGCGGCGCGGCGGACTACGTGACGAAGCCGTTCGATATGCAAGAGCTGCTCGCACGGATAACGGTGCAATTGCGAGACAGAAAAAAAGATTGTGCCGACAGCGCCGCGCTTACGTTCGACGATATCGCAATTGATACCCTGTCGCGGCGGGTTACGGTAGACGACATAGAGATACATCTGACGAGAACGGAATACGCAATTTTGAAAATGTTAATGCAAAAGAGCGCGAAAGTCGTTACCAAATCCGAACTTTTAGACGGCGTTTCGTACGAAACGCCCGACTGCACGGAAAGCTCGCTTAAAATCCACGTCGCAAATTTGCGGAAAAAGTTAAAGGCCGTTACCGATAAGGAATACATCGACTCGGTATGGGGAATCGGCTTCAAGCTCAAAAACGAATAAATCTTTACCCTTTCTTTACCGCCGTCTTTACCGTTATCTTTACCGTTGTTTGATAGACTGTAGCATAAGGAGGCAATTTTTATGGAATATGTATTGCAGACAAACGCCGTAAAAAAAGATTACGGTAAATACAAAGCCTTAAACGGGCTTACAATGCACGTGCCCAAAGGAAGCATTTACGGCTTCGTCGGCAAAAACGGCGCGGGCAAAACGACGCTTATCCGTATAATTTGCGGATTGCAACGCCCTACATCGGGTGAAATCGAGATATACGGGGCGAAATACGGCACCCCCGCTATCGAAATAGCGCGGCGCAGAATGGGCGCGGTTGTGGAAACGCCGTCCATCTATCTCGATATGACCGCGGAGGAAAACTTAAAAGAGCAATGCCTGATTTTGGGCGCGCCGTCGTTTGAAGGAATAAGCGAAATATTGCAGCTCGTAGGGTTGGAGAATACGGGCAAAAAGAAAGCAAAACATTTTTCGCTGGGTATGCGGCAACGCCTCGGCATTGCCGTCGCGCTCGCAGGAAACCCCGACTTTCTCGTTCTGGACGAGCCGATTAACGGTTTAGACCCGCAGGGAATTATCGACATCAGGGAACTCATACTTAAACTGAACAGAGAACGCAGCATTACCGTTCTGGTATCGAGCCATATACTGGACGAACTGTCGAAAATAGCGACGCATTTCGGATTTATCGACGGCGGCAAAATCGTAAAAGAGATGAGCGCGGAGGAGCTTGATAACGCGTGCCGCAAACGTATAGAAATAACCGTAAGCGACACAAAGGTTTTAAGCCGCGTGCTCGACGGACTGAATATCGAATATTCAATAAAGTCGGACACCGACGCGGAAATATTCGGCGAAGTTAACGTGACCGAGCTGACGCTGAAATTACACCGCGAGCATTGCGACGTTACGACAATGTGCGAGCGCAACGAAAGTTTGGAAGCTTTTTATATCGACCTCGTAGGAGGTAAAAACAATGAATAGACTTTTGATTGCGAATTTCATGCGGATAAAAAGGAATAAACTTTTTTGGACTTTATGCGGAGTTGTGGCGTTTGTAGCTTTGATGACGGTCGTCAGTGCGATTTCAGAACACGATACGCAAATAGACAGCGCGATGTGTATGTTCGTTATACCCGTCGAAATCGCCGCGGCAATCTTTATAAGTATCTTCTTCGGCACGGAATACGGCGACGGAACGATAAGAAATAAGCTTGTCGTAGGACACGACAGGCGGCAGATTTATTTTGCGAATTTGATTACGGTAGCGGCGTTCAGCTTGGTATTGTCGGCGGCGTATATGTTGCCAATAGTTATTTTGGGCTTTCCGGCAGTTGCATTACCTACGGTCGAAGCCATTAAAATTGTCGCTGTTGGGGTTTTAACGATTTTTGCTTTTTGTTCGCTGTTCACTATGGTGAGCATGATATATTCAAATAAAGCGGGTGCAAGCGTGATAAATCTCATGCTTACGTTTTTGCTTCTGGTTGTGGCTTCCTGGCTGCTCGCGAATTTGTCTGCGCCCGAATTCTACCCTGCGTACGGCACGGACGACGGGATTGAATACGTGCGCAATCCGAGTTATGTAAGCGGCGCTGCAAGAACTATTTTGCAGACACTATGCGATTTGTTGCCGGCAGGGCAAGCCATGCAATTTATGATGGGCGTTTCGAGCCCGTTGTGGGCTTTGCCGTTGTATTCCGCGGGCGTATGCGTTGCGTGCTCCGCGGTCGGCTTGGTTGTATTCTTCAAAAAAGATATAAAATAAAACGGGTGAAAATTGTGATTTGGCTTTCGGTTATTTGTGTGATATTCTTTCTTTTAACGGTATTTCTCATTATTAAAATAATTCTGATGAAAAAAGATATCGCAGGTATAGGCGACAAATTAAACGAAAAACTGAAAGCCGACACAAACACTTTGATTACGGTTAACGGTAAAGACAAAACAGTTTGTCGTTTGGCGGCTGATATAAACGAGCAGTTGAAGGTATTGCGGAAACAGCGGCTGAAATACGAACAAGGCGATTCGGAGTTGAAAAACGCAATAGCGAATATCTCGCACGACCTGCGCACTCCCCTTACCGCCATTGCGGGATATCTGGATTTACTCGAAAAAGAGCAAAAAAGCCGCGACGCAGAGCGATACGTCGCCATTATCAAAAACCGCACGGCTACGCTTAAACAGCTCGCCGCAGACTTATTCCGATATTCCGTGATTACTTCCCCCGACTACGATTCGCCGAAAGAGCGGCTTTCGGTAAACTCCGTTCTGGAAGAATGCATCGCGTCGCAATACAACGCTTTACGGCAAGCGGGCATTACGCCCGAAATTCATATACCGGAAAGCACTGTTTATTGCGATATCAACCGCGTGGCGCTCAACCGCATTATTTCCAACCTTATCGAAAACGCAATAAAATACAGCGACGGGGATTTCAGCGTCAGGCTGACGGAACAAGGCGAAATCACTCTGTCGAATACGGCGGCTAAGCTGACGACGATAGAAGTAAATAAATTATTCGACCGTTTCTACACGGTGGAAAACGCGAGGAAATCCACTGGGCTCGGGCTGTCGATAGCGAAAATATTATTAGAGCAATCGGGCGGCACAATCGGTGCGGAATATGCGAAAAACAAATTGACGCTTCGTATAAGTTTGCCCGTAAATATTTAATGCACCGCGCAACGGTTCGCATTCCGTTTTACGCGAAACGGCGGTAATGCAGTGACGGGGCTAAATAAACAGCGGCAATGCGCAGGCATTGCCGCTGTTTTTTTACAACGCTTGAATTTATTCGTATTCGTCGTAGCTTCTTCTGTCGGGCGGACACGGAGGACAAGGCGGCGGGCACGGAGGCGGGCAGTTCGGTCTGCCTCCGTGCGGCGGCTTCGGCGGCTTGTCGCCCGGCTTGTCGCCGCCAAGCTTGACGAGCACCGTATCTTCGCCTATTTTGGTTATATCGCAAACGGGTATAAAGACGTCCTGCCTGCCGAATTTAAAGCCACGGCAACCCGTTACCGTTATACCCGTAAATTTATTTTCCGGCCAGGTAAACGAGGCGTCGCACACTTTTCCGAGATTTTTGCCGTCGTTTAAATTTATAACTTCCTTTTGTTTTAATTGCGTAAAGGTAAACTCCATATAAAAATATATGCGGCAGGCAATAAATAATTGCCTGCCGCATAAAATTTACTTCGTTTTAAACCACAACCTGATACTTTATTACCTTGATAATTATCATAAGCGGGTTGTTTTCGTAGAACCAGTCAAGCTTTAATTTACTGCCCGCGATAGCTTCGGTTACTGTGCCTGCGGTCGTTCCGCCTATAAGATTGATTATCCAGAATGCGACGAGCATAAACAGCAACGTGACCGCCGCAAAGAAAACGACGCCGAAAATTCTGTCGATAAAGGTTATAACGACGTTATCTATTTCCGCAATTGCCAGAACAATCTTTACGATAATAAGGCGCAGAATAAGTACAATAATAAACAGCGCGACATAGTAGACAATCAAATCAATCCTGATAGAAACGAGGATATCGCAGAAAGTATTTTTACCCGTCAGCGCGGCGGTAAGCTTCCCGAGAAGATCCTGAACGAAACCTATCTTATATATCGGCCCGCCGAGCGCATAGCAGACGATAATCGCGATAATTATGCCGAAAAATCCGCTTGTGAAAAAGCGCAAACCGCGCGCAAAACCGACCCATATACCGATTAAGCAGAAAAACGCGAGTATGCCAACGACAATCCAGTCGGCAAGAAGCATATATATCGACCTCCTTAATTTTTATTTACCTTGAAATTGTTGACGGGTTTTTTAAAAATTATACACCGTCAACGCGGAAAAAGCGGCGAGCTTTCAATTTTTTTGCCCTCCGCCGCTTTTAAGTTATAAAGCGCATATTAAATAAGCTTGTCAAGCTCCGCCATCAGTTCGTGCATGTGCGAACGCTCGTTTTCAATCTGCACGGTAAACTGATTGAAATATTCGATATCGGCGTCGGCGGGCGTCGTATGATTTAAAAGCGCGTAAACCAAAGCTGCCTGAGAACGCGTACGCTTCTGTTCAAGAACCGCTATCTTTTTGCGGCTGGCGTTTATCGCTTTCTTTAACTTAGACTTCTGTAACATACGTATATCTCCTTATTTGTGTAACATACGCATATCGCTATACGTATATCGATTTTTAATTGAATTTCCGATTAAATAAAACTTAAAGCATCTGTATGCACGCCATTGTCAGCGCGTAGTCTTTTTTTACCTTTTTAAACAATGCGTCCACGTCGTCGCCGAAAGCCTGCTTGCCGCGCAAAGCCTCCGTAAGGTTGCTTGCGGAGTAAGCGAGCCCTGTTATCGACATGTTTTTGCATACGCCCTTTAAGGTGTGCGCCGCACGGAAAGCTTCCTCTGCGTCTTTCGCCTCGATTGCGTTGCATAGCGTCGCAAAACTCGTGTCCGACAAAACTTTGAGTAAAAACTTTTTAATTCTTTCGTCCGTGCGCAAGCGACTCAACACATCGTCATAGTCGCCTTTCATAACTTCGTAACATTCTTTAACCGTCATTTAAACCTCCTGCCGCTTATACGGCGTAAACGCCCGCAACAGAATATATCGTATATATGATAATATAAAAACGCGAATTTGTCAACACAAATTTCGAAATTTATATTTTACACCTTTTTCGCAACAAAAAACGCCCGCTCCGCGGACGTTTTCTATTTACGATATGCAACTTTTTATTTGTTTGAGCGCCGTTTTTTCAAGGCGCGAAACCTGCGCCTGGGATATGCCGACCTCCTGAGAAATTTCAGTCTGCGTCTTGCCCTCGAAATACCTTAAAAACAGTATCTTCTTTTCGCGCCCTTCGAGGCGGGATATTGCGTCGTACAAGGCCGCCTTTTCCGTCCACACTTCGTCGTTGTTCTTCACGTCGAATATCTGGTCCATTAATAAAAGCGTGTCGCCCGATTTGTTGTATACAGGCTCGTACAATGACACCGGGTCGGAGATTGCGTCCAACGCATATGCGACCTCGGATACGGCGATGTTCATTTCCTTTGCGATTTTGTCGTAAGTTACGTCCTCGTCGTCCACCTCTAATTTTTCGCGCACTTTTAAAACCTGATACGCGGTGTCGCGTATGCTTCTCGAAACGCGCAAGCTGTTGCCGTCCCTTAAATACCTTTTGATTTCACCTAAAATCATAGGAATAGCCTTTGTACTGCGAAACCGACTTCAATGTTTTAGTAAGGT
>CANPBT010000007.1 GCA_947572415.1 uncultured Clostridia bacterium | reverse complement strand
GGTAAAGGCGGAAGGTAGTCAGTCCATTTTAATCTTCCGCCACCGCAAGGGAAAACCTTAAATAAATAAAAAAGCCGAGGAGCGCTTTTAAAACGCGCTCCTCGGTATATTTTCTATTTATTTGCTTTGGCTAAGGAAAGTTTTGCTTTTTCGACTACGTTTTCTTTCGTGAAACCGAAGTGCGGGAAAAGCTTTTCCGCAGGGCCGGAAACGCCGAAAGTTTTCATTGCGATAACTTCGCCGCAGTCGCCGCAGTATTTATACCAAGAATAATGTGAAGCGGCTTCAACGCATACCCGCGCTTTTATCGAGGAGGGCAGCACGTGCTCTTTATATTCCTCGGTCTGTTTTTCAAATTCCTCGATACAAGGCATGGAAACGACTCGTGATTTTATATTTTCGCTTTCGAGCGTCTGCTTAGCCTGCATGCAAAGCTCCACTTCCGAGCCGGTTGCTATAAGCAGAACGTCCGGCGTGCCTTCGCAGTCCGCGAGGATATAACCGCCCGTCATAGCCCGCAAGCCTGTGCCGTCGTATTGCGGCAGGTTCTGCCTCGAAAGTACTAAAACGGTGGGGGAAGTGCCGGTAAACGCAGACATATACGCCGCCGCCGTTTCCTTTCCGTCGCATGGGCGGAAAACCTTTATATTCGGTATCGAGCGCAACGTGATAAGCTGTTCAACGGGCTGGTGGGTAGGGCCGTCTTCGCCGACACCTATCGAGTCGTGCGTCATTACGTAAATTACGGGTATATTCATAAGCGCGCTCATTCTTATCCCGCCTTTCATATAATCGGAGAACGAGAAGAACGTAGAGCAGGCTATCCTCAGTCCGCCGTGCAACTGAATGCCGTTGCATATCGCCGCCATTGCGTGCTCTCGTATGCCGAAGTGAATATTGCTTCCCTCGCGGTTGTCGGGCGAGAAATATCCCTTGCCTTTGAGCTCGGTTTTGGTAGAGGGGGAAAGGTCTGCGGAGCCCGACATAAGGTTCGGCATAACGCTTGAAATCTTATTGAGTATTTTTCCGCCGGAAGCCCTCGTCGCTTCGGGCTTGTCGAATTTGAAAAGCTCGGGCATCGAACCGAAATCGGGGTCGCAGCCCTCCATAAACTTCCTGTATTTTTCGGCCAGGTCGGGATATTCCGCCGTATATTTCGCGAAAAGCTCGTTCCAGCTTTTTTCCGCTTCGAGCTTGTCTTGCGCAATCCGCATACAATGCTCTTTAACGTCCATCGGCACGCAGAAAGGCTGCTCCGTCCAGTTGAAGAAATTTTTGGTTTTTTCAAGGTTATCGTTGCCCATAGGCGCGCCGTGTATGTCGGCGGAATCCGCAAGCGGGCAGCCGTAGCCGATAACCGAACGGCAAATAATTACCGACGGCCTTGTCAAATCGCTTTTAGCGCGGTTTAAAGCCGCTTTGAGCATAGAAAGATTGTTTGCGTCGTTTACGCGTATTACCTGCCAGCCCTGCGCCGCAAAACGGGTTGCGGGGTCTTCCGTGAACGAGGAAGAAATTTTTCCCTCGATTGTGATATCGTTTTTATCGTAAAGGAGTATAAGTTTGCCCAGCTTCTGCGTACCCGCAAACGAACACGCTTCGTAGCCCATGCCCTCTTCGAGGCAGCCGTCGCCGCAGAGGACATAGGTGAAGTGGTCTACAACGGGATAGTCGGGTCTGTTGAAAATTGCGGCAAGGTGCGCTTCGGCGACGGCAAATCCGACCGCGTTGGCGATACCCTGCCCCAAAGGCCCTGTGGAAACTTCCACGCCGTCGGTCACGCCGTATTCGGGGTGGCCGGGGGTTTTCGAGCCGAGTTGTCTGAAATTCATCAGATCTTCTTTAGTTACGTCGAAGCCGAAAAGGTGCAAAAGCGAATATAAAAGCATAGAGCCGTGACCCGCGGAAAGCACGAACCTGTCGCGGTTATCCCATTTGGGGTTTTTGTAACTGAAATTCATAAAATCGGCAAACACTTCGTAGCCTATAGGCGCCGCGCCCATACAGATTCCGGGGTGTCCGGAATTTGCCCTCTGAATGGCTTCTGCGGAAATAATTCTTAAAGTATCAACCGTTTTCGTCGCAACGGACATAATTCAATCTCCTTGTACGTCTGTATTTATTTACCGATATAATCGGAAAGATTTTTTAAGTTTAAAAAGGCGTAGGGGGATAACAGCTTTAAAAGCTTTTCCGCCATAATTTTGTTTCCGCCCTTTGTGTTGCTTTCGAAGTTTATAGGCATAACCGGGTCGTGCACGCTCATTCTGAGCAGCAGCCAGCCGTCGCCGCCGTCTTTTTCAAAATTAATTCTTACGCCCTCGAAGTTGGTTTCGGCGAGCTTCATATCCGCGCTGTTTGACGCGATTTTTTTAAGTTCCTCGATTACGTTTTTGCCTTTGATTTTAAAGTCTGTCGCGTCCGAGAAAGAAATCCTCACCTCGTCGCTTTCGGCAGGCTCGGGCAAATCTTTTATAAGGTCTGCAATTTTTTCGCCCTCTTTCAGCGAGGCGAGCAGAATCAGAAGTTTGGTTACCACGTAGGCGCCGTCGTCGAGGAAATAATTGTCGATAAATGCGGCGTGACCGGAAGTTTCTATTGCGAGGGGGGAGTATCTGCCTTGCTTGTTCAGCTCGACGCTCTTATCGATAACGTTTCTGTAGCCGCGCTTGTATCTGACGTGCTCCCCGCCGAGTTTTTTAATAAACGCGGCAAGCCCGTCGCTTGTAACCGAGTCGGTTACGATTATTCCCTTTTTGTCTTTTAATAGTATTGCCGACATAATACCACACAACCTTCTGCGGTTTATTTCGTCGCCGTTCACGTCTACCGCGCCGGCGCGCTCGACGTCGGTATCGAAAATAATGCCGAAGTCGGCTTTATTATCAAGCACGGCCTGCCGCAGACTTTCGATTGCGGCTTTGTCCTCGGGGTTGGGGATATGGTTTGGGAAGTATCCGTCAGGCTCCAGAAATTGACTCCCCTTAGTGACCGCGCCCAAGGGCTTCAAAACCTTTTCCGCAAAGAATCCGCCTGCGCCGTTGCCGGCATCGACGATAATTTTTTTGCCCGACAAAGGCTTGTCGTTGCCGCATGCGTTGCGCACGCAACCGACGAGGGTGGCGGAGTATTCGTCCATAAACGACCTTTCCGTAAATTCCCCGTTGCCTTCCAAAAAATCGCCATTTCCCGCGATTTCGAGTATTTCTTCGATATCCTTCGAGTCAAGCCCGCCGTCGGGCGTGAAAAATTTCAGTCCGTTGCGGTTGTAAGGCAGATGCGAGGCGGTTATCATTATCGAAGCGTCGCAGCCGAAATCCGACTTTTTTAAAAGAATAAACATCGAAGGGGTAGAGGAAAGCCCCGTATAAACAAGGTCGCTTCCGCTCGATAAAATCCCCTCTTTGACGCACTTCAAAACCCGCGGGCCGGAAATTCTGCTGTCGTGCCCGACGGCTATTTTAAAATGCGTTTTGTTAAGCCTTATGTTAAGCCATTTAATAAAAGCGCGGCTTATCGCGGTAACGGCTTCGTCGGTAAGGGTTATCCCGTCGCCAACGGCGACCCCGCGCACGTCCGTTCCGCTTTTCAAATGTTTATAACTCAATCGTTCCATACGAAAACATTATATATTATTTTACTTTTTATTACAAGTGTTTGTAATTGAATTAGTTTAAAATTTTTAAAACTACATAATTTTACTTTTTTTTTGAATTAAATTATGTTATGATATTGACGAATAAAAGAAAGTTCAGAGGATTATTATGGCAAAAGAAAGTTTTGTTGAGCAGATTGCGGATATCGAAAAGGATTTTCCGCAGTGGTATACCGACGTCGTTATCAAGACGGGGCTTGTAGATTACGGCCCGGTAAAGGGAACTATGGTTATACGCCCTTACGGCTACGCCATTTGGGAAAATATTCAAAAGGAGCTTGACGCGCGCTTTAAGGCGACAGGTCACAAAAACGCGTATTTTCCCCTTTTGATACCGATGAGCTTTTTCACCAAGGAAGCCGAACACGTCGAGGGGTTTGCTCCCGAAGTGGCGGTTGTTACGCATGCGGGCGGGGAGGAGCTTGCCGAGCCTTTGGCAATCCGCCCCACGTCGGAAACTATTTTCGGCAGTATGTATTCGAAATGGATTCAGTCTTACCGCGATTTGCCCGTGTTAATCAATCAGTGGGCAAACGTAATGCGCTGGGAAAAGACGACCCGTCCTTTTTTGCGCACGTCCGAATTTTTGTGGCAGGAGGGGCATACCGCCCACGCCACCGAAGAGGAAGCCGTGGAAGAAACTATGAAAATGCTCGGCGTGTATAAGGAGTTTGCGGAAAATTGCCTTGCAATCCCCGTAATCACGGGCAAGAAAACCGAAAAAGAAAAGTTTGCAGGCGCGGTCGCAACCTACGGTATGGAAGCTATGATGAAGGACGGCAAAAGCTTGCAGGCAGGAACTTCGCACTATCTCGGTCAGAATTTCGCAAAAGCGTTCGATATAAAATATCTTGATAAAGACGGGGTGCAAAAGCTCGTTTATACGTCGAGCTGGGGCGTGTCCACAAGGCTTATCGGCGCGCTCATAATGGCGCACGGCGACGAACGCGGACTTATGCTTCCGCCGGTCGTCGCGCCGTATCAGGCGGTAATAGTGCCCATAGCAGCAAAAAAGGCGGGCGTTTTGGAAAAATGTCGCGAGGTAAAGGAGCAGCTCGAAAAAGCGGGCGTACGCGTAATTTTAGACGAAGCGGATAACAGCCCCGGCTGGAAGTTCAACGAATGGGAAATGAAGGGCGTACCTTTGAGGATAGAATTAGGTCCCCGCGACATAGAGGCGGGCAACGTAATGATTTTCCGCCGCGATACGCTTGAAAAGAGTGAGTATAAGCTCGACGGAGTAGTTATGACCGTGCAGGAGCTTTTGAATATTATTCAGAAAGATATGCTCGAAGCTGCGCGAGTAAGAAGAGATGACCGTATAATTTACGCCGACGATATGGCGGGCATACTCGACGGAGTGGAAAAGGGCAATTTCGTTAAGGCGGGCTGGTGCGGCTGCCGCGAATGCGAGGATAAAATCAAGGCTGAAACAGCCGCCACGGCGAGGGTGTACGCCGAGGGCGAAACGAGCGAAAAATGCGCCGTTTGCGGTAAAAAGGCGGAGCATACGGTAATTTTTGCAAGGGCTTATTAATTCCGGTACAGGTGCGTTATGTATAAACCCATCCCGTATCATATCGCCGCAGCAGGGGTATACGGTTGCATTGTAATACTTTGCGCGCTTGCCCTTTATTACGGATTGCGTGCAAAAAGAAATGTAAAAAAAGAGAAAGTGACCGCGCTTGCGCGCGGTTTTTCGCCTTTGGACATTCAACGCATATTTATCGGTAAAACCTATCCCCGCAAACTTACGCGTGCGCTTATAGTTCACTGGGCGCAGCTCGGTTATTTGCGGGTGGAATACGTCAGTAAATACCGCGTAAAACTTGTATGTCTGAGAAAACCGCCCGAGCATAACGAGGAAAAAGCGGTGTTTTTCGACAGAGGAACTTACGTCCGCGAACGCGATTTGTTTAATGAAATTTTTTCAAGACAGGGCGAGGCGAAAACGGTTAATATTTTAAAGGCGTTGTTTAAGCGCGACGACGTAAGAAGCATAAATGCAAGTTACGCCGTTCGTGAGGACGAGGGCGTGTATTCTTCAAAACACTATAAACTGAAAGTTTTTTCGTTTATACTTTCTGTAATGCCGTTTTTCATTAACGGGGCGTATCTTTGTGCGACGGGTTCGTTCGTGGGAGTTATAATGCCGTTTGTTATGTTCGTAGGCATGTTTGTTTTCAGATTTTTGCGAGAATTACCTATCGTTTTCAGAACGGTGTGGAGCGCGTTTTGGGTGATACCCATGCTGGCGCTGATGATAGTGTTTTTCAACGATACTTTCGACCCGCTGTTTTTGGGTTGGGCGTCCGTAGTAATGCTGTTGTTCGGCGGGTTCGTGCTTATTCGATTTGTCGACTATCGCGAGAAGAACAATCTTTCCGATTATTCCGATTTGATTAATTATAAAAAATACCTTTTATATACAAATAAAAAAATTTTAAAAGACGTCGATTACTACGAGGTGTTGCCTTATCTTTACACGTTTAATATCAAGGTTTTGGTTAAACGTAAATTCAATACCGATACCTTGCCTGACTGGTACGTAAGCGACAACGGAAAGAGAGGGAAGTTATTATGAGTATGGTAAGTATACTTATATGTATTTCAATGTCGGCGTTGTCTTTGATTGTTGCGGTTGTGCCTTTTGTAGTCGGCGAGGTAAAAAAACGCAAAGTTATAAAACCTGTGGAGTATTTCCCTCCGGCGGGTTCGTCCCCGATAGATTTTCTTACGCAGTTTTACGGTTCGTCCGCAAAATCGCGCGACTTATTCAATGCCGTTATGCTTTATTGGGCGTCGCGTGGGTTTATTACAATCGAAGAAGATTGCAAGCGCGGGTTAAAGTTGATTAAATTAAAAAATCTTACCAGACCGGAAAGTAATGACGGATTCGATTCGCGTACATACGACATTCAGGAGCAGTTGTTCGAGTATCTGTTCAGCGCAAAAGATACTTTTTATACTTTGGCTACAAGTTGTCATTTTAAAGATTGTTTTAAAAAAATAACCGACAGGTGCGATGTGCAAGCAAAAAAGGTAACTTCGCGCAATTCGGGCAAATATACTTTAATCAGTTCGTTAACGGCGGTCGCCTCTTATTTAGGCGTGATGATAGCCGTTGCCTGTTCCATAGAAAATTCCGCGATTGTTCTCGGATTTATATTTCCGCTTGCGGCTATGGGAATGTACAAACTTGTAATAGTACTCCCCGAAGACGACGGCGTGCCGAAAGGGTCGTCGATAAGATTTTTTTTGGTTCCGTTTTTTTTAGCTGTGGGGCTAATTCCGGCGACGGCTGTTATGTTGTTTATGCATCCGGTTGCGGCGGCCGTTTCGGGAATAGAGATGGCGGTATGCTTTTTAATCTTGTTTATCGTTTCGGTAAAAATAGATATAAGGGACGACGGGCAGCTCAAATTTTACGCGCGTATTTGCGGGTTCAAAAATTTTTTAATTCTTGCGGAAGCCAGACAGCTTGAAGCGTTGGTCGAGCAGGACCCGCAATATTATTATAATATTTTGCCTTATTGCTACATTTTAAATATAACCGAAAAGTTAAAGCCGAAATTCGATGCAATCGCTCTGGACGGCCCCGCCTGGTATCTCGGCGACCTCCGCGATACGCTGATGTTTTAATGCCCGAATAAACAGTATAACCGTCCGCGCTTGTAAAGCGCGGACGGTTAAATTTTATATTTAACGGGTTTTGTTGACTTTCTTTTCGATAAGCGAAACAATCCCGTACATTCCGCCGGCGAGTATACACAGTATAAACGTAGCCGTCATGACCAAATCGAGCTTGAACACCTGCCCGCCGTACACAATCAGATAGCCCAGTCCGGCTTTCGAAACGATGTATTCACCCATTATCGAGCCTATCCACGCAAGCCCTACCGCGACTTTAAGCGTGTTAATAAGCACGGGCAGGGAGGCGGGGATAACGAGCTTGCGCAAAGTTGTCGCTTTGTTCGCGCCCATAGCCTTCATTAAAAGCAGTTTAGTTTTATCCACGGCAAGGAAGCCCGTAAGCATATTCATTATGCAAACGATAATCGATACGAGCACCGTCATGAATATAATCGCGTCGTAGCCCGTGCCTATCCATATTATGATAAGCGGGCCGAGGGCAATTTTCGGCAGGGAGTTCAAAACCACGATATAAGGTTCGAGCACCTTATGTACCGTGTCGCTCGCCCAAAGCACCACCGCGACGGCGTAGCCCAGGGCAACGGCTATGATAAACCCCGCTATTGTTTCCGCAAGGGTAATTCCTATATGGAAAAACAGTGTTCCGTTCGTGTACAGCTCGCCTATCGTTTTGATTACTCGCGAGGGCGAACTCGTTATAAACGGGTCGATAACTTTAAGCTGTGCGCAAAGCTCCCATATGCCCAGAATGAATACGAGTAGCAGCACGCGTGAAACTATAACTATAATTTTTTTATTTCTTTGCTTTTTCAGATACGCGATATGCTCGCGAGAGTAGTTAGGTTTGTTTTTCATAAGTTTGTATCCTTATTATTGCAGCCTTTAAATTCCCAGTTCTTTGCGCAGTACCTCGAAGGTCGCCGCAAAATTTCCGCATTCCCTGCGTTTTTTGGGGCTGCCGTCGCCGAAATCGATTTCGTGTTCGGCAACGACGTGCGCGGGGCGCGCGGACAGAACCACAACCTTGTCGGCAAGTGCGATAGCTTCCGAAATATCGTGGGTAATCAGAAGCGCAGTCTTTTTTTCGCTCTTAATAATCCCCTGAACGTCGTCGCATACTTCGAGGCGCGTCTGGTAGTCGAGCGCCGAAAAAGGCTCGTCGAGGAGCAGTACGTCGGGTTCGGCGGCGAGCGTACGTATAAGCGCGACCCTCTGCCGCATACCGCCCGAAAGCTGGTTAGGCGACTTTTTCAAAAAATCTTTAAGCCCGTATTTTTCCGCGAGCGCAATCGCTCTTTCGCGCATTTCGGGAGTATTGCGTTTTTTGACCTCGAGCGGCAGAAAAATATTCTGCTCGACCGTCCGCCACGAAAACAGCGCGTCGCGTTGAAGCATATATCCGAATTCCCCGCCGCCGTACTCGATTTCGCCGGAAGACGGTGTCAGTATTCCCGCAGCAAGCGAAAGGATAGTCGTTTTGCCGCAGCCCGACGGGCCTATTACCGAAACGAACTGTCCGTCCTGAACCGTAAACGAAAGGTCTTTGACGGCCGTCGTTTCGCCGTTTGAGGTATGGTAGGTGTAAGAAATATCTTTGAAGGTAAGCATTATTTGTAAATTTCGTCGTAAACTTTCTGCGCCGCGTCGGTTATAACGATATCCCCGAACTTAGCGCGTTTGGGCAGTTCTCCCGCGAGCTCTATAACGTCCTGCAATCTCGTAAACGCACTTTCTTTCATAGCCATATTCGTGACCCAGGCGTCGATCTTTTTGTAGCTGTCGACCGAAGCTTTCAGCGAGGCTTCGTCGGTGCCGTCAAAGTAAGGCGCAAGCTGCTTTGCAACCGTAGCGCTGTCGGTTTCGTTTACGTATTTCACGGCTTTGGTAACCGCCCTCAAAAGTCCTTCCACTTTATCTCCGTTGTTTTTGATATAACTGTTTTTAGCCATAAAACAGGTGTAGGGGATTTCGCCCGATTCTTCGCCGACGGAAGCAACGATATATCCCTTACCCGCCGCCTGATACTGCGAAGCCACAGGCTCGAACATAGTGCAGTAGTCGGCAACTCCGCTTTCAAACGCCGCGGTCATCATATTGAACGCAACGTCGTAGTTCAGCTTGCAATCGACCTCGTTCGTCTTTACGACGTATTCGAAGGTCATAGCGGGTACGCCGCCCTTTCTGCCTGCAAGTATTTCTTTGCCGTTTAAATTGCTCCATTTGAAATCGGGCTCCGCCGTTCTGCCGACGAGGAAGCTTCCGTCGCGCTTTGTAAGCTGACCGAACACTTTGGGTTGGTCGTCGCTGCCGCCCGCCTCGACGTAAATTACCGCTTCGGGCCCGCAGAAGCCTATATCCGCCCCGCCGGATAAAACCGCCGCCATAGTCGCGTCCGCGCCGCCGCCGTTGGTAAGCTCGACTTCGAAGCCTTCGTCCTCAAAATATCCCAGAGCGTCCGCAAGGTATAAGGGTGCGTAGAAAACCGAGTGCGTAACCTCGTTGATCTTTACAACCGTATTATCTTTTTTACAGCCGACCGCCGCGAACGGGATAACCAGCGCGAAAGCCGCCGCCATAAGTATCATGGTAAGTCTTTTTTTCAAAACAAATCTCCTTTTGATAAGTAAAAATTTAATAATACATTTTATGCTCGTGCGGGCGTAAACTGTTATAAATAAATTTGACAACGCGGCGGGTTTTGAAGTATAATTAAAAAACATATTAACGAAAGTTTGTGAATTCAGGTGAATTATGGAAAAGACTTACAACCCCAGAGATTTCGAAGACAGACTATATAAGGAATGGGAAGAGAGCGGGTGCTTCAAAGCGGTGCGCGACGACAATAAAATTCCTTTTACGGTAATGATGCCGCCCCCCAACATAACGGGTCAGCTTCATATGGGGCACGCCATGGACGAAACCATGCAGGACGCGGTTATCCGCTTCAAGCGTATGCAGGGCTATTGCGCGCTCTGGTTGCCCGGTACCGACCACGCTTCCATTGCAACCGAAGTTAAGGTGGTGGAGCAGATAACGAAGGAGGGATTATCAAAAGAATCTCTCGGCAGGGAAGGGTTTTTAAAACGCGTTTGGGCGTGGAAAGATAAGTATAATACTAGAATAGTCGAACAGTTGAAAAAGCTTGGCTCGTCCTGCGACTGGTCGCGCCTGACCTTTACCATGGAAGAAAAATGTTCCAGAGCGGTAAGGGAAGTTTTTGTAAACCTATATAATAAGGGTCTTATTTACAGGGGCAGCAGAATTATCAACTGGTGTCCAAACTGTAAGACCACTCTTTCAGATGAAGAAGTAAACTATGCGGAAGAAGCCGGTAGCTTTTGGCATATAAAATATTTTGTCGAAGGGGATAATGAAACTTTCCTTGAAGTTGCCACAACCCGTCCCGAAACTATGTTCGGCGACACTGCCGTCGCGGTCAACCCGGACGACAAGAGATATAAGCATTTAATAGGCAAAAAAGTTATACTTCCCGTCGTTAACAAATCTATTCCGATAGTAGGCGATAAGCACGCGGATATGGAGTTCGGTACGGGCGTTGTTAAAATTACGCCTGCGCACGACCCTAACGACTTTGAAGTAGGGCTTCGCCATAACCTGCCCGTAGTCCGCGTTATGAACGACGACGGCACTATGAACGAACAGGCAGGCAAGTATAAGGGGCTTGACAGATACGAGTGCAGAAAGCAACTTGTAAAAGATTTAAAGTCGGGCGGTTTTCTTGTAAATATTCAGCCGCATGCGCATAACGTGGGACACTGTTACCGTTGCGGGTCTACGATAGAACCGCTCGTTTCAAGGCAGTGGTTCGTCAAAATGGAAAAGCTTGCGCGTCCGGCTATTGACGCTGTAACTTATAAAAAGATAACTTTCGTACCCGAAAGATTCGCGAAAATATACTATAACTGGATGGAAAACGTTAAAGACTGGTGCATTTCCCGTCAGCTTTGGTGGGGTCACAGAATACCCGTTTGGTATTGCGGCGACTGCGGCAAAGAAATTGTTTCCAAAACAGATATTACGGAGTGTCCGCACTGCGGAAGCAAAAACTTAACGCAGGATGAAGACGTTCTCGATACCTGGTTCTCTGCGGCGCTCTGGCCGTTCTCGACATTAGGTTACCCCGACGATACCTCCGATTTAGAGTATTTCTATCCTACCGATGTTTTGGTTACAGGTTACGACATAATTTTCTTCTGGGTTGCGAGAATGATTTTCAGCGGCATAGAGCATATGCGCAAAGTGCCTTTCCGCGACGTTTTAATACACGGACTCGTCCGCGACGAAAAGGGCAGGAAGATGTCCAAGAGTTTGGGCAACGGCGTTGACCCTCTCGAAGTTATAGATAAGTACGGTGCGGACAGCTTGCGTTTCTCGCTGTTGCAGGGCGTAGCCCCCGGCAACGATACGCGCTATTCCGACGCAAAGGTGGAAGCGTGCCGCAACTTTATGAACAAGATATGGAACGCAAGCCGTTTCGTCATAATGGGTACAGAGGGCGCCAAGATAAAGCCTATTTCAGAATTCAGGCTTTCTGCTGCCGACAAATGGATAATTTCCAAGCTTCAATCGGCTATTCGCGACGTAACGCTCGCGCTCAATAAATTCGAACTCGGTATAGCTTGTCAGATAATGTACGATTTTATGTGGTCGGATTTCTGCGACTGGTATATAGAGCTCGTAAAACCCGTTTTGAAAAGCGAGGACGAGGTTAAGCGCGACGGCGCGGCTTCAGTGCTTGTGTTTGTGCTTGAAAATGCGTTGAAGCTTTTGCACCCGTTCATTCCGTTTATCACCGACGAAATTTACAGGAATCTGCCCAACACCTCGGGCACGATTATGACGGCGGAGTACCCCAGATACAACGCTAAATTGAATTACAAAAAGGACGCGCAGTCGTTTGCGGGCATAATGGATATCATTACTGCGGTGCGCGCCGTAAAAACCGAAGTAAACTGTCCTCCGTCGAGAAAGGTAAGGCTGTTTATACACACGGACAGTAAACGGCTTATAAACGCAAACGAAAGCAGTGTTTTAAAGCTTGCGGGCGCAAAGGAAATCAAATTCGTAAATTCCGCCGAGGAGGCGGGCGAGAATGCGGTCACTAAGGTGCTCGCTATCGGCACGGTTTATATACCTATGGGCGAACTCGTAGATATCGAAAAAGAAAAAGCGAGGCTTTCCGCAGAGCTTGAAAAAGTTACCTCCGAAATCGCGCGCGCCGACGGCAAGCTCAATAATCAGGGCTTTATTTCAAAAGCGCCCAAAAAGCTTGTCGACGACGAAAGGGCGAAACTGAATAAGTTTATAGAAATGCGCGAAAAGATTTTAAAACAAATTAATTCATTAAATTAGGCTTCCCGTTATGGGGAAGCTGCCCCGTAGCTTGCGTAAGGGACTGATGAGGTAAAAAAATTGTCAAGTCGTAAAAAAAAGGTTGAAAGAGCGGCGAAAAAGGTTGCAAAAAAATATCCCAAAGTATTTATAACTCTGGTAATAATATTGCTTGTTGCCGCGATTATATTGCTTGCGGTAATGTACGTCAAAAAATGGGGGCCTTTTAAGGTTATGGCGCCTCCCGACCATGGTACGTTGCTCGACGGCGACGAAGCCGAAATTGCGGAAGCAGGGCTTTCAATCCACTTTTTGGAGCTCGGCAATGCAAATGCAGGCGATTGCACGCTTATAAAATGCGGAAATACAGAAGTGTTGATTGACGCAGGTTCAAAGACCAATAGCACACAGACTGTGAAAGAGTACATAAACAAGTATTGTACCGACGGTATTTTGGAATACGTGGTTGCAACACACGCCCACGAAGACCATATTGCAGCCCTAATAGGCGAGTTAAATAAAAATAACGGAATATTATATTCCTACAAAGTAGGCACGCTTATTCAGTTTGCAGGCACGCATAAAGAACCTTTGAATAATAAAGGTAACAAATCGCTTTACGGATATTATTGCGATGCGGTAGAATACGCAAAAACCCAAGGCGCTGCGGTATATACCGCAAAGCAGTGCTGGTATGAAACGGACGGCGCAAAAAAGCAATATTTTCTTGACGAAAATAATACCGTATCATTAAACGTTTTGTATCAAAAATACTACGACACGGACACTTCGGGCACGGATGAAAACGATTATTCGGTTTGTACACTGCTTACTCAACAGATAGACGAAAACACCGCCTATAACTATCTTTTTACGGGTGATTTGGAAAAGAAGGGTGAAGAATCGCTTGTTGAAAGCAATAGCTTACCGCAGTGCAAACTGTTTAAAGGCGGACACCACGGCTCGTCCACTTCCTCGAACGACGTTCTGCTCGAAAAGATCAAGCCCGAAAATATTGCCATATGCACATGTGCCGGCACTTACGAATATGCAAAAAAACCCAACGCGGAATTTCCCGAAAGCCAGGCGAAGCTTAGTACGTTTCCCACGCAGAAAGCGCTTGACAGAATGGCGAAATACACTGACAGAATATATGTGACTACTCTCGGTATACTCAAAGACGATTATTCGACCGAAACGTTTGTGTCGATGAACGGGAATATAGTTTTTTACTATAAGGACGAGTTGAAGTTATACTGCTCTAACAATACCACTGTATTAAAGGATTCCGAATGGTTCAAAGCAAACCGAACATGGAACGGTTAAATTAACGATAATAATATAGCTCCGCGCTTGGGTGCGGGGCTTTTTTATGCAAATAAAATGAATAATCTTTTAATAAATATGCATTTATCAGCTGTGCTTATGCACCTTATAAGGTAAAATTATGCGGCAAATTCATTAACAATTAACAAATATTTCATATTATTATTTTAAAATTTTGTTAAAATATTACAATCTATCGTCATAAAAACATAAATTTTTTGGAAATATTTAATTGGTTAAATAAGTTGACAATTCCTTGCCGTGTAGTGTAATATAAATAAAATAATTATTTATAAAATGTATAAAATTTTATTCGTTTTGTATATTTTTCAAAAACCGAATAAAGGAGGCATTTATGAAAGACAAAAAACGCTCTTTTACGATTCTTTCGCTCGTGCTCACGTTCATATGCGCGCTTATCAGTTTTACCGTAACCGCGTGCAAACCCGACGAGCCCGAAAAGACGGAGGGGCCCGAAACGGGCGTCTATTATTATGACGCTTCGGGCGAAGAGTACCTTATCACGCTTAATAGCGTGGATAAATTTGCCTTTGTGGTTAAGGGTGAAAACAAGTCGGGCACGTATACGCTTGCCGACGGTAAGCTTTCGCTCTTGTTCAACGGCGAGGAAGCGACTAGCGTCGAGGCTACTTTAAGCAACGACGTTATTACGCTTACTTACGACGGCTCGGAAATGCGGTTTCTGAAAAAGATTTATTACACCGTAGCTTTCTCGACCGACGGCGGCAGTGCGGTCGACAGCGTGAAAGTTATCAACGGCAAAACGGTTGTGCGCCCCGCCGACCCCGTGCGTGCGGGCAGCGTGTTTATGGGCTGGTTTAAGGACGGTGAATTCAAAGCCCCCTTTGCGTTCGGCTCGGATATAATCACTGCCGATACAACGATTTACGCAAGATGGGGGGATAAGGTCGTAGGGCAGACCGAGTACGACGTTTCTTTTGACCTCAACTATTCCGGCGCGGTCAACCCCGAAAGCGTAAAAACGGTGGGAGGCAAGGTATATAATCTTCCCGTACCCGCAAGAGACGGTTATACTTTCGGCGGCTGGTGGGTAAGTATGTATAACAGAGCCGAGCTTCTTTCGTATCCGTATACGGAAGATACGGCGCTCGGTGAAAATACCACGCTTTTCGCTTTGTGGAAAACTCCTTCTTCGAAAATCCCTGCGGTTACCGTTTCGGCAACCGAAATATCCTGGGAAGCGATTTTAGGCGTAGGTACATATCACCTTAACGTCAAGCAGGCGTACGACGCCGACGGAATCGTCATGGGCGAAGCTGATGATTCGGTTTTGTCTGAAAATTTAAGCGCGACTGTCAAGCAGTTTGATTTTTCCGCGCTGCCCGCAGGCGGTTACATAATATCTGTTGCCGCGGACAACGGCGACCCTTGCGAAAGGCTGTTTGTAAACAAGGCGCTTAAACGCGTTTCGGTTTTTGAAGTGGTCGACCCGTCGACTTTGATTTTCAACAAGGTCGATAATGCCGAAAATTACTCGATTTCCGTTGAGTGCGGCAACCCGAACCACAACCATACCGATTTTAGTCTCGGTAATTCCACTACCTATAATTTCGCCAACTGCGCAATGCGCGAAGGCGGCATAAAGTTCGTTGTAAAGGCTTCCGCAAGCGGTTATTCTTCGTCTTATTCGGAAGTGTTCGTGTATGACAGGACGCTTGACAAAATCGACGGCGTGAGGTTTGACGAGCAGACGGAAACACTTTTCTGGAACGCCGTCCCCAACGCGAGCCGTTACGTGGTTACCGTCGCTTACAATGAAAATGAGAAGGAAGTAATAAACGTAGGCAATAAGACGAGTTTCAGCGTCAAACGCTTCGCGCCCGTCGAAGGCGGACTTAAAATAAGCGTTTACCCCGCGACGAACGGGTATAACTCCCCCGAGTCCGTTGAATACGTTTACAATAAAAAGACGCTTGCCGTACCCACCGATATACGTATAAAGGATATGACTTTGAGCTGGGCGGCAGTCGACGGCGCGACGGGCTACGAAATAAATATCGGCGGAGTGGTCGTTACTACGACGGGCACAACCTTTGATTTGACCGATAGCAGGCTTTCATGGACGGCTGAAAAATATTATACGCTGAGCGTAAGGGCCACCGGCGCGACAAACTCGCTTTGGAGCGACGAGCAGGATATACGTTACGTTGCCATGTTCTCTACGCTTTCTTACGGCGGCAGCATACTTTCGTGGGGGCACGTAGTGGGTGCGGATTATTATGAGGTTAAACTCAACGACGACGAGCCTTTCGTTGTAGACGACGGCACGAACTTTGCGGAAATAACTTTCAGCGTCCCCGGAGAAAACGAACTTTTCGTCAGGTTTGTCGACGGCGACGACGTTTCGGAGTGGGTCGGCGTGAATGTGTTCGTCTACACTGTTTCGCTTGACAGCCGCGGCGGAAGCGCGGTTACGGACGTCTATAAAGCTTTGGGCGACAAAATGAATCTGCCCGAGCCCGAAACGGAGGGCGGGGATTTTGCAGGCTGGTACAATGTGCCCGGCGGCGCTGAAAGCAACGGTTCGCCCTACGTCGACGATGTATTCGTAGGCAACGGCGACTTGTATTTGTACGCTTACTACACGCCCAAAAAATATACGGTTTCTTTTAATACGGGCGTAGACGGTATTTCGTTAAACGATATCGAGGTACTGTATAACAGACCGTTCTCGTTCGCGGTACCCTATAACCCCGACGTTACAAAGACGTTCGGCGGCTGGTTCGCTGCGGCGGACGGCGCGGGCGCACAGCTTACAGACGAAAAGGGCAAAAGCCTTGCCGGCTGGCCTTTTGCGAAAGATACGACGCTGTATGCGTTCTGGCAGGATTTAGCGCTAAAATACGTGCTTACGAACGTAAACAATAAAACGGGTTATATGGTTACCGCAGGCGACAGCGAGTATTTGCGTAACCGCAAAGATATAACCATACCCGAAACATATAAAGATATGCCCGTAATTGTCGTGGGACCTTCTGCGTTTGAGGGAAATTCCGAGCTTGAAACGGTAAATATACCTAATACCATTATGCAGATTGACGTTTCTGCGTTTGACCGTTGCGACGGGCTGCGGGCGGTAAACATAACCGTTGTGCCGAATAATCTGCTGATACGTTATTATTCCGTCGACGGCGTGCTGTTCGATAAGGGCAAGCTTGACGAACAGACGGGCGGCGATGCTTCGATAATCTGCGTGCCTATGTCAAAGGTCGGTACGTTCACGATACCCGACGGCGTGGCGACTATAACCGCGAGCGTTTTCGAAAACAGGAAAATATCCGCAATCAATATTCCCGCTTCGGTAACGCATATCGGCGACAAGGCGTTTGCAAACTGCGTAAATCTTTCTGCCGTAAACTTTATCGATGCCGAAAAAGACGGCGTGGGTTTGGTTATTGCGTCGCGTGCTTTCGTCGGTTGTACCGCGATTGAGGAAATTACGCTTCCGAAGCGTCTTGAAGACGTGCGGCTTTTAAAATATGTTTTGATTGATGAAACGTCTTCGCAGGACGCGCACGTCGAAACAAGCAATGAACGAACGATAACCGATTCTTTCGCAGGCTGTACGTCGCTTGTCGGTATTAAAGTTGCCGCCGGCTGTAAAAACTATGCCTCGGTGGACGGCATATTGACTAACGCTGCAAAAACGAATATACTGTACGCGCCCGCAGGACTAAGCGGCAGCTATTCCGTACCGGCGGGCATACAGTCGGTTGAAGACGGCGCGTTTTTGAAAACCGCCGTAGAGGAGCTCGAGTTGCCCGCATGGGTTTCGGAAGTGGGCGAGTGCGCGTTCTACGACTGCGAAAAGCTCGTTTCCGTCAAATTTACTTCCAGCGGCGGACGTGCGATAACAATAGGTAAATACGCTTTCAGACAGTGTGTCGCGCTTGCCGAACTCGGCTTCGACGACGGCAGTAATGTGCAGACGATAAGCAGAGGCGCATTCCTCGGCTGTACCGCATTAAAGGAGGTTACGCTTCCGTCGGCGGTAAAGATTATCGACGACTACGCTTTCCGTAACTGTACGTCGCTTTTAAAAATGTCGATAATCGACGCGGCGAATGACAATACTCTGACTTTCGGTAAAGAGATAGTTGGCAATTGCTCGAAGCTTACGAGTTTCTACGTGCCCAGGCAGGCGATAAACTTCCCCTCGTTTGCGGGCAACGGCGCGTTAACGGATATAAAGATAAGCGAACAGAACCCGAACTTCTCGGGAGGGTCTGCCACCGATATAGTTTACGACAAAACAGGAACGATACTTTTATTGTACCCGCTTATGGGCGCGACCGAATTCGTCGTACCCGAAAACGTTGTTGAAATAGGTAATAATGCTTTCAAGGGCAGGTCGATACAAAAGATTACCATAGGTAAAAACGTAACAAAGATAGGCGATGGGGCTTTCTCCGGCTGCCTTGACCTCAAGGAGGTTAAATTCGAAGCCGGCGGTACGGAAAACCTTGTAATAGGCGCAAACGCATTTGAAAAATGCCCGTCGCTTTCAAGCTTCACCGTAACTGCGCGCACCTCCGAAATAGGCGCGTCGGCATTCTCGTTGGAATACAAGGATCAAAGCGATAATACTAAATATTATCCTACCGGCTTTGAAAATTTCACGTTTGAAGAAGGCGTCAGGCTTACGGCGTTAAGCGGCAATTTGTTTATCGGCACGCATTTTACTTCGATAACGATTCCCGCTTCGGTTACGGTTATAGGCAGCGGCGCTTTCTATAAGTCGGCCGTCGAAACGGTAAACTTCGAAAGCGGCAGCAAGCTGATAACTATAGGCGGCGACGCATTCAGCAGCTCGAGCTTGACAGAGATAACTATCCCCGACACAGTGACGGAAATTTATCCTTCCGCTTTCTACAGGTGCGAAGCGCTTGCAAGCGTCGTGTTTGCGGCAGGCGGAACGGGAGACCTCAATCTCGATATGAGGTATGACGACCCTGAAGGCGGTCTGTCTTCGACTTCGGGCAACGTTTTTGCGTATTGCTCGTTGCTCACCGAAATAAATCTTCCCGCGCGCACCGTAGCTCTGGGCGAAGGAACCTTCACAAGGTGCTCAGCTCTTAAAACGATTACTTTTGCTGGCGCCGGCGAGGAAAGCAAGCTTAAATATATAGGCGACTATGCCTTCCAGCATACTGCTATAGAGGACATCGTATTGCCCAAATCGTTAAACAACCAGCCGTCGATTTTAATATCAGGGGACTTCGGCCCCGCACCGTATTACGTGCTTGCCGTCGGCGAAAAGGCGTTCTATAGCTGCGGAAAGCTTAAAAAAGTCGAATTCGAAGACGGCGGAACAGGCAAAATTACGCTTGGCGATGGCGTTTTCTACGAGTGCAAGGAGCTTACGGAGATTGTTTATCCTTCGAACCTTTCCGAGTACGAAGTTGATAATGGTAACAATATCCCCGTATTCGGCAACGACTTGTACTTTAACTGTGTAAAACTTACTTCTATTACGGTGGCGGACGGCAACGAGCATTACGCTGCGTTTGACGGCGTGCTGTATACCGCTGATTTCACAGAACTTGTAAAATGTCCCGCGGCAAAGACGGGTACGCTCGACCTACACGACAGCGTAGCCAAGATAGGCAAGGATTCTCTCGAAGGCTGTAAATATATTACAGCGCTTATAATCCCCGCGACATTCCCCGATTTCAGCAGCGCCATGTTCGAAGACCTTACGGGGCTGCAAACGCTCGAATTAAAGGGCGAAAGCGAAAACTATCAGACTTACGACGGCGCGCTTTTCAGTAAAGATTTGACTACGCTTTACAGCGTGCCCGTAAACAGGACGGAAGATTTCGAAATTCCTTCTACGGTAACAACGATAGCGGCGGGCGCGTTTAAAGGCAGCAAAGTATCGTCGGTTACGTTTGCCGACGGCGAGTCCGACCTCACTATCGAGGCGAGCGCGTTCGAGGGGTCGGCGATAATATCCGTGGCATTGCCCCAAAGGCTCGTATCACTCGGCGAAAGGGCGTTTATGTCAAGTAAATCTCTGACTACGCTCACCTTTGCCGACGGGTGCAGGCTTACTAAAATACCGAACTTCGCTTTTGCCGAGTGCAGCGCGCTTACTGCGATACGCATTCCCGCAAAAGTAACCGAGCTTCCCTCGGCGAGCGAGGTGGAAGTCCCCGGTATAGCCTGGTCGACGACCGAATACTACAGCGCGTTCAGTAAATGTACTTCGCTTAAAAGCGTCACTTTCGAAAACGGCTCCGTTCTCGAAAAAATAGGCGAAAAATGCTTCTTCGGGCTTTCCGCTCTCGAAACTGTCGAGCTTCCTTTAAACTTAACGGAAATAGGTGTTGCGGCATTCCGTGAATGCGGGCTTAAAACGATAACCATACCCGCGAGCGTCGCGAAGATAGGGGTTGAAGCGTTCTACTGGAATCAGAAACTCGAAACTGTTATATTCGCAGATGGCAGTATCTGTACTGAAATAGGCGGAAAGGCGTTCGGCTCGTGCTATAACGGTTCGGACGTCGGGCTCAGGGAAATTATCATTCCTTCCGAGGTCGTCACAATAGGCGCGTCCGCATTCGAATCGTCTAAGCTTCTGGCGTCGGTTACGTTTGCCGGCAATAAAGTTACCGCGATAGGCGAGGTGGCGTTCAGTAATACGGGTATACAAGAGTTTACATTCCCGGAGGGAGTAACCGTCGTTTCCGACAAATTATTCGCGCATAACGATAAACTCGAATCGGTAACTTTACATAACGCAATTACTAAGCTGGGCGAAATGGCTTTCCTCAATTGCGTTAAGCTTACGGAAATCGATATTCCCGACAGCGTAACCGTTATGGGAGATTACTGTCTGAAGAATATCGGTATAACCGAATTCGTACTCCCCGTAAATGTAAGCAAAATACCCAACAGTATGTTGGCGGGTTGTGTTTCGCTTGCGAGCGTTACGCTTCACAGCTCGCTCGTATCGATAGGCGCTAGCGCGTTCAGCGGCTGCACGAGCCTTACTTCGCTCGATCTGCCCTCTAACGTAACGTCGATAGGCGACGGAGCGTTTGCCGGTTCTGCTATCGAAAATCTTACCGTAGCTTCAAATAATACCGCTTTCAAAATAATCGACGGCGTGCTCTTCAACAAGTCCGGTAAAACAATCGTGGGTATCGCTCCGGCAAAAACCGGTTCGTATACGATTCCGACAGGCGTCACCGTTTCACGAAATGCGTTCAGGGGCTCTATGCTGTCCGAGATAATTGTCGGCAACGGCGTTAAAATAGAGCAGAATGCATTTTACGGGGCCAACGTCAATAAGCTTGTCATCGGCGACGGCGTGACCATCGATATGTGGGCGTTCTCAAATTGCAGACAGCTTGAAAGCATTGATTTCGACCAGTATGCAACGAGTGCAACGTTTGCGTTAAAAGCGTTTGAAAACTGTACAAAGCTGCAAAAGCTCGAAATCAATAAGCCCTGGCTTAAACTGACTATGAATAGCGGCGAAATGGTGGAGGGAGCATTCAATGGCTGTACTTCGCTTTCGGTGATAGACATAACCTGCTCCGAGCTTTTCGTTGGATACAAGACTTTCAATAACTGTCCGCTGACTTCGGTCAAGGTCAATGCAAATAAGGTCGTATTTGAAAATAATTCTTTCTATAACATTCCCGCTATACAGACGATAGAAATCACTGGCAAACAGTCGGTGGAAATCGGCGAAAGGGCGTTCGAATGCGATTCCGAAAATGCGTCGCTTCAAAGTCTTAAAATTACTTCTCCCGTTATTAATGTCGGCGTAAGCGCGTTTAGGTACAATACTAAACTCGAAACGGTTGATTTTAATGCCGTTGACAGCATAAAATTAAGCGATTATGCTTTCTCGGGGTGCTTATCGCTTCAAGCGGCTTCGTTCGTTGCAACCGGGGATAATTCCGTTTTAGAATTAGGCAGCGAGGTTTTCTATTCGAGCAGAAGCGCTTACATTGAAGACGAAGACGGCAACTACATAAAGGACGATACCTATTATAGCTGCAAAAAACTAACCGATCTGGAAATTTCGGCTTCGGATATAAGGCTCGGCTACTATGCGCTCAGTCACTGCACCGCGATTAAGGAGTTCGTTGTGCCTGACGAGGTTTCGTACGTAAGCTGGGGCGCGTTCGGCTTCTGGACGCCCGAGCAGAAGATTATGATAACCAGGTCCGCAGCCGAGGTCGCGGCAGCCGAATGGAACGAAAACTGGCAGAACGATTGCGATGCGGAGATAGTATACAATTACGTCCCCCAAGCATAATCGGAAACTTTATAGTTTAACATAATTTGTAATATAATAACAGTCGGCGGTAAAGTCGGCTGTTATTACAATTTTACAGCGCTGTTTTTTTATGGAAATATAAAAATTTCACAATAATTTAGGTGACAAATATAATCACTATGATGTATAATAATTCATATATGATAATAGGACTATATATATTAGGAGGATAAACCGTATGGAAAATATGAATTTATTCAAAAAATATCAATCGAAAATGATTACAGAAGCCGCAATAAAAGCGGCGGTTTGCGGTCTCGCTGCGGGATTTGCCGTAAACTTCGTTACGGCGTTTATCTCCTGGCTTTGCGACTTTTCGGCAGGGCTCTGGCTTTCCATAGGTCTCGGGCTCGGTGCGGCGGTTATCTGCGCGGTCGTAATGTATTTCGTTAAATTCCGCCCTACGGCGCAGGAAGTGGCGCGCAGGGTCGACGCGCTCGGCCTTCAGGAGCGTATGGTAACCATGCTCGAATTCGCCGAAGACGACTCATATATCGCGCGCCGCCAGCGTGAAGACGCGGCTGCCCATGCGGCAACTACGGGCGCGGGACTTTTGAAAATACACGTATCGAAAGCTCTTGTCGGGGTTGCGTGCGCTTCCGCGGTTTGCGGCGTCGCCATGACTACGCTTCACGGTCTTACTCTCGGTGGAGTTATCCCCGGCTTCGGCGACATTGTCAACCCCGGAGAAGAATTTCTTACCGTGCAGTACGTAGCGGAAGAGGGGGGCTTCATTGACGGCAACGAAAACCAGCTTATCCTTTACGGTGAAACGGCTGAATCCGTTATGGCGGTTGCTGACGACGGCTATGTGTTCATCGGCTGGGACGACGGCGTAGACGAGCCTTTCAGGGAGGACCCGGATATTACCGACCATTACCTAATTACCGCTCTGTTTGAAAAAATCGAGGGTGAGGGTAACGGCGGCGGCGACGGCGAGGGCGACGTCCCCGGCGAGGGTAACGGCGAACCCACCGACAAACCCGGTGAGGATAACGGCAACGGCGACGGCGGCGAGGGCAATGAAAACGGTAGCGACGGTAACGGCGGCGGTGAAGGTGAAGGCGGCAGCGAAAACGGCGAGCCTTCCGACGGCGGTCAGGGCCCCGGCGCAGGCGGACAGTATAAGCCCGGCAATCAGGTTATCGACGGCGAAACTTATTATCGCGACATTTTCGAACAGTACTACCAACAAGGTATGGAGTACATTACGGGGAATAACGATTTGACCCCCGAAGAAAAAGAGGCGATTGAAAAATTCCTTAACGGACTCAAATAATAAAAAATATAAAATTAAAATATACGAGGTAATTCATGTTAGCAGAAGAAAACATCAAACAGTTCAGTGATCAATGTAAAAACATTTTTCAGCAGGTAGAACGTGATGTTATAGGTCAGAAAGACGTTATCGAGGGCACGATTATCGCCATGATAGCGGGCGGTAACGTGCTTTTGGAGGGCGTTCCCGGCGTAGGTAAAACCCGTCTTGTAAGGTCGCTCGGCAGAGTTTTCAATCTGCCTTTCTCGCGTATTCAGTTTACGCCCGACCTTATGCCCGCCGACGTAACGGGCACTAACATCGTTGTCAAGGGTGCGGACGGCAATACGAACTTCACGTTCCAGCCCGGTCCCATTTTCAGTAACATTATTCTTGCCGACGAAATCAACCGCGCTACTCCGAAAACACAATCCGCGCTTCTCGAAGCCATGCAGGAGCACACCGTTACGGTAATGGGCGTATCCAGAAAGCTTAACGAGCCTTTCTTCGTTCTTGCTACACAGAACCCTATCGAACAGGACGGTACTTATCCTTTGCCCGAAGCGCAGATGGACCGTTTCATGTTCAAAATTATAGTCAAAAACCCCAGCCTCGACGAGCTTATGGATATAGTAAACCTTACCCAGAAGACGATGGCGGAGGTTGCAGACGCGGCGTGCAGCGGAGAACAGCTTCTCGAAATGCGCAAAACGGCTAACCAGATACCCGTTGCGGAAGAGGTTATGCGCTATGCAATGACGCTTTGCTCGGCGACGCATCCCGACAGCGACTGCGCGACGGAAACGGCGAAAAAGTACGTCCGTCTCGGCGCCAGCCCCCGTGCAGGTCAGGCGCTCATATCTGCGGCAAAGGTGCGCGCTCTGCTTCTCGGCAGGTTCAACGTATCTTACGACGATATAAACAAACTCGCATATCCCGTACTCCGTCACCGTATGAAGCTCACTTTCGAAGCAGTAGCGGAGAGGGTGGCTCCCGACGAAATAATCACTATGATTATTAAGGAGCTTGGTAAAAAATCTTCCGTCGCTTCCGTCAAGGCGGCTGCGGAAATCAACAACAAGGAAAACGAAGAAAAGTCGGCGCCCGTGCAGGACGGCGAGCAGGTTTCGGAAGAGGAAACAAAAAAGAAACCCAAACGCGGACTTTTCGGTAAAAAATAATGGCAGTTTCTTACTTGAACGACGCATTTTTCAGCAGGTTGGAAACCCTTGCTTTAAATCTTCGCCCCGATTTATCCGGCTTTTTCGGCGGAAAGCACCTTGTCAGGACGTACGGTCAGACGGTGGAGTTCGCCGATTACCGCGAATACATGCTGGGCGACGACATAAGGCGTATCGACTGGAATTTGTACAGTCGTTTCGAAAAATATTTTTTAAAACTATTTACCGACGAAAGGCAGATGCATACGCAAATTTTTCTTGATTGTTCGGCTTCTATGGGCAAGATTAATCCGGAAAAGGGTGCGTATGCTATTGCGGTTGCCGCGGCTTTGGGGTTTTTATCCGTACACAATATGGACAAAGTATCCTTTAAAATGATAAAGGAAGACAAGCTTGAAAATCCTTTCGGCACGATAGTCGGCAAACAGTCTTTTTTCAGGGCAATAAGCGCTTTGGAGCAAACGGCTTTCGTCGACGGCGCGGATATATCCGCCGCGATTTCGGGCGGTATCGACGCCGGCACAAAGGACGGGCTTTCGGTAATCATATCCGACTTCCTCAACGATAACGACTGGAAAAAGGCTATCGATTACCTTTGCTACAAACAGCGTCAGGTATTGCTTATACAAGTGCTCACGCCCGACGAGGTCGAGCCCGTTTACGACGGCAGGGTCAATCTTATCGACTCGGAGTCGGCCGATATGCTCGACGAAAGGAATATGAAAATCAGGATAACCCGCAGTATGCAGCTTGCGTATGCGGACGCGCTCAAAGATATGCAGGCGGAAATAAAGTCCTACTGCAATTCGCGCGGGGCGGACTTCATTTCGGTTTGCACCGACCGCCCCGTCGAAAAAGTGCTTTTCGGTGAATTACTTAAAACAGGAATAATGGCATGACTTTATTGCTACCCTTAGGTCTTTTGGGGTTGCTGGCTATTGCCGCGTTAATTCTTATCTATATTATCAAGCCCAACTATCAGCAGAAATTCATTTCCAGTACGTACGTCTGGAAGTTGAGCATGAAGTACAGAAAGAAAAAAATCCCCATTAACCGTTTAAAAAACATAATATTATTTATCTGTCAGGTGCTCATTATCGTATCCTGTGCAATGCTTCTCGCATGGCCGGTTATCCGCGCCGAGGTTGAAGTGGTTACCAACGAAAAGGTGGCTATTATCGACGCTTCCGCGAGTATGATGGTCGAAAGCGACGGTGAAACCCGTTTTGAAAGGGCGGTCGACGGCGTCAAGCAGTTTGCACGCGAAAACGCGGATAACGGCGGACTTACTTCCGTAATCATTGCAAGCGACAAGCCCTATTTCCTCATACAGCGTTCGTCACCCGAAACCGTGGCAGAGCTGAACGCGCTTTTGGAGGAGCTTGTGCTTCCCGACAGCTTCAAGTGCACTTTCGCTTCCGCGGATATGGAAGCTGCGGTGCTCCTTTCCGAAGAGGTCGTCGAAAGAAATCCCGACGCGGAAGTGGTTCTGTTTACCGCAACCGAGTATATAGACAAAGGCAGAATACGTGTAGTGGACGTTTCCCACCAGGACGACTGGAACGCTGCGGTGCTCGATTGCAAAGCGGTGCTTGAAGACGGATACTATACCTTTATGATAGAAGTAGGTTGCTTCGGCAAATCAAAAGAGCTTGATATCGTCTGCGACGTGGTTAAGTATAACGGTACAAACGATACGCAAAGGCTTATACGCTATTCCGAACGGTTCGACATAGGTCTGCAGAAAAAGACGATTGAGTTTAAAACCAAGCCCGAAGCGGGAGAGGACGTCAGTTCGGCGATTTACTCGTTCGATTATGTATACGTGCATTTGGACGACGGCGGAAGCGTTGTCGACGACAGTTTTGTAAACGACAACACTTATTACATTTACGGCGGCACCAAACCCAAACTGAGGGTGCAGTATGCAAGCTCTACGGACAACACGTTTATTCGTACGGCAATCCAGTCGGTCAAATCGAGTTACGAAAACTCGTGGTCGATTGATTTCGTTACGGTCAGGTCGGGTGAAGAGTTCAAGACGGCGGGCTATGATTTTTATATATTCGAGCATAGCGCAATGCCCGACAAAATGCCTACCGACGGCGTGGTTATGTTAGTAAATCCGAGCAAGGCGCCGCAGGGTGCGGGCATAAGGCTCGGAAACGATATATCGGTTGCGATTGGTACGACCGTTGCGTCGGGTAAAACTCATCCCGTAACGTCGCACTTACAGCCGGATTTAACTACGGTATCCAAATATAGGCGCATAAGCTCGCACGACGGCTATGATGAATTGCTTTTCGTGCAGGGCGACCCCGTATTGCTTGTCAAGAACACCGAAATAGAAAAACATCTCGTGCTTTCAATAGATTTGAACTATTCAAATATGGGGGTTTTGTGGAGCTTTACGCTGTTTTTTGCGGATTTGTTCAATTATTATATGCCCCCTACGGTAGGCAGCGGCTCGTTCGAAGTCGGCGACACCGTAAAACTCAATGCAAAGGGTACCGAGCTTTCGGTTCGTAATCCCGCAAACGAGGAAACAAAGCTAAACGAGTTTCCCGCGGAGTTGCGCGTTGCCGTACCCGGAACTTACACGCTTACGCAAACTTATTATTCCGAAGTTATCGTGGATATGTTTTACGTAAGCATAGCGAATTTCGAAAGTGAAATAACAAAAGAAGTGGACGCGTTACCCGTACTTAACGTAGGCAAGCGCACCGAGCGGGAGGATAAAGATTTACTCATATATATTGCCGCCGCTCTCGTTGCGTTGCTTTTCGTCGAGTGGTGGTTACAATCGCGCGACTACTTTTAACGGGGGTTGAAAAATGTCAGATTTCAGAATTACTTTTTCAAACCCGTGGCTCTTGTTTTTACTCATACCCGCGGTGGCATTAACGCTGTTTCCTTACTTCCGCGTTGCGAAAAGGTACAGGCGTAACCGCAACCGCATAGTTTCGGTCGTATTGCATTCGCTTATAATGCTTTTCAGCATAGCGCTTTTGTCCGGCATAATGTTTTTATATAACGTGCCCAACAAAGAAAACGAGATTATTATCCTTGTAGACAGCTCGTACTCCAACAGAGAAGAGGCCAATTCGAAGGATGATTTTATACAGAACATAATCGAAGAATGCAGTTCGAACTATAAAATAGGCATAGTCAAATTCGGGTACAATCAGATATATGCAGCCGAACTCAACAACGACGCGCGCGCCGCTTTTGCCGCGTATACACAGTCGGAGGAGCCCGACACCGCGGCAACCGATTTCGCGGCGGCGTTGAAATACACGGCGGGGCTTTTCAAAAATCCGCAGTCGGCTAAAATAGTTTTACTTTCCGACGGCTTCGAAACTGACGGTAGCGCAACTTCTGTGATTAAGACGATTGCCGCCGACGGAATAAAAGTGGACGTAGTCCATTTCCCCAACGAAAACGTCGAAGACGAAGTGCAGATTATAGGCGTGGAAACACCCGATTACAATATCGACCCTGGTAAAAATTTCAGAATCGGTTTAACGCTTCAAAGCAATTTCGAGGACGAGCGCCCCGTGGCGGTAAAGGTCACCGATACTTATCTCGACGGAACGGAATACAAGGATAAGGAAAAAACTTATCTTTTGGTTCAGTCGGAAAATGTTCAGACTTTCGGGCTCGAATTTGCCGTCGACGTATCGGGCTTTCACGAATTCCGCATCGAAATAGACAATTTAGACGATACTATCGAAGAAAATAACGTATATTATTCGTATATAATGGTTTACGATTTCAACAATATCCTGATTATCGAAAACCATAAAGACGAGTCGGCTAAGCTCAAAAACTTCCTTGACTTAGAATACAACGTAACGGTCTACAGTATAGAAAAGGAAAAGGATCTTATTCCAACCTACATTAACGAGCTGTGCCTGTACGAACAGGTTATACTCGTAAACATAGCAAACAGCGATATGCCCGACGGCTTCGACAAATTGCTCAATGCTTACGTATACACTCACGGCGGCGGACTTTTCACCGTCGGCGGAGAAAACGACATTGAAAACGGTATCACGAGGCCGCATGCGTATAACAGAGACGATATGCTCGGTACTCTGTATCAGGAAATGCTCCCCATAAGAGTTGTCGACTATACGCCGCCTCTCGCACTTATGATTATAATCGACCATTCGGGTTCGATGGGTACGGGCGATAACAGCGCGGTTACGGTTGCAAAACAAGGCGCAAAGGCCTGCGTGGATTCGCTCAATGCAAGCGACTTCTGCGGAATAATGACCCTTGACGACGGCTCGGACGATATTATGCACTTAACTTCCGCCGTCAACAAAAATCTTTTGAACGACGCGATAAACAGTATCGAAGCGGACGGCGAGGGCGGAACTATTTTCAGCAACGCGCTTGACAGGGCGGGCGCGGAACTCAGCACCGCCAACGTCGACAGACGTCACATTCTGCTTGTAACCGACGGTCAGCCCAGCGACGAAGAGGAATTTTTGAAAATTGTTCAGCAGAACAAGGCTAAGGGCATAACTATGTCGGTCGTGGCGTGGCAGGCGGACGGCGTTCACTTAGAACTTATGAAAAAAGCCGCGGAAACGGAAGGTGGCGGCACTTGTTACGACGTGCGTTCGCAAAACCAGATAAGCGTTAAAATGCGCGAAGACGTTGCGTCGAAGCAGATTTTGGATATGGAGGAAACGAAACCGTTTATTCCTATGATAAAGGACCACACGTCCGCAATCGAGGGTATCGAAACGGCTGTATTCCCCGAGCTTACCGGTTATTACGGTACTCTTGCAAGAAACGACGAAAAAGTTAAGGTGCCTCTTATAGGGCCTTACGGCGTACCTCTGTACGCGCACTGGCAATACGGGCAGGGCACCGTTGGCAGCTTTATGTGCGACCTCAGCGGCCGCTGGTCGGAAAAAATGTTCGGCAACGAAGTCGGCGAAAGGTTTTTAAGCAACGTAATAGAGGGGCTTTTCCCTGTTAAGGATATACGCCCGCAGGAAATGAGTCTGTGGATGCGTGAAGAAAATTACTCAAGTCAGTTAAACGTGGGCACTACACTTCAAGAGGGAGAAAAGCTTGAAATTGCCATAAACCCTATAACGGAAGACGCAAAGCAGTACTATTTGCAAAACGAAATGCAGATAACTTCCGCAGAAGGCGGTTCGAGGTTTTCGTTTGTCATTACGTGCCCCGGTATATACGAAATAGTCGTAACCAAGCTCGACTCGAACGGCGGACTTTTAGCTACCGCCACGATGCTTAAAACTTTCTCGTATTCCGCAGAGTACGATAAGCTTTCGGAAGACAATGAGAAAGGTTTAAACTTCCTCAAAGATATTGCGGCGGGCGGCAACGGGATTGTTGCGGAAGATTCGTTCGATATATTCGATACTTTCGTCAAATTCCTGCGCAGAAGCTTTGACCCGAGATTAGTGTTGCTCATTCTTATATTAGTACTGTTTCTTCTCGACGTTGCGGTACGTAAGTTCAAATTCAAGTGGCCGCACGAGATAATCCGCGACTATAAAGAAAAGAAGAAGATGTCGGAACACGATAAACATTAAACACATTTATTCAGCTGAAAGGAGATTGCATGAAAAAATTGCGCTTTCTCACAATTGCTATACTTGCGGTCTGTTGCGCGTGCACGCTGGCTTTTGCGGGGTGCGGCAAACAGTCGCTGGCAAAACCCGAGAGGTTAGTCGTAAACGAAGCTACCCTCGAGCTTTCCTGGCGGCAGGTGCCGAAAGCGAGAAGGTATACGGTTAAGATAAACGACGTTGAAAGAGAAACGAGGACGAATTCCTATTCGCTCGAAGGACTCGCCGAGGGCGATTACACGATAAGCGTAAAGGCCCGAGGCAACGGCGAAGAAACGAAAGACTCTGGCTGGTCGCAGGAAATAGAATTCAAAAGAGATTACGAGCCCGGATTTGTTTTCACTTTGAGAAGCAGAACGGAGTACGAGGTTACGGGCATGGGCTCAGCCGCCGAAAATGCAGTTATTCCGGATTTTTACCGCGGTAAACCGGTTACAAGCATAGGCGAAAAGGCGTTTGCCGACAGAACCAAGCTCACAAGCGTGGTCATAGGCAAAAACGTCAAAACGATAAAGTCGCGCGCTTTCTATAACTGCTCATATCTCACAAGCGTCACTCTTCCCGAAAATCTTGTTACGATAGGCGCTATGGCTTTCCAGAGTTGCCGTTCGCTTTCAAGCGATTTGGTCATTCCGGACACGGTTACGGAAATAGGCGAAAACGCGTTTGCGTATTGCCGCGGTCTGGCTTCCGTCACGCTCGGCAGCGGGCTGAAAATTATTTCCAAAAGCGCGTTTTCGGATTGCGCGTCGCTGTCCGGCATAGCGATACCCGACAGTGTGGAGGATATCGGCGGATACGCCTTTTCGGGTTGTTCTTCGCTTTCGTGGGTAACCATGGGCAACGGAGTAAAGACGGTCGGAGAGTACGCGTTCAAGGATTGCAGCGCACTCAGAGAAGTTACCCTCGGCAGTCGCGTTGAAACAGTTAAATATTGCGCTTTCCGCGATTGTATTAACCTTGAAAAACTTGTCGTGCCCGACAGCGTTCGGGTAATCGAAGAATATGCTTTCAATAACTGCCGCGCCCTTTCTGACGTAACTTTAAGCAGAAACCTCGAAAAGCTGGGCACCCGTGCTTTTTACGATACGGCGATATGGCTCGACGCGGAAGAGAACGAATTTATATACGTAGGCAACTGGTATATAGGCAGTAAAAATCAGGCTTTCAAAAGTATGTCTGTTTCCGATTTCAAACCCGGTGTCGTAGGCATAGCAAACAATGCTTTTCTGGACTGCAGCGTCCTCACGACGGTTACGTTGCCCGATACGGTCAGATACGTAGGCGATTACGCTTTCAACGGTTGCAGGGATTTGTTCAACGTAACCTTGGGTAAAGGCGTCCGTCAGCTGGGCGAGTATGCGTTCGAAGATTGTAAGAACCTTCTCGCAGTCTGGCTCGGCGAGAAGAGCGGTAGCGAGAATAAGTTAATTGCAAGCAGCCTCGAAAAAATAGGCAGCTATGCGTTCAAAAATTGTGAAAATCTCGTAGAAATTCAGATACCCGATACGGTAACGGAAATCGGTACCCTGTCTTTCCAGAACTCCGGGCTTTGGAAAAACTCGCGCGGTGTAGTGGTAGCGGGCAACTGGATAGTCGGATATAATCAGTCGGACGGAATTGTCGACGTGTCGATAGCCGTGCCCGACGGTATAGCAGGCATTTCTAATTATGCGTTTTACAGAACGGGGCTTTGGGACATAACCATTTCGGACAGTGTAAAGCATATCGGAAAAGGTGTGTTTTACGAGTGCTCGAACCTTCAGACGGTAGTGCTTCCCGCAGGGCTCGAATATATTCCCGAATACGCTTTTTATAAGTGCACTAACCTAAAACTCAGTGAATTGCCCGACACTATTCAGACGATAGGTCGTTCGGCATTCTATGACTGTACGCTTTTGGGCACGGCCGGAACGGACGAGGACGGAAAGACAACTTTCGTTATACCCGACAGCGTACAATCGGTTGCGGATTATGCGTTTTACGGTTGCGGTTCGGTAACCGAAGGCGAATACGAGGACGAAAAAACCGTAATCGGAATAAATACTCTTATAATAGGCGACGGAGTGAAAACTATAGGCAACAATGCTTTCAGTAACTTCGCTTCGCTGAAAGAGGTTGTTATAGGCGACGGAGTGGAAACTCTCGGCGACAAGGCGTTTTACAGAAACTCTATGCTTGAAAGCGTGACTTTCGGCGCGGGGCTTTCGGAAATACCCGACAGAATGTTTTACGGCTGCGCTTCTTTGAAAAACGTAATTATACCGTCGAACGTCGAAAGGATAGGCAACTACGCTTTCTATAAATGCGAAAAGCTGATTTCTTTGAGGATTGCCGACGGGGTAACGTCTATCGGCGACTACGCCTTTTACGGCACGGCTTTGCGCGACGTTGTTATCCCGCAGAGCGTAAGCAGTATCGGCAAGCAGGCTTTCAGAAACTGCGCTTCGCTGACAAGCATAATTCTTACCGATGCCGTAAAGGATTTGGGCGACCATGCTTTCTACGGTTGTTCGCAGCTCACTGTATACACTACGCTTTCTCCCGACGCGGCGTGGAGTACCCGCTGGAATACTTCTTACCGCCCCGTAGTTTGGGGGGCGTCTCTGTCGGAGGATAAAACCTACGTGGTATCATTGACGGCAAAGCAGGGCGGTATAACGAATATTAACGATAAAACGGCTATTTCGGCGCCCGTGCGCGCAGGATATACCTTTGCGGGCTGGGCAACCGTAGCCGGCGGCACCGAGGCGGCTTATTCGGCTCAGAACGTGTATAATGCTCCGGTAGGTACGATGCTTTACGCTATCTGGAAGCCCGCAGGCTAACATAAAACTATACTTTTAAAGGAAGTAACGATATGAAAAAATTCAGACAATTTGCGGTTGCAACGCTTATGGTTTTAGCAATGTGTTCGCTTATCGCGGTATTTGCCGCCTGCGACAAGATTTCCGAAATCAAGGTTGCGGACGGAGGTTTGCCCAAAACGACTTTCATACTTGGGCAGGAGCTCGATTTATCCGGTGGTAAGCTTACCGTCGTAAACAACGGCAAGGAGGAGGAAGTCGCGCTTGACTCTTCCGACGTCACCGTAACGGGCTTCGATAAAGACAAAGCAGGCGAACAGGAAATTACAATATCGTATAAAGATTTTTCTACGACTGTAAAAATAAACGTCGTGCCGAGAATGGTAGTAAGCGGTTATGCTTCGAAATATTTTATCGGCGAGCAATTCAGTAAGACGAGCGGCAGCGTCAGGGTTAACCTCGACGACGGCAAATACATAAACAAACCGCTTTCCGACGACGAAATCAGCGTGCAGGGCTTTGATTCTTCCAAGGCGGGGGAAACCGTCGTTACTCTGAATTACAAAAGCGGGGATAAGGATTACAGCACTACCGTTCCCGTTCAGATTCTCGAGGTTGCCACCAAAACTCTCACCCCGCCCAACAACCGTTTCTATAAAAGTCATCAGACGGAAATAGACCTTGCCGGCGCAGGTATTACGCTAAAGAGCGCGGGCACGGGTTCTGACGTGCTTACAAGGCGCATTTCCGTAACTGCGGATATGCTTTCCGATTACGATTTGGGTGTTGTCACAATCGCTAATATCGACGAGCCGCTTACGTTGCCCATAACGGTCAATTACGGCGGTCAGAAAATAGGCAGCTTCGACATACGTGTAAGCTACAGCGCCGTCAGCCTTATGCATGACAAGGCTGAGGAGCTTAAAGCGCTCGACTTCACGTCGGGAATCCCCGCGATTACTGAGGAGCAGGGCGAAGCGGCAATGTTTGCAATGAAACATTATTTCACGCTCGACGTCGACGAAAAAGGGCTTGTACCCGTAGAGGAAAAAGCGCTTATAGCGCGTATCGCTTCCGTTTACGGCAGAGCCTTATGGGATGCGGAAATAGACGCCTTTTCAAGGACTTTCAAAGTCGAGTTTTATGATCTCGAAGGTATAAAGTATCAGGAGCTTGAGATGAAGTCGACAAATATTGCGGCTTCCATACAGGATTATGCCAAGCTCGAAGACCCCGACGCAGCCGTCAGGGAATACAGCAAGCTTCTTGAAAACATCAAAAGCGAATTTTCAAGCCTCGTGCTTACGGGCGAAGAAAAGCTGGAAAATTATCTTTCGGAAGTATACGAAGCAACGTATTTCGATAAGGTTTTAACAAACCTTGACTTTATGTACGGTTTGTTCGAGGTGCTTCCCGTCTCAAAACTTCCCGTTGACTGGACGGAAGACAATATTGTAAATTACAAAGACGTTATCTACGAGTCGATTAATTACTTCCTGCATGAAAAATTGTACGGTAGAGACCTTTACGACTGCGTTTCCGCTTGGCGCGGCGACGCGGAAGGAAAATATATTCCGGAAATGTATCTCACGTACTGCTGGAAAGCGGACGACCGCGACGGAATAAACAACGTGGCAATAGTCTACGTCCCTCAGCCGTTCACTACGCTGTTGGTTTCTCTTGAAGCGGCTTCGAGCGAGCTATCCGGTTTGGGAAAACTTGATATTGTAGGCGGCAGCATGTCATTGGACACATCGCTGTTTATGTGGTACTATAATCACATCAGAGCGTCGATGGAAGAGATAAAACACGAAAGCGAAATGATGGCGTGGATGCTCGAAAATCTTGAGCCGTACGTAGACTTCAATTTTGAAGCAACCGTTGACTCGCAGCTTCGCGACGGTAGGGATTATAACGGTAAGGGTTATAACTATTATCAAGGCATGATGCTCGGCGATTCGTTGCATACTCAAATGTGGGAAAATTACATCGGTGTATTGGACGACGCCCTTATAAACGACGAGTATGACATGGACAAAATCGAAAAGATGTTAATGTTCTTGCTCGATATGCCCGATTCGAATAAGTATGCTTTCATTTCGTCGGTTTATACAACCTACCAGATGTACAGTTTACCGTCGTACGCGCTTGATTACAATTCGGGTTTGGAGACTTTATCCAGATTCTCGACTTTATTGGGCGTATACGGTAAAGGCATAACCGACTCTGAAGACGGTACTGTTCTGGTTCAGGCAGCGGTACCTGAGGCGGTAAACGAATTGCTTTTGTCGCTTCTGAAAGCGATAGAGGATTGCTCCCGCCGTTTCGTTTCCTCGGCTAATTACACTTCGAGCTTCTTATCGAATATGGCCCAAACCGTAAAACTTTACAATGATTTGGATAAAGCGGCGGCTGCCGGCGATGCAAAAGCGAAAGCGGGCAAAGACTGGTTTGACGCAAAATACGGCAAGTATTATCAGCAATATCTCGACATTTCGAAGCTCTACGACGAAAATGGTAATTTTACCGGCGTATATGATAATGTGGGCGAGGAGTGGGAAGCTAAATTCGAACAGGTTCGTCAGACTGCGTATGACATTATCGTTAAGGACTACCTTATCAAAAGCGGCAAGAGCGACGATTATGTAGTGCTCTTGGCACAGTACGAGCTTCTCGAAAAGATTTCTCTTGAAATTCTCTCTTCCGGCAACCCTGCGGTTATCGACGCGTATTACAACAAGATTTTCGATTTCGAAGATTTTGGCGTTAGCACGCTCGAATTTGCCGTTTTGTCCGCCCGTGAAGCATACAGGTATTACCTTGTCGGCCTGGGTATCTGGGACCAGTACAAAGCGTCGGGATTGAAAGAATTTATGATTTTGGCAGCGCCCGTAATGAATATGGGCTACGAGATGCGTGACGCGGAAGGAAATCTTATCGAAGTAGTTTATACCGAGGAAGACGCGGCCGCAGTAGAGGCGGTTCTCGCCGCTTACCGTAATCTTTCCGTCATGGACCAGATGCTGTTTATCTTATTGAACACGTCGGAAACCGCCGATTACTATTACGGCGCAATGCTGTATTATTTCGGTGAAACCCTCCTTACCGACGGGGTTGAAAACAAAAAGTGTACGGATTTCATCAAAAGTGTGTTCTTGTTTGAAAAGGCAACGTCGCTCTATTTGTACGCGCAGGAGTACGAAGGCATGTCGGATGCGGTCATTCAGGCCTTAGATAAGATGTACAATGAAGCAAACAGCGCATACAATGCGCTTAGCGAAGCCGATAAAGCTCTTCTTCCCGAGTATATTCATGAAATGTACACTTTCTATTGTGAAAAGTACTCTGAGTTAACGCAGAATAATTGACTTTTAACCCGAAAAAATGTAAAATATTAAATGGCGGTTTTTTATCGGAAAAATCTGCCTGGCGGAGGAAACTCCGCCGTCGTGATTTAAGGAAATACTATGAAATATACAAAATCTGTAAATAGATGTGCACAAAAAATGCTGGTTGCGCTTATGTGCGGCACTATGGCGCTCGCACCTGTGGCTTCACAGTTCGGCGCAAGCGCTAAAACGCAAAACTCAGGCGCCTTAGGGACGAACGGGCTTTCCAACATTAAAAAGCTTGACTACGGCAGCGTAGCGCGTTTAAATACCGAAGAGTACTTCGACGAAAACGTAGTGCGCCGCTTGTCCGACGATATTTCGTCCGACACGGAAATTTCGGTAATCGTATCTATGAGCACGGAAACGCTCCTGGACAGGTATGAGAAAACAAACGCCGAAAAGCACGGTAAAACGGTGAGCGATTTTGTAAATTCTCCCGACGGTGTCAAAACCGGCGCAAAAATCCATTCCGAAATCGGCGCTCTTAAAAACAAAATAAGCAAAGCCGGTTTCAATAGTATGTTCGGCGAAGAATACGACGTGCTTTTAAGCGGCTTCGAAGTCGTTATCAAAGCAAAGGATTTTAATAAGCTTTCCAACGTTGTAGGCAACGAAGCAACACTTATCGTAGGCGAAGAGTACGAAAGGTGCGAGTCGCAGGTTATCGAAAACATCGTCGATATCGACGAAACGACGGGTATTTTCAACAGTATCGGTTCTGATTATACGGGCAGCGGTACGGTTATAGCGGTGCTCGACACCGGTCTTGACTACACGCACAGCGCATTCGACCCCGAGCGTTTCGACGGGGACGAGGTTATGACGCTTGATACTATTTCGGAAGTAATCGATAAAACTGTAGCTTCGTCCATGGTAGGCGGGCTCAGCGCGAACGACGTTTACGTCAACAAAAAGGTACCCTTTGCATTCGATTATGCGGATAAAGATTCCGACGTATTTCCTCTCGACAGCAGCCACGGTACGCACGTTTCGGGCGTTATCGTAGGCAATGACGACACAATACGCGGCGTTGCACCCAACGCGCAGCTTGCTTCCATGAAAGTTTTCTCCGATTCTAGCGAGCAGGGCGCGCGCCAGTCGTGGATTGTTTCGGCGCTCGAAGATTGCGTAACGCTCGGCGTCGACGTAATCAATATGTCGCTCGGTTCGTCGTGCGGCTTCTCTAACTCGCAGGACGAGGAAGAGCTTGAAAAGATTTACACTAAGATACGCGACAGAGGTATAAGCCTCGTTGCTGCGGCTTCCAACGATTACAGCTCTTTCTTAAACTCCGAAAAGAACGGTAACCTCGGACTTACGTCCAACCCCGATTCGGATACGGTAGGCGCGCCGTCGACTTTCCCCGCGGCGCTTTCGGTAGCTTCCGTAAGCGGTACGAAAACCCCTTACTTCAAGTTCGGCGAGTCCGTAATTTATTTCAAAGAGGCTTCCGACCGCGCTTCAAAGCCTAAGGAATTCGTAAAAGAAATACTCGGCGGCGAGCAATCGAAGGAGTTCGAGTACGTTACGATACCCGGCGTAGGTCGTTCGTCCGATTATTCGGGTATCGACGTTACCGGCAAAATCGCGCTCGTTGCCCGCGGCTCGACGTCTTTCGAAGACAAGGTGCGTATAGCGGGCAGAAACGGCGCTGCGGGCGTAATTATCCGCAACAACGTTTCCGGTCAAATTGCAATGACAATCGGCAACGTCAATTATCCCGCTTGCTCAATATCGCAGGACGACGGTAATATCCTTGCCGCTCAGCCCGAAGGCAAGATATTGATTTCGGCTTCTCAGGTTGCGGGCCCTTTCATGTCGGACTTCTCATCGTGGGGTCCCACACCCGACCTTAAAATTAAACCCGAAATTACAGCGCACGGCGGCAATATTTTGTCGGCTGTGCCCGGACAGCGCTACGACAGACTTTCCGGCACCTCGATGGCTTCGCCGAACCAGGCGGGCGTTACCGCGCTCGTACGCCAGTACGTTAAGGAGCATTTCGCAAGCGAAAATCTTTCCGCTGTCGAAGTAACGGCGCGCGTAAATCAATTAATGATGTCCACTGCGGACATAGTATACAACTCAAACGGTCTGCCTTATGCAGTCCGTAAGCAGGGCGCGGGACTTGCCAACCTCGCGGACGCAACGTCGACGCCCGCATACGTTACAACTCTCGATAAATCGGGAGAAATAATGGATAAAGCTAAGCTCGAAGTAGGCGACGACGCAAATAAAACGGGCGTATTCGAAATGAGCTTCTATCTAAACAATATTTCTTCGTCGCAGCTTACTTACGATATCGGCGCGATAGTAATGACGGAGGGAGTAAGCGAAACGAAAACCGTCCGCGGCGACACCACCGTAACCGAGCAGGGATATATGCTCGACGCCGGGTTAGAGGTGCTTTCGGTAAACAACGGCGGCACTAAAAACGGTAACGCCGTAACGGTAAACGCGAACAAGTCTTTAAAGGTCGACGTTAGGATAACCCTTACCGATAAGGATAAGGACTACCTCAATAAATCGTTTGAAAACGGTATGTTTATCGAAGGTTTCGTTACCGTCACCGCAAAGGACGGCACGCAGATAAACCTTAACGTTCCGTACCTCGGCTTCTACGGCGACTGGAATCAGGCTCCTATTTTCGACCTCGATTACTTTGAAACAGATCCCAGCGACAAGGACGGCACCGATCAGGACCAAAAAATTATGGCGGACGTAGTCGCCACAAAACCTGTCGGCGGACTTTATCAGGATTATATCGCATATCTCGGTTCATATAGCTTCTTACAGGCGCCCGGCACGAAAAAGATTGCCGCCGACCGCGATAAAATCGCCCTTACCAACCAGACGGGCGAAGAAGGCGGTATAAACAGTATAAGCGGCGTATGGGCAGGTATGCTCCGCGGCGCGGACCATGTGGATATAACGATAACCGACGTGGTTACGGGCAAGGTGATGTTCGAAAAAACCGAATACAACGTCCGTAAATCTTTCAACGGCGGGGCATCCTCGATAGACGTTGATTTCGAACTTGCAAATTATAACCTCAAAAACAATACGCGCTATAACGTCCTGCTCGAAGCGTATACGCCTTTCGGCGACGGCGGTGCGGCGGTAAATAAACGCAACACGTTCGAGTTCACGTTCACGACCGACTTCGAGGCTCCTACCGTAACCGACTGCGATTTCTACACAGAATACGACGCTACGACCAAAAAGACGCGTCTTTTCGCGAAAATCGATATTTACGACAATCATTATTCGCAGGCAATGGCTATCGGTACAATAATACCACCCGCAACGATTAACGATTCGTATTCTCCCCAGATGTTCGAAAGATATCTTACTCCGCTGTATTCGACTTTCAATTCGACTTACACGGTCACTTACGAACTCACGGATTATATCGATAACATCAAAAAAAGCTATAACGGCAATTCTTTCTTCGTTCAGGTTTACGATTATGCTTCAAACGCGGGTATGTACGAAATAACCATTCCCGACGAGGTTACAGAAATTGTCGACTTCCTCGATAAGAACGGCAAGCCCATCGGCGACGAACTCGTGCTCGCTCCGAACGAGATTTACAACATCGATTTAAGCTATAATTCCTTAAACGGCGACGCATGGATGCAGACTATATCGTTCAAGAGCGAAAATCCCGCGGTAGCCGATATAGTAAACGGCAAAATAATCGCCCGTTCCATAGGCGAAACCACTATAACCGCGACTTCCAACTCGGATAATCAGGTTGTAAAAACAATTACCGTGCGAGTGTCCGGCGACAGCGGCGTAGAATACAGCAAGCCCGTTACGGATTCGTTCACGCTCAGTGAATACAAGGTAAATAAAGCGTTCTATTTCTCGTCCTCCGATTCAAGGGATTTGGGAGAAACGGGCAAAACGTACAAATTCAGTACGAATTCGCTGTCGTTCTACCCGTCCGAATCGATTACGGTAAAATACGACCTGAAAGCATACTTCCCCAACGACGTCAAAGTCGAGTTTATCAGCAGTAACGATAAGATAGTGGAGGTCGACGAAAAAGGTACGATAACCGCAAAAGCCGAGGGCAGCGCAACTATTTCAGTGCGCGTACTGATGGACGGTAAAGCTACGTATTATTCGCAGACGATAGTAATTACCGTCAAAGACCCTTACAGCACAAACGGCTCGTATCTTATGGGCTACTACGGCGACGGCGAAACAATCGACGGAGTCGAACACGTAGTAAATATTCGTGCAGACCTCGGGCTCGAAGAAATCTATTCTTACGCGTTCTCGGGTTACGAGTTCGTGCCTAAGGACGAAAACGACGAAATATCCAAAGAAGACCCTTATAAGAGCAAGCAGGTACCCATCGGTGAAAATACCATAAAGAAGGTAATTATACCCGAAGGGGTCAAGGTTATAGGTTCATATGCGTTTGCTAACCTCACCGCGCTCGAAGAGGTTGTGCTTCCTTCAACGCTCAACCAGATTCAGAGCAACGCTTTCTCAGGCTGTACCAAACTTAAAAAGATAAATCTTGAAAACGTACAGTTCATCAATATGAACGCTTTCCGTAACTGTCCCATAGAGGTCGTTTCGCTGGATTCGGTTGTGGCGATAGGCAATAATGCTTTCTCGTTCGACCGCAGCGTGAAGGATGCAGACGGAAACACAGTGACCAGCGTTTTGCAGGCGCTTGTTCTGCCTACGACCGCACAGTCTATCGGCGCGGCGGCGTTCTTCAATAACGTTGCGCTTACCTCGGTCTATTTCCGCGCTTACTCCGTTAAGCTGGGCGAAGAGGTGTTCGCATATTGCGAAAAGCTTGTCAAAGTAACCAACCTCAACACTTCGGTTATACCCGCTTCGGCGTTTGCCGGCTGTAAATCGCTCACGACTTTAAATCTCGGAGCCGACGTTCAGCTTATCGGCAGATATGCTTTCATGGATACAGGCATAACGAAGTTTGTGTTGAGCAGCGACAAGTATTTCAATGCAAGCTCCAACGGCAGATTCCTGATGAACGCGGACAAAACGACTCTCGTCCTCGTCGCGCCCGGCACGCGCAACCTTGACGGCACGGCGGCCGAGCTTGCCGCAATAACAAAGATAGGCGACGGAGCTTTCTCCGGCAACACATATATCAGCAGCGTAAATTTACCCAAAGTAACTTACGTCGGCAGCTATGCATTTGCTGAATGCACTTCGCTTTCCACGCTCAGTCTGGGCAAACTTGATTTTATAGGCGAAGGAGCGTTCGGATATTGCACTAAGCTTTCTAAGCTTCCCGAATTCGGTTCCGGCCTTAAATCGATAGGTCAGTCGGCATTCCTTGGCTGTACCTCGCTGTATGAAGCGGAAATTCCCGACGGGGTAACTGTCGGCGATATGGCTTTCTACGGCTGTAACGGGCTGGAATACGTCAAACTCGGCGACAACGTAGTCGTAGGAAGCGCCGCATTCTTTACGGTAATCAATACCGAAGAGACGATAGTCGGCACGGAAGGCGCATATACCTTAGTATACGAAAAACCTGTTTCCGGCGGTAAAATCAACGAGGTGACTATAGGCGAGAACGCTGTTTTGGGCAGTTTATCTTTTGCGGCGCAAATGAAGCTTGAAAAGGTAACGCTCGGCGCCGGTGCAAAGATAGGCGACAGCGCGTTCTTCCTCGACTCGGCTCTTACCGATATCGACTTGTCGGGAGCGCTTGAAATAGGCGAAGAAGCGTTCTCGGGCACCATTCTGACAGTATATGCGGTCAGCTCGTCGCGGGTATTGCTTGCAGGTTATATGCCTTACGAAATGTCGTTAACGTCGTTGGATTTGTCGTCCGCAACAAAAGTAGGCGCAGGCGCGTTTACGTTGAACACAAAGCTTACCGACGTAAAGCTCGGCAGCGGATTAAAGGAAATAAGAGAATTTGTGTTTGCCTACGCCGAACAGCTTTCGGACGTTAACCTTGAAAACGTCGAGTATATCGGCGAGTCGGCTTTCATGAGTGCGAAAGCACTTGAAGCGGCTGATCTTAGCAGTGCAGAGTTTATCGGTCAGAAAGCTTTCAGTGAAGCAACCGCGCTTAAAAAAGTTACTTTCGCCGAAGGTGTTGTAATTGCCGCAACCGCATTCTACGGTGCGTCGCAGCTCGATACGGTCAACTTCGACAAAGTAAGCATGATAGGCGATTTCGCCTTTGCGGGCACGGCTGTCGAATCGGCAGACTTGTCAAACACAATATATATCGGTGACTTTGCGTTTATGGGAACGAAGTTAAAGAGCGTTAAATTCGGCTCCGGACTTATGTACCTCGGCGAAAATCCCTTTGCGCGCTGTGAAATTTCGGCATTCACCGATAAGGACGGCAATACGACCTTCAAAGTCAGCGACAGCCTTGAAATAGACGGCGTCGTGACAGACGGCGTATTTGTAGAGGACGGAGTTCTTTACAAACAGGATTTGAACGGCTTGCAGCTTGTAAGTTATCCCATGAACAAAGAAGAGGTTGACTATAAAGTGAAAGACGGCACGTACCGTATTTCCGCAATGGCATTCCTCGACAACAAAAATATCGTTTCGGTAGAGCTTCCGTACGCGCTCAAAGCAATAGGCGACAAGGCGTTATTCGGTTGCGAAAATCTTACGGTTGTAATATTCAAGAGCGTGTCGGCGCCGATTCTCGAAGAGGCTTACGACGAAAGCTACAGCGAAAACCTGAACAATCTTCCCATGACCGGCTACTACGGCGGTCAGGAAGGAGATGAAGCATACAAGGGTATGGGGCTTATACCGTTCTATATGTGGACAGCCGACCCCACAGTGTTCTTCTACGGCTCTAACTTTATCAACTACGTCGGCAAGCAGACCAAGCCGCTTGTGTTCGTAACTCCGTCAAACGGACTTTACTACGACACGTTTGTAATTTCGCAATACTATTCGTCTAACGTAAAGGGCGGCGCAGCTCCGTATGAAGCTACGCTCGAAGTTATCGAGATTATAGATAAGCTTCCGTCGGCGGCAAACATCACGCTTGACGACGAAGCGCAAATCGTTGCTGCGCGTGCGGCGTACGAAAGCATTTTGCAGATGGAGCAGCGCGCTCTGATAACAAACTATTCGAAGCTCACCGCGGCTGAAAATGCGATTGAGTATATCAAACCTATAATCCCCCCCGGGCCTAACCCTGGCACCGAGCCCGAAAAGAACTCTATGTTACCTTTGGTAATCACGTTCGGCGTGCTCACAGGCGTGTTCGCTTTGGCGACAGCAGGGCTTGCAGTGGGTCTGGTACTCAATATCAAACGTAAAAAACAATAAAAATCCGAATTAAACGATAAAGGATAAAAATGAAACGCAGAACAAAAATTTTAATCGGTTTGGTGACTACGTGCGCGGCATCGCTTGTGTTTGCCGCGGCGTGCGCCACCTGGGACACCCCGTACGACACGTTTGAAAAGGACGGCAGCAGGGTAAAAATTCTGTACGACGCCAACGGCGGTCAGTTCGCCGGCAAGGAAAAGACGAACATTGCCGACCTTTACAACGTCGACAGCCTTCAAAAAGGCATAAAGCTTCTCGAACCGGGTTCGGATAAGCGCGGCGACGCTAAAAATATTTCTGTTGCAACCCGTTCGGGCTATTTCCTTGCGGGCTGGTATAAAGAAGTGAAAACTTCGTCGGACGGCGCCGAGGTAGTCGGATATTCCGATAAATGGGATTTCGAAAGCGACGTATTAAAGCAGGAGGACGTATCCGAGGTAACGGCGGAAACACCCGTGCTTACGCTGTATGCGGCGTGGGTGCCCGAGTTCACCTATACTTTCCACGCAAAGGATACCAACGGCGACTGGAAAGAGGAAAAAGTACTTTCGTTCAGCCCGACCGCACGAGAGGACCTTATGTCGCTCGATTTGCCTTACTGGGAGGACGAGCGTATCCCCGACGGGGAAGACAAAACCAAATGTTCCGCGTCAATGATTTACGGCAACTTTCCCAAAATCGACGGTAAAACCTTCCAAAAAGCTTATTTCGATAAAAATATGACAGCCGAGGCTACGCAAATCAACCATAAGGGTACCGTCGTCGAGGAAAACGGGACGGGTGAAAACAGAAATCTCGATTTGTATCTCGATTTGGTTGACGGCAACTGGTTCCATATATATTCGCCAGAGCAGTTCGTTGCAAACGCGAGGATAGACGGAAGCTATGAAATTTATACCGATATTGTTTTTACCGATAAACTGCTTTGGAATACTGGATTGACTACGGGTGAATACAGAGGTACAATTAACGGTCACGGTCATACTTTCTCGAATATCACCGTTAAACAATATCAGAGCCAACGTTGCGGCGTATTCGGTTCGATTGCGGCTACGGCGGTATTTAACGACATAAAGTTTAAAAACGTAACCTATACGTTGAGTTCGGCAAGCAGACTTACGGGCAGTACTTACGGCTTATTTGCGGGGCAGATAGCCTCGGGCGCTAAATTCGAAAAGGTGGAAGTGGACGGAGTGCTCCACATAGGTCCGGAAATCGTCAACTTATACAATAATTATTACGTAGGGCTTCTTTGTTCTAACATAAACGCCTTATCCGATAGCCTTACGGGTATTATGTACGACATTTCCTGTGTTATGGATCCCAGAGGCACGGGCGACAACAAGGTCTGGCCGCATAAAGCCACTATCGATGACGGAATGGTAGTACTTGAAAGAAACGATGATACCAAAACCGACCCTAACCCCGTAAATTAATTTAGTAAATCATTCTTTGGAGGAATTATAATGAATAAGAAAAAGACAGCAGTACGTCTTGCGACCGTTGCTTTAAGTTCCGTAATGGTTTTCGGCGCTTTCGGCTTTCTGACAGGCTGTAAGAAAAAGGTTGAAAGGCTTATCGTAATGAGCGAGCCTATGGACGGGCTTTTCAATCCCTTTTATTCCACGTCCGCTCCCGATATGGATGTCGTAGGTATGACCCAGCTTTCAATGCTTTCAACCGATAAAGACGGTAAAATCGCCTATGGCGAAGATGAACCTACGGTCGTGCTCGACTACAAGCAGGAATTCAACGAAAACGAGGGTAGCGAAGGCGTAACTACATACTACTTCGTGCTTAAAAACGGAATAAAGTATTCCGACGGTATGCCCCTTACCATGAACGACGTGCTTTTCAATATGTACGTTTATCTCGACCCCGTTTATACCGGCGCTACCACTATGTATTCGACAGATATCGTCGGGCTTAAAAAATACCGTACGCAGAAAATATCGTCCGACGGTGCGGGTTCGGAAGACGACAGTATTAATACGCAGGCAAACACTTTTGCTTTCAACCGTATTCTCGAACTGACTACGCTTTACGAAACCATAAACCGCATAAACAATCCTAATTCGAATTCGTACGACGTAACCGAGCAGGAAATGCGTGACGCTATTGCGGATTATTCGGCTTTTACCCCCGGTTATAAGGAAGCGGTTTCAAAAGACGAGCTTACCGTGGAAGAGTACCGTAAGCAGCTTCTCGAAGACTATGAGCTTACTTTGAAAACCTTTAAAAAAGAACTCGAAAGCGATTATAATTCCGCGATAGATTCCTTCAAAGAGAGCTCGCCTTATAAGGAGTGGGATGCAAAAGCGGGTACACAGCATAAGTTCTCTGACCCCGTATTTTCCTTTATGTATATGGAGGGCTACGTTGAAGTCAAGTATACGGACAATACAAGGACCGAAATCCAGAGCGTAAATCCTCAATACGACGATAAAACAATTATCGATAAGGATAAAGCGATTGAGAAAGTTTTCAGGGATAAAATTAATACCGAGCTGAACGGCATTCTTTCGTACTATGCTACCGCAAACACTATAAGGACGGATTATATTGCGAAAGCTACCGAAATTATTTTGCACAAGCAGGCGGGTATCACCGAGGAAGGGCAGCTTGTCGTTGCGCCGAATATCGAAGGCATAGTTTCGATGGGTCACAGCACAAACGATACAGCCGTTTCGATAAACGGAAAAAATTACACCATCGCAAAGGAACATAAGTCAACCGGCGAGGTTGCAAATGCAGGCGAGTATGACGTGCTTCGCATTAAGATAAACGGCAAGGACCCGAAAGCTATCTGGAACTTCGGCTTTACCGTAGCGCCTCATCACTACTATTCCGATACTACAAAATATCCCGTGGATATAACGGCTAACAAATTCGGCGTTAACTGGGGCTCGTTCGACTTCATGCGCGACGTAATTCAGGGCGTTAACAGCTACGGCGCAAGGAAGAACCATATCCCCGTAGGCGCGGGCGCATACATGGCTACCGATATGGACAATAACGATAAGCCCGCGGGCAACGCTTTCAATAATAATAACTTCGTTTACTTCAAGGCAAACGATGGTTTCCTTTTGGGCGAACCCAAAATCAAAAATATCGCTTATCAGGTGCTCAGCGCAAGCAACGCGCTCGACCAGCTTGAAAGGGGTAGCGTTCACTACGTAACCCCCCAGTTCACCAAGGCAAACAAAGAGAAAATCGATAATGAGTTAAAAGATAAGGGTATCGAGTCGGTTGCAACCTGGCAGCTCGGTTACGGCTATATCGGCGTAAACGCAGGGCTCGTACCTAATATCAATATCCGTAAAGCGATTATGTCTGCAATGGATATTTCGCAGAGTATCAGCTATTATTCGTCTAACACGGTTGTGAATATTCACTGGCCCATGTCGATAGTAAGCTGGGCGTATCCCACGACCGACGGAAAACCCGTTAACACGAACAGCCCTGCGGATAATATGCTAAAACTTAACGGACACGATTATATGCAGTATACCGGCGAAGCAGACGCGAAGCAGAAAATCAGGGATTATATGGCGCTTGCCGGAGTAAGTGCGGGCGCGAAAGACCTCAAAATCAAGTTTACAATCGCCGGCTCAAACCTTACCGACCACCCCGTATACGCAGTATTCAACCTTGCCGCAAAACTTCTTAACGATTGCGGTTGGGACGTAAGCGTAGTGCCCGATACCAACGCGCTTACAAAGCTTTCCACAGGCTCGCTTGCGGTCTGGGCGGCTGCATGGGGCTCTACAATCGACCCCGATATGTATCAGGTTTACCACAAAAATTCAACGGCTACCAGTGTATATTCGTGGGGCTATCGCGAAATTCTTGCAAGCCCCGGGTTATATCAGACTGAACCCGAAATTTTGAATTTGCTTTCCGAAAAAATCGACGAAGGCAGGAAGACGCTTGACGAAAAGGAGCGTGCCGATATTTACAAAGTGGCAATGGGCTACGTTTTAGACCTCGCCGTCGAAATGCCCGTTTACCAGAGGCAGACGCTGTACGCTTACAACGCAAACGTAATCGATACGAAAACATTCCCCGAACAAATAAACTCCTATTCGTCGCCTCTCGGCAAAATCTGGGAAATAGATTTCAAAAAATAATCAAGCCGTTAAAACGGAGTAAACTATGTTAAAATACATTTTGAAAAGACTGGGTCTTGCGGTGCTCATTTTGTTGGGCGTATCGCTTATACTGTACATTCTGATACGCTGTATGCCCAGCAACTTTGTCGAGAATATCGTTTTGCAGATGAGCGCAGGCGGCGCTACAATCCCGCAGGAAACAATCGACGCCCTCTATAAGATGTACGGCCTTGCCGATGGCAGCTTCTGGGGTATAATAAAGGGATATTTCTCGTGGCTGTGGTCGCTTATGCGTTTCGACCTCGGCACAAGCTTCAAGTTCGGCGTGCCCGTCATTCAGGACATCGCCGACCATATGAGCGTTTCGTTCATCGTATCATTCGTTGCGATTATCTTCGAATATATGATTGCGATTCCGCTCGGCGTTACAGCCGCAACTCACCAGTACAGTCTGCGCGACTATATAATTACCTTTCTGGTAGTTATAGGCATTTCTTTCCCGTCGTTCTTCTTTGCGCAAATCATAAAGGATTTGCTTGCAAACAAGCTGGGGTGGTTCCCGCCGTCCGCATATGAAGACTTAACAAGCTCGCTTCCTCTGTTTTTAGACCATGCGTACCACCTTGTACTGCCCATATTCACGATAGTCGTTTTAAGTATAGGCGGTACGGTGCGCTACACGCGTACGAATATGCTCGAAGTTCTTAACGCCGACTATATCCGTACCGCGCGCGCAAAGGGACTTAAAGAGAGCAAGGTTATCTATAAACACGCTTTCCGAAACACTATGATACCTATAGTGACAATGATGGCGGGTATATTGCCGAGCCTTTTCTCGGGGTCGATGATTCTCGAACAGGTTTTCGACCTCCCCGGCATAGGCGCGCGTGCTTATCAGGCGATGATAGCCGCGGATATACCTTACATAATGGGTTACAATATGTTCATCGCGTTTTTAAGCGTAATAGGCATATTGCTTACCGATTTGATGTACGTCATAGTCGACCCGCGCATCAAGCTTACTTAAAGAGGTTGTTATGAAAAATACGGAAAAAGAATTGACGCTTGAACAAAAAGCGTATATAACGGCGGAAGAAATCGAGAAAAAGATTTCCTCCGAAGCCGAAGCTGGCGTAGCGGAGGTGGATATTGCCGACGGCGAAACACCTCTCGACCAGAACGTAAGGCTTATGTCGCCTTTAAGAATGGTTTTAAGGAGGTTTTTTCACTCAAAGCTCAGTATAGTAGGGCTTGTGCTTATAGCCGCGCTGTTCATTTTCAGCTGGTTCGGCCCCGTAATTTGTAACTGGGCGGGCTACTGGGAAGAAACCGAAACCGACTACAACGGAAAAATAGTCTACGAATATCAGAAAGTGGAAACGGAGGACGGCACTTTTTATCAGATAATCGAGTCGTTCCAGCAGGCTAACAATCTTGCTCCTCCCAGCGGCGAGCACATTCTCGGTACCGATAAAACGGGTATGGATGTTTTCGTCCGTCTTATGTACGGCGGCAGGGTTTCGCTTACTATCAGTTTAATAGGCGTGCTCGTAATCACGGCGATAGGCATAGTAATGGGCGGTCTCGCGGGGTATTTCGGCGGTTGGGTAGACAACCTTATAATGCGTATATGCGATATACTGATGTGTTTGCCGACGTTGCCTTTATTGCTGATATTAGGTACAATGCTCGACCAGTACGGCGTCAACGACGAAAGCCGAATATACATATTGATTGCGCTATTAACAATATTCTCGTGGTCGGGTACGGCAAGGCTTGTGCGCGGTCAGATACTGTTTTTAAGGGAGCAGGAATATATGGTTGCGGCGGAGGCAATGGGCTTTTCTACCGCGCGTAAGATATTCAAGCACCTTATCCCCAACATTTTACCCCAGCTCATCGTCGGTATGACGTTGTCGCTCGGCAGTATGATATTATACGAAGCTTCGCTTTCTTATATGGGGCTCGGCGTTAAGCAGCCTTTCGCTTCGTGGGGTATGATGATAAATATCGTTACGGAAGATATCGACGTACTTAAAAACTACTTTAACGTCTGGGGCCCTCCCGGAATTCTCATTGTAATGGCTGTACTCGGGTTTAACTTTCTGGGCGACGGGTTGCGCGACGCGCTCGACCCCAAAATGAGGAGATAGTATGAAGCTTAACTTTTTAAAACTCTTCAAAAAGAAGCAGGACGATAACGAAATTTCCGTCCGCAAGCACTATCTCTCGGGCAAAGAGGTGCGTGAAATCGCGAAGAAAAATTCCGTGATAATGCGCCGCCTCGAGAAGCAGAAGTACCGCAAGGCAAACGAATCAGAATTTCTTTCCGAAATGAAAAACGATGCGAATATCCTCGAAGTGGACGATTTGCATTCGTATTTCTTCACCGAACAAGGCGTTGTAAAAGCTGTAAACGGCGTGTCGTTCGATATCCCTCAGGGTAAAGTCCTGGGCGTCGTCGGCGAGTCGGGCTGCGGTAAATCGGTCACGAGTATGTCGGTAATGCGCCTTTTACAGGGCCCGCAGGGTCAGATTTATTCGGGCAGTATCCGCTTTAAATCGTTTGATTTCAAGCGCGACGAACGCGGTAACCCAATACCCATTTACGAGAAAGACGAAAACGGAAACATAATAAACGAAACAGTCAAAGATAAAAAGGGCAACGATAAAATCGACAAAAACGGAAACCCCGTTTTATGCCCCAAACATAAGCGCGACGAATACGGCACCAGACAGTACGAGATGGAAGAAAAGGTGTTCGATATAGCGCAGATGCCCATTAAGGAAATGCACAGACTCCGCGGCAGACAGATTGCCATGATTTTTCAGGAGCCGATGACTTCGCTTAATCCGGTATTCACAATCGGCAATCAGCTTGACGAGGTTACGCTTCTGCACGTGCCCGACGCAACCAAAGCGGAGGCTAAGGAGCGCTCTATCGATATGCTCAACCTCGTAGGCATAGCCATGCCTGAGCGCGTATATAAATCGTACCCGCACGAGCTTTCGGGCGGTATGCGCCAAAGGGTTATGATTGCTATGGCGCTTGCCGGTAATCCGAGGCTTATTATCGCGGACGAACCTACGACCGCGCTTGACGTTACCATTCAGGCGCAGATTCTGGATTTGTTGCGCGGGCTCAAAGACCGTATCAACGGCTCGATACTTCTTATCACGCACGATTTGGGCGTAATTGCCGAAATGGCGGATTACGTCGTCGTAATGTATGCGGGCAGAGTGATTGAGCAGGGCACTGCGTCCGAAATTTTCCATCACCCCATGCACCCGTATACGATAGGTTTGCAAAAGAGTAAACCCACTATGGGTAAAAAGTCGTCGGATAAGCTTTTCAATATCCCCGGCAACGTGCCCAACCCCGTAGATATGCCTAATAACTGTTACTTCAGCGAAAGGTGTTCGTGCCGTACCGACAAGTGTAAGGGCGACTATCCTCAAATGGTTCAGGTCAGCCCCACGCATTGCGTAGCTTGTCACTTGTATGCAAAGGAGGCTTCAGATGAGCAGTAAAAAAACTCCCGAAGTTAAACCCGAACCCGAAATAAAAATAGTGGAAAAGAAGCCGGCGGCAAAGTCCGCTTCGGCAAAATCGGGCGGTGCGGCTAAAACGACGACAACCGCAGCAAAAAAGCCCGCTTCTGCCAAAACGGCGACAGCGAAGAAAGCTACGTCCGCAAAGACGACTGCAACCGTAAAAAAACCTGCGGCAACGAAAAAGCCCTCTGTTGTGAAAGAGCCCGACGAAACGGCAAAAGAAGTTGTAACCGCCGAAGCGGCGGCGACCGTAACTCCGCCCGAGCAGCCCGAAGCGCGCGAAAGTATCTCAAGCATTGAGGAAGCTAATTTTACCGATTTGACTCCTCCCGAGGATACGGAGAACAGGTTTTCTTCGTTTGACGACGCGGAAGAAGCGGCAAAGGAGCAGGAGGAACGCGACAAAAAGGCGGAAGCCGACCTGTCGCTCCCGCCCGACCCCGACGCATTGCTCGAAATAAGGCACCTTAAAAAATATTTCACTTTAAGCAAAACAATCCTCGGCAAGCCGCAATCGGTGCTTCGCGCCGTCGACGACGTTTCGTTTAAGCTCAAAGCGGGCGAAACTTTGGGCATTGTCGGCGAATCAGGTTGCGGAAAAACCACTTTGGGCAGGACGATTTTAAAATTGCATCAGCCCACGAGCGGACAAGTTTTCTTCGAAGGAACGGATATCGCCAAGTTCAAGCCCTCGCAGATGCGCAAGCTCCGCACAAAAATGCAGATAATCTTTCAGGACCCGTATTCGTCGCTGCCTCCGCGCAGTACTGTGGGCGGAATACTTTCCGAGCCCGTAAAGGTGCATAAAATCGTGCCGAAGGAACAAATTAAGGATTACGTCCTCGATATAATGGAAAAGTGCGGGTTGAGGGATTACTATTACGAAAGATACCCCCACGAGTTTTCGGGCGGACAGCGCCAGCGTATATGTATCGCCCGCGCGCTCACGGTAAATCCGCGCCTCGTCGTCTGCGACGAGCCCGTATCCGCGCTCGACGTATCCATTCAGGCGCAGATTATAAACCTTTTAAAAAACCTGCAAAAGACGATGGGCTTTACCTATCTGTTCATTTCGCACGACCTTTCCGTCGTAAGGCATATTTCCGACAAGATAGGCGTTATGTATCTCGGCACTATGGTTGAGTTCGGCGATAAAGACAGGATTTTCGATAATCCTCTGCACCCGTATACTCAGACATTATTCTCTGCGGTGCCTAATCCCAACCCTGACGAAAAAATGAACAGAATAACGCTCAACGGCGATATTCCGTCGCCCGCAAATCCGCCGAAAGGCTGCAAATTCCACACCCGTTGCCCCAAAGCGCAGGAGGTGTGCAGGCACATCGCGCCCGTCTATAAAGAGTACGAGCCCGGTCATTTTGCGGCGTGCCACTGTTATTCGCAGGAAACCGATTAATCAGTATGAGTAAAAAGAAAAACAAGAAGAAATCCGAAAAGCAAAAAATTACTTATATCGACGATAATTCAACTATCGTCGATATGAGCGGTACGAAAAATCAGCCCAAAAGGAGCAAAGCGACGTTTAAAGAAAAGGCGCGCACATATTTTTCCACCGTCAAAAAAATGGTTTTGCCTATGCTTGCAACTCTTCTTGCTTTTACCGTGGTGTACATTATATTTATGTTCGCCGCAGGAAAATTTTAATATACAAAAAAATGCTCCGTAAAGCGCTACGGGGCGTTTTTTATGCCGCCGAATCCAAAATTTTTTTAAAATATATGCGTATTGCTGTTGAATTAATTTTTTCGATGTGTTATAATTTTAATAGTTAAAAATATAGCGGTTTAAACCGCAAATAAATCGGAGGAAAACGTAATGCATTATTCAAAAGACATTGAAAATATGATTTGCGTTGCAAAGGGCGTGTCCGGCAGATTCGAGCACGGTCCCGCACCCATTCCCGAAGAGGGCTTATGGATAAAGGCAAAGGAAATCAAAGATATCAAGGGTCTTACTCACGGTATCGGTTGGTGCGCACCGCAGCAGGGCGCATGTAAACTGACTTTAAACGTCAAGGACGGTATTATTCAGGAGTGCCTCGTTGAAACCATAGGTTGTTCGGGTATGACTCACTCGGCGGCAATGGCGGCCGAAATTCTGCCCCACAAGACAATTCTCGAAGCATTGAATACCGACCTTGTCTGCGACGCAATAAATACGGCAATGCGCGAGCTGTTCCTGCAAATCGTATACGGCAGAACGCAGTCGGCTTTCTCGGAGGACGGGCTTCCCGTAGGTGCGGGACTCGAGGATTTGGGCAAAGGGCTTCGTTCGCAGGTCGGCACAATGTACGGCACCGCGCTCAAAGGCGTAAGATATCTCGAAATGGCGGAGGGTTACGTTATTTCCCTCGCGCTCGATAAAAACAACGAGGTTTGCGGCTATAAGTTCGTTTCTCTCGGCAAAATGACCGACTTCATCAAGAAAGGACTTACCCCCAACGAAGCTTACGAAAAATCGATAGGCACTTACGGCAGATATTCCGCCGAGCAGGGTGCGGTTAAACATATCGACCCCAGAACCGATAAGGAGGTTGACTGATTATGGCACTTTTCGAAAGTTATGAAAGAAGAGAGAGCAAAATTCTCGGCGTACTCAAAGAGTACGGCATTAAAAATATTGAGCAATGCCGCGATATCTGCCTTGAAAAAGGTATCGACGTGGATAAAATCGTGCGCGGCACGCAGCCTATCTGTTTTGAAAACGCAGTCTGGGCATACACGGTAGGCGCGGCAATCGCAATCAAAAAGGGCTGCAAAAGGGCTGCCGACGCGGCTGCCGCAATCGGTATCGGGCTTCAGAGCTTCTGTATCCCCGGTTCTGTAGCGGAAAACAGAAAAGTTGGTTTGGGCCACGGTAATCTTGGCGCAATGCTTCTTTCCGAAGAAACCGACTGTTTCTGCTTCCTTGCGGGTCATGAATCCTTCGCGGCTGCCGAGGGCGCAATCAAAATCGCTGAAAACGCAAACAAAGTGAGAGTTAAGCCTTTGAGGGTCATTTTAAACGGACTCGGCAAAGACGCTGCCTATATAATTTCGAGGATTAACGGCTTCACCTATTGCAGAACGGAGTTCGACCCTTACACCGAAGAGGTGAAAGTTGTCGACAGCGTCGCTTTCTCTGAAGGCGCAAGGGCAAAGGTAAAGTGCTACGGCGCGGATAACGTACCCGAAGGCGTTGCAATTATGAAAATGGAGCACGTTTCCGTTTCTATTACGGGCAACTCGACCAACCCTACGCGCTTCCAGCATCCCGTTGCGGGCACGTATAAGAAGTGGTGCAATGAGAACGGCGTCAAGTATTTCTCGGTTGCAAGCGGCGGCGGTACCGGCAGAACGCTTCACCCCGACAATATGGCGGCCGGCCCTTCTTCGTACGGCATGACCGATACTATGGGTCGTATGCACTCCGACGCGCAGTTCGCAGGTTCCTCGTCCGTTCCCGCTCACGTTGAGATGATGGGCTTGATAGGTATGGGCAACAACCCGATGGTCGGCGCTACAGTTGCAGTCGCGGTTGCCGTTCAGGAAGGCATGACGAAGTAAATATTGCTTAATAAAAAAATCGGCTTTTTTAAAGCCGATTTTTTTTATATTTTCAGTTCTGTTTGTTAAAACTCTCTTTATTTATATGCGGGTATCTGTAAAGCTCGTCCGATTGAAGATTAACTTTCCTGATATCGACGGCGTTTATACGGTGGTTGCCGTAAGTGGTGTAGTAGTAAACTCCGTCGCTTGCGTTACAGCACGAGGTGTATACGGTAATTTCGTATTTGTCGCCGTCGAGTCTGTTACTGCCGCGCGGTTGCGATACGCTGCCGAGTATGTGGAAAAACTGATTCACGCTCTGCTCTTCAGATTTACCAGAAACAGAATTCAATTTTGTAAAAACCGCCCTTACAAAGCGCGCTTGAGAAGACAAATCGCCGGGCAGCCCGGCAGCACCCAGACCTTTCGTATAATTTTTAAGTTCAAGCTTCGACGAAAAGGTGTTTTTCGGTTGCCCGGGCGAAAGATTTATATAGTTATTCAGGTTGAACGTCTGCATATTAAACGGCGGATTGTTGGTCAGCACCCCCGCGGTGTTATCGTAAATTTTAACCCCGTCGGCAACGCATTCCACTGTTACGCATTCGTTCTTATCCGCAATAATCCAGTGCAGGTCTGTAAGAGGCAGTTTCCGGCTGTAAGCCGTGTCGGTAATATTGATTTTACGTATAAGTTTTACGGCTTCTTCAGTGTCCGCGCAATTCCCGAGGATAAAAGGTATAAGCTCGAATTGCGCTACGTTTGTTCTGTTTTCGTTAACCTTATTGTATTTCGCGTTTTCGGGGAAGTTCAATCCGGCCATACACAGTCCGGCCTCGTTCGCCGCGTCGTAAAAAAGAGGTATAGTATCCGGCACAAACGCCGTACCGATTATCGCGTATTTCCTTGCGCGGGTTTTCGAGTGTCTTAAAGGGAATGAAAATTTCTTCGGCATTATAACCACTTCTTCCGAATACGAGTATTCAAGGTCGAGCGTTCTGCCGAAGTAAAAATTTTTAGTTTTGTAAGTAATTGCCGTACACATAATTTTCGCCTCCGTATAAATTATGGCAAAACCTACATATTTTAAATACGTATCGGATAAAAAACGCAAAAATTTTTACGGTACGGCAATAAAAATGTTTATGCGCACCGAAAAAGTATTATAATAAAGGTATAGGTAAATATTATGTTATGTCAGCATTGTAAAAAAAACGTGGCGGTAATAAATTACGTTGAAAAAGTGAACGGGAATAAGTTTGAAAGTCATTTGTGCGCCGCGTGTTACGCCGACCTTTACGGCGAGTTAAACAACAAAATAAATAACGAAATCTGGGCGGGGCTTTTCGGCTCGCCGACGCGGAGGAAAAAGGTCTGTCCGGTTTGCGGAATTACATACGCCGACTACGAAAGGACGGGGCTTTTGGGCTGTACGAGTTGTTACGACGTGTTCAAGGAGGAGCTTACTCCGTCGATACGCCGTATACAGGGCAAGGTAACCCACATAGGCAAGGTGGGGCAGAACAGCGACGCGCTCGGGCTGCACCGTCAGCTTAAAACTCTGCAGGAACAGCTCGAGGTTGCTCTGCGCGATAAAAAGTTTGCCGACGCCGACAGATTGAACAGAAAAATTAACAGTATCAAAAAAACTTTACACGGGGGCGGAAACAATGGATAAACTTTCGGGCGGTACGGTTGTATCTACGCGTATTCGTCTGGCGCGAAACCTTGAAGGCTACCCTTTTCCGTCGCATTTGCAGGGCGAAAAACAGGCGAAAGAGATAATACGGCTTGTATCTTCGGGCCTTTCGCGGCTTGACGAATTCCGGCTTTATTATATGGACGCCGTATCGGACGAGCAGGCAGTCTGTATGATGGAAAACCATTTAATAAGTCCGCAGCTTATAAAAAACAAACGCTTTTCCGCCGCGCTGATAAACAGCGAAGAAAACGTATCTGTAATGATAAACGAGGAAGACCACCTCCGCGAACAGTGTATCGTAAAGGGTCTGAATTTGCGGCTCGCATACGAAACCATGTCGGAAATCGACGGGCAGATAGGCGTCTCTATGAAATTTGCTTTCGACGAACAGCTCGGTTATCTTACTGCCTGTCCCACAAACCTCGGCACGGGATTAAGGGCTTCGGTAATGCTCTTTTTACCTGCGCTGACGGTAAACGGAATTATGCCTAAGGTTATCAGAAGTATTTCGAGGTTAGGCTTGACGGTACGCGGCGTTTACGGCGAGGGCAGCGAGGCAGAGGGTTATAAATACCAGATAAGCAACGAGGTAACCCTCGGAGTAACAGAGGAAGAAATTTTATCGCAAGTTGACGAGGTTGTAAAAAAGCTTTGCCTTCTGGAAGAAACTGAGCGACGTAATTTGATGCGAGGTTCGTCCGCGCTTGAAATTCAGGACGAGTGCCTGCGTGCGTACGGTATACTTACCAACTGTGCTAAGATTTCCACCGGCGAGTTTATCAAGCTGTCGGCAAAAGTAAAGCTGGGCGCGTGTCTGGGATATATAAATATTACCGAGGTTGGCGCTATCGACGATTTGGCGATAAAGTTAAGCCCGTCAAACATAACAGCTGCGGCCGGTAAACAGCTGACCCCGTTGGAGCGTGACGTTTACCGCGCGCAGTACTGCGCGAAAGCGTTCAAAAAAATGAAAGGATAAAGATTGCGGATTTAAAAATAGTAATTCGCGACAGAGGTTATTATGGAATATATAAATAAATTTACGGATAATTTACAGCGCGTAATCGGGCTTGCGGAAGAGGCGGCAAAGGTGTACGGCAGCAGCTATATCGGCAGCGAGCACATAATTTTCGCTATGCTCAATTGCCCGGATTGCACCGCGTATAAAGTGTTAAATGCGTGCGAGGTCAACGAAACACAGTACCGCGAATATTTCGCGCGCTCTATCGATAAACGTGCTAATATAAACGGTTTTACTCCCCGTACGAAGCATATGATTGAGCGCGCTTTGGAAGTGGCTATCGAAATTAACGGGGAAGATTCGCTTGCGGGCACCGAACATATGCTGTATGCTGTTATGTCGTCAAGCGAATGCCTTGCTATGCGTATCTTCCGTGCGAGCGGTGTAAACATAACTAAGCTTGCAAGCAAGCTCGAACTCGTCTTAAACAACGGTTCGCTCGAAGAGGACGATGATGACGACGACGACCCTTTCGTTCAGCTCGGTAAGGCGTTTTTCGGCTCGGTTGCGCCCAAACAGAACAAGCCCCAGGGCGAAAGAAAGGTTAAAAACGAGTCGTCGCTGGATAAATCGGTCACTCAGTACGGCACAGACCTTACCCAGAAAGCGCGCGAGGGAAAAATAGACCCCGTAATAGGCAGAAAAAAAGAAATCGATAAGATAATTCAGGTGCTTTCGCGCCGTACTAAAAATAATCCAGTGCTGATAGGCGAACCCGGCGTCGGTAAAAGCGCCGTAGTCGAGGGGCTCGCTCAGGCAATAATCAAAAACGAAGTGCCCGACCTTCTTAAAAATAAAATTGTTTTTTCGCTCGACCTTGCGGGTATGGTAGCGGGTGCGAAGTATCGCGGCGATTTTGAGGAAAGGCTGAAAAATGCTATAAACAGCATAAAGAATAACGGTAACGTAATTCTTTTTATAGATGAAATTCATTCAATCGTAGGCGCGGGCTCGACCTCCGACGGCAATATGGACGCCGCAAATATTCTCAAACCCATGCTGGCGCGCGGAGAATTACAGACGATAGGCGCAACCACACTCGAAGAGTACAGAAAGTATATCGAAAAAGACGCCGCTCTCGAGCGTCGTTTTACTCCCGTACAAGTCGACGAGCCCACCGTCGAGGACACCGTTTCAATACTTCGCGGTTTGCGCGACAAATACGAGGCGCATCATAAAGTGGTTATCACCGACGAGGCGATTATAGCCGCGGCTACTCTTTCGGCAAGATATATAACCGACAGATTTTTGCCCGATAAAGCCATAGACCTTATCGACGAGGCGGCTTCCCGCGCAAGACTTAACAGTCTTAACAGCCCCGAGGAGGTAAAAGAGCTCGAAGAGAAGATAAAGAGGTTAAACCTCGAAAAGCAGAAAGCGGCAAAGGGCGAAAATTACTCTCAGGCGCAGAAGCTCGTAAACGAAATCAACGATTTGCACGAAAGGGTAAAAAAACTCGAATCGGAGTGGAGCGGTCAGAAGTATTCCACTTCACCCAAAATAGGCAGCGACGAAATCGCGGATATAGTAAGCGGCTGGACGGGCGTGCCCGTGGTTAAGCTCACCGAACAGGAAAGCGAAAAGCTTTTAAACCTCGAAAAAAATCTTCATGAGCGGATTATCGGTCAGGACGAGGCGGTCAGCGCGGTTGCAAGGGCAATCCGTCGTGCGCGTGCGGGGTTGAGCGAGCCGAATAAACCTATAGGTTCGTTCATATTCGTAGGCCCTACGGGCGTCGGTAAAACCGACCTTGCAAAGGCGCTTGCGGAAACTATGTTCGGCGACGAATCGCTTATGATAAGGCTCGATATGTCCGAATATATGGAAAAGCATTCGGTATCAAAGCTTATAGGCGCGCCTCCCGGATATATCGGCTACGACGAGTCGAACGGCGGACAGCTTACAGAAAAGGTCAGAAGAAAGCCTTACAGCGTAGTTTTGTTCGACGAAGTCGAAAAAGCTCACCCTGACGTCTTTAACGTGTTGTTGCAGATACTCGACGACGGCAGACTTACCGACAGTAAGGGCAGAGTAATCAATTTCAAAAATACGATAATAATAATGACGTCGAACGTAGGCGCGAGCCAGATTAAAAAGATGTCGAATTTCGGTTTTACTTCTTCCGAGGACGACGGCTACGACAATATGAAGGATAATATCAACGAGGCCCTGCGCGAGCAGTTCAAACCCGAATTTTTAAACAGACTCGACGATATAATTATCTTCCGTAAGCTTACCAAGGACGAAGCCGCGCAAATTTGCCGCAAGATAATCAACGGATTGTCGGCACGGCTCTTGGACAGACGCGTATCCTTGGAAGTATCGGACGAAGCTATGGCAAAGCTTGTCGACGAGGGCTACAACGATATGTACGGCGCTCGCCCGTTGAAAAGGATTGTTCAAAAGCGTATAGAGGACAGACTTTCCGATGAAATCCTTGCGGGGCGAGTTCTCCCCGGTGAAACGGTGCGCATTACCGTAACCGACGGCGAATTTACTTTCCGCTCCGAAAAGAAACAAACAGAATAATTTTAAAAGCCGCCTTTATGCAAGGTGGCTTTTTTATTTTGCGCCGCATATAATGTTTTTAAGGTATAAATATGACTTTGAGCGTATGTCTTATTGTAAAAGACGAGCAGGACGTAATAGGCAGGTGCCTTAACTGCGTTGCGAAATTTGCCGACGAAATTGTGGTTGTAGATACGGGTTCGACCGACGACACTGTCGCGCAGGTGAAAAAATTTACGGATAAAGTATTCTTTTTTCAATGGTGCGACGATTTTTCCGCAGCAAGAAATTTTGCATTCGAAAAAGCAACGTGCGACCTTGTAATGTGGCTTGACGCCGACGACGTTATAACCGACGAAAACTGTGAAAAGATTAACGACCTGAAAACGGAATTCGGCAGTTACGATATGGCGGTGCTGCCTTATGCCGCGGCGTTCGACGGCGACGTGCCGACTTTCGTATATATGCGCGAACGCATTTTTAAAAGGGTGCTGAATTTCAGGTTTACGGGCGCCGTGCACGAAGCTATAGCTCCGCAGGGTAAAATCCTGTATTCCGACGCGACTGTGTATCATAAAAAAGTAAAAGAAAACAAGCCGTTAAGAAATCTCGGTATATTGCAAAAACAGATAGCCTTGGGTGCGGGGCTTGACGAAAGACAAAAATTTTATTACGGCAGAGAGCTTTTATTCAATAAAATGTATCTTGAAAGCGCGGCAGTTCTGGAAGATTTTCTTAACGGCAGCGGTTGGGTTGTAAACAAAGTCGAAGCTTGTATAAATCTGTATACCGTATACGCCGCTTTGGGGGACGAACGCCGCGCGCTGGCTTCCTTGTTGCGCAGTCTTACGTTTTTGCCGCCCGGCGGGCAGACGTGCTGTATCCTCGGAGAGCATTTTCTGAAGTCAGGCGATTATAATTCGTCCGTTTACTGGTATAAAGCGGCGCTTAACTCTGGTGAAAACGAAAAATCGGGAGGTTTTATCAACCGCGATTTTAACGGTTTTATTCCGCTTATACAATTATGCGTGCTTTACGATAAGCTTGGCGAATATGATAAGGCTTATGCTTATAACGAGCGTGCAGGGCAAATTAAACCCGATAACGCTAATTATCTTAACAATAAAAAATATTTCGAAAAACTCGGAATAAGAGGTAAAATTGATGATTGAAATTTCATTTAGACAGTTTTTTTTATGTTGCAACAACGGCTGCGGCGGTCGGCGACCCGTACGTGTGGTATATACACTGACTGGTATTACGGGCCCGACAGGCGCCACGGGAGCAACGGGGCCGCGCGGAGTAACCGGTGCTACGGGCGCAGTGGGGGTAACCGGCGCGACCGGCGCTACGGGGCCGACTGGAACAACCGGTATGACCGGCGCTACGGGCCCCCGCGGTTACAGAGGTTCTACCGGCGCAACCGGTCCTGCCGGCAATGACGGCGCCGACGGAGTAACAGGTGCCACCGGAGCGGTAGGTCCGACGGGAGCGACGGGTGTTACGGGAGCAGTAGGTGAAGTGGGACCGACCGGCCCGACGGGAGCAACGGGCGTTACGGGAGCAGTGGGACCGACCGGGCCGACGGGAGCAACGGGCGTTACGGGAGCAGTAGGACCGACCGGGCCGACGGGAGCAACGGGCGTTACGGGAGCAGTAGGACCGACCG
>CANPBT010000006.1 GCA_947572415.1 uncultured Clostridia bacterium | reverse complement strand
GGTTAAAAACAATCATTATGAATATAAGCGCGGCTTCGCAAGAAGCCGCGCTTAATTCTTTTAAATTATATTGTTACTCTTTTTCTTAAAACCAGCAACGCGCCGATACCAGCGACGCCGCGCTCTTCGTCCTTTCACAACAATGTCGCATTTTTTCTAACCCGGTAAAACCATAGTTAACATAAACATTTTATTTTCATTCTTGATTTTTACGACGCCATCGTATTTGCGCACTATATAATTGATGCTTTTTAACCCAAAGCCGTGCACTGTTTTATCCGTCTTTGTAGTAACGGGCAAGCCGCTGTCGTAAACGATTTCTTTATCGCAATAGTTTTCTATGCTTACCAAAGTTATTTTTTCCTGTTTAATAACTTTTAAACTAATCACGCGTTTATCTTCTTCATATTCCAGAACGCATTCGATAGCATTGTCCAAAGCGTTACCGAACAGAGAAAAAATATCCGACGATTTCATTTTATTAAGCGCCGTTCCGTCTGCCATATAAGTGAAAACGATATTATATTTTCTGCATGCATGCACTTTTTCAGTTAATACGTAGTCAAGTGCTTTACATCCCGACTCTACAATTTCGTCATATTCATTTATGGATTTTTCAACGTTTTCAAGGATTTCGCTCTTGGTCGTTTCGTTTTCCGACACGTGCAAATACTCTATTTGTTTTTTTAAATCGTGCGCTCTTATATTAAGCAATTCAATACTTTCGGCAGACCGCTGTTGCGCCTTATTTTGTACTTCCAGCAAAAGTTCAAGCTCATGATTTTCACGTTTTATATCTTTCTTTTCAAATACGTTAATCAATAGGAATAATAACATAATGCAAATCATCGATGCGAAAATATTATAAAACGCCGTTAACGCAGTATTATTTTCATTTACACCGGATAATAGTCCGGAAAAAATCTGTCTGCAATACGCCACGAATATTATTCCGAGAACCGCCAATACAAGTCCGCCTACGTTAACAATTTCTATCGATCTTTTCTGCTTCACGTTGCGTTCCAATAAAACATAGAATCCGATTAAAAAGAGCAGGTAAGATATTAACATAACTAACGGACGCAGGTGAAATTCAAACGTACCACCGGTAGCAATATCTATTATATTTATCACCGCCCAACCTAAATTTGATGACAAGTGCTGTATCAGATATGCACACGTGCTATAAAATATTGCGCTTTGCAGTTTAATATTAAAACAAAACCATATTACAATAATAGTAATTATATAAGCAAACGTGTAAAAATGGATTATCTTTATTGCACCGATGTGCTGCGACATAATATTTAACCACCAGTTGTCACCCGGAATAATTATAAATATAAAATAATACGTTAAAGCAACAGGAAGGTATCTCAAAAGAAAAAATTTCCTTTTGGGTTGTTTGCAAGCCAAAATCGAAGCCGCGACAAACACCTGCACCGAAACTTTTAAAAAATACTTAAATATCCAGTCAAAAATGCAATTAAATATTGCCATCACTTCCCCCACTCCAGCAACAGTTCTATATCCTTCCTATCTCAATACTGTATTCGGCAATTGTTTCAAGCAAATCCGGCAATTTAGAGCGACTTATTTTGATGTTCTGCCCGCCTACTATCGCACAAGAATCCTTTACTTCACTCAGATATTTCAAATTTATTATAACGCTTCTATTACATTTGAAGAAAAATGGTTTAGGTAGTTTTTCGGTTAAAGCACCCAACGTCATTCTCGTAGTATGCGCTTCTTTATCGGTGTGAATAATGGCAGCATGTCCGAATACTTCTACGAATAATATTTCATTAAAGCTTATTTTTTTAACGGATTCGTCTATTTTCAACATCAACCACCCGGTGTGTTTGCTACGTCTTAATTTGACAGCCTTTTCTAATTTCATTGCAAAATTAAAGTACTTAACAGGTTTAACAATATAATCCATGGCGCTGACTTCGTAGCCGACTAACGCATATTTTGCTAAATTGGTAACAAAAATCAAACATACGTCGTCATCAAATTCCCTCAGCTTTCTTGCCGTACTTATTCCGTCAAAAACGGGCATTTCGATATCCATAAACACAATATCGAAAGTTGCGCTGTATTCGGAAATAAACTGCATGCCGTTATTAAACCGTTCAATCACAAATTGCTCGTTATGTTCGTCGCCGTATCTTTCGATATAGCTTTTTAATATTTCGGCATGGTTGTCATTGTCTTCGACAATTGCAATTTTAATCATATTGCCCCTCTGTTTATCGCAATTATAAGCCCGTAATCGTCAGCATACCCAAATCGATTATAACCAAGTTTACACTATCCTACAATCACCTTATTATAGCATATTTTGCAATAAAACTCTTTTTTTTATCCTGAATGGTAGAAAAACCGTCCTGAACTATAAAAATTTATAGACCGGACATAAAAATTTAACCCGCTTGCGCCTCGGTTTCGGCACAAGCGGGTTTTTTAAGATATGTCAGATATCCGTAGTTGTATTTATAGACTCGGTTTTTTGCTTCCTTACCACCAAATATGCTACCGCACCTCCCCAGGCAACAAAAGCCGCGAAAAGCCCGACGTTTACACAGATAAGCGCCGTAATCCAGCCGGACAAACGATATCCGAGTATCTCATAATTCATTGCGCTGCTGTTGGTAATTGCATATAAGATATTTTTCGTCGCCGACCTCAACGCGCAAACCTGCGTGGCGTTGCCCTTATCGCTGTTGAGCGCATCGCCGGTCTGGTAAAAATTCAGGTCGCCTCCCGCCCTCACCATCTGGTTAGGGTTCTGATGCTTACCCGTCGCATAATCGGTGATTATAACGCCGTTGAAGCCCCATTCGCCGCGGAGAAGTTCGGTCAGCAATCTGTAATCGCCACCCGTCCAAGTCGTTCCTATACGGTTATAAGAACTCATTATTCCGTTTGCGGGCCCTTCCTTTACCAAAATTTCAAATGATTTAAGGAAGATTTCACGCATAGCTTGCTCGTTTGCCCAAGTAAGAACTCCACCTCTGTTTGTTTCCTGGTCGTTCAGCGCGAAATGCTTTGCAAATACGATTACGCCTTTGCTTTTTGCGCCTTTTATTACGTTTGCCGCCATTTTACCGGTAAGCACGGGATCTTCGGAGTAATATTCCCAGTTGCGCCCCGAGAACGGCGAACGGTGAATATTCGCTCCGGGCGCATACCAGGACGAATAAGGCAATCCGTCGCCTTCAGAATCGCCTATGAGCGCCTCGTCGCCTATCATAACTCCGTATTCGTACGCAAGCTCGGTATTATACGTTGCGCCTAAAACGCTTTGCGAAGCGTAAAACGCCGTACCGTAAATAAGACTGTTCGACATAAAGTTAACCCAGCCGACGGGACCGTCGGAGCCCAAAGTGAGAGGCACGCCGACATTTTCAACGGGGACGGTTCCGAATGCGCCTTTACCGACCAGCCCCCACATCTGCTCGACGGTCAGCTGGTTTAAAAAGGTTTCCCAAAGCACGTCGTCATAATCAACCCCGACAAGATCAATCAGCTGAATCGCATCGGACTGCGCTACAGGATTGACAGCCTGCTCGGGCATATCGCCAGCCGTTTTATACCAAGGCTTACCCTCGACATCGTTTTCCGCCATGCGCCAGGTTAAAGCATTCATCCATGCCTGCGTGTTAGTACGCGATTCTGCGGTCGGCGCGGAAGGCCAGGTGCCCTCCCAGTCAGCGCGCGATAAATATACCGTTTCCTCCGTACGGTTATCCCTACCGTAGCTTACGTCGTCAAAGCGGTTTTTTATTTGCTTATTCGTAAGCGGGTCTTTATCATAAGTAAAGCCCGTACTGCCTTTTGCCGCGTTCGTCTTTGTTTGCGGAATTGTAAACCCGTAAACCGCAGTGTTCTTGTCCGCCCATGAGTGAGAATTGCGCGATACGTATATCTTATACTCTCCCGCTTCCGCTTCCCAGCCTTTAAAGCCGTTTTCGTTATCATCGTTATAATCGTATGACGCCACGTCATACAAGCCGAACTCAAGCGTAACCGTTTGGGATTCGCCCGGTTCGAGAAGCTTGGTTTTTGCAAATGCAACAAGCTGTACGTGCGCTTTTTCTATGCCGCCCGAAGTGTACGGAATGTTTAAGTAAAGCTGCACGACGTCTTTGCCCGCTTTGCGGCTTTCCGCCTTATTTGTCACGGTAACGTCAACACTTATTGATTTATCCGCGTCAGACTGAGCAAGCGTATAATTATCGTCGATAATTTTGCCGTCGAGCTTCATAGCGCCCGGCGTCCACTCGAATTCGGAATACGACAGCCCGTAGCCCGTGGGATATACGACGTTATTTTTATACCATTCCTGCCCGTCTGTAAATCCGCGCGTTTCATAATAGCGGTAACCTACGTACAAGCCCTCCTCGTACTCGACGAAATACTGCCTTGCGGGTGCGGGAGGCAATTTGCCGTCGGGAAGCAGGTACGCGTCGCCCTCGAATTCGTTATTGTTGCCGAAATTGTTATAAGTGGGGTCTTTTGTAAAATCTCTCGCGTGTATGCTTACCGTTCTGCCCGAAGGGTTTACCGTCCCGTTCAGGATTTTCCCCAACGACATAATCCCGTGCCCGCCGGGACTGCCTATCCAGAGTGCACCCTGAATTTTCGAGCTCAAATCAGGCATGCCGAGCACGTCCGTCCAGTACGAAGGGTCGTCCAAAAATCCGAGTTCGAGATTATTGTTCGTGTTCAGCACAACGATTACTTTATCGAAGTTTTCGGTAACGTGCGCTATCAGCTCCGCCTCGTTTTTATCCAGCTCGAGGTAGTGGTCGTTTTTATCACGCGCACCGGTAACCGCGGAATTCACATCGTCGTTCCAGGCACTCTCGCTTTCCAAATTTTTGAGCGAACTGTCCGTCGCGCTTGAACTCTTCATTGTACGGGGAAGGTCGAAGCCCTCGCCGCCGATACGCGTGAGCACTATAAGCGCAGTGTCGTGGTCTTTGTAAGAGTCGGGTATGTTATGCTTCATATAATTCGCAATGGGAGTTTCGGCGGTGGGAAACCCCGCGATGGTTTCGTCGAAGCCCGGCGAAGTTATGCGCGCGTTGCCAGACTGCGAAGTATTTTCATAAAAGCTGCGCAGAGCGGTATTGTATGAAAAACCTGCGGCTTCCAAGCTGTCGAAAATTGTTTTCAGTCCGCCGCTGGAATAACCTCCGCTCCCCGAACCGCCGTACAGCAGATTAACCGAATTTTTGCCGAACACGCTTATTTTGCTGTCAGCCGCCAGAGGCAATACGTTTTGTTCGTTCTTTAATAAAATCGTGCCCTCGCTCGTTATGTTTATATTCAATTCATTAGCCGCGTCGTATGCGGATTTTTTATCGGTTATGCCGTCGCTTACCTTATATAATCCCTTGTTTTCGCCTACGATAGCCTGAGGGCGGCCGAATACGATATTGAAAGTTTCACGAATAATAGGCACCTGCGTCATAATCATGGTTACGATAAACACAAAAGCCATAGTGATTGTCGACACAAAAAACCAGACCTTAGAATACGTGTGCTTCCAGGCTTTTTTTATAAAATTCATATTTTTTCTCCTTTACGGATTGCTTAAAAACCGTCTTCGAGCGCCGCACGGTTGGTTATATTTTCAAGCTTCGGGGTCCACGACAGTCCTGCGGTCGTGTTCAGCCTAATGAGCTCGATAGTGGGCGCGCTGCCGTAGTGAGGCTGAGCGCCGTCTACGCCCTCGAGCCAGTCGTTTACGCCTATCATAAATTTAATGACGTTTTTGCCTTTAATAAGCTTGATTTCCGCCATGGTATACACGCTAAACTGCATAGGGACGTCGGCGGAAGGCCTCCAAAGTGTAATAGCGTCATACTCGGTATACTTGCCGAATGCGACGTCCTCGCCGTTGACTACTATTCTATGGCTGCCGCCGTAAACATCGATATCCGTAGACGAGTACATTTCTACGGGTTGCTGTCTTACTATCTCAAGCGCCATGCTCATCTGCAAAACCGCCGTCGCGTCCGCGTCGGACTCTATTACCCATACAAGCTCCTGCTCGTAGGTATTGTGAACACCCTGAAGAAAATAGTCTGCAATATGTCCCTGCGTATCCCACGATTTTTGAGAGCTGTTGCCTATGCCCGTTCTTTCTATCGTCATATAATCGGGATAGGAATCCATATATAACCAGCTGTTACCCATAAAATTGGATAAATCGGTATACACCGTCCAGAAATCATACGAAGCTACCCATTTTGCATAAAGCGTGACGGGTGAGGCGAGTGTGGTTTCAAAATTATATTCATTAGTTGTTTCGGGGTCGGTATACCAACCCGAAAATACGTATTTTTTATCGTCGGAATCGGGACGAGACGGATCGTTAGGCTTCTGTACCTTTGTGTTTTCGGGCACGTTCTGCGTAAACGACTGCTCTGCGCCCGAATAATTCAAATTGAATGTTACGGTTATATACTTTACGCTGTTATCCAACCACTTTGCGTAAACCGTAATGCTTTCGTTAACCGCATTGAATTCATATGGAAAAGTGCAGCTTTCGTCGGTATACCAACCGCCGAAGCTGAACCCGTCGCGCCGAGGTTCGGCAGGTTCGGCCGCAGCCGTACCCTTTTTCACTGATACCGCCTCAGCTTCTGGCGCACCCGTATAATTGAGATTGAAAATGACCGTCGGATATGCTTCCCAGCCGGCGAAGAGCGTAATATCTGATTCCACGGTTTTACTGAAATCGTATTCATTTTCAGTTGTAGCTTCCGTAAACCAACCTAAAAATTCGTAATCCTTACGGACGGGACTTTCCGGCGCGCTTACGGTGTCGCCTTCGTCAACCGACACGACGGTTGCCGCGCCCGCCCCGGTATAGTTTAAATCAAACTTTACGCTTAAAGTTTTTACGCCGCAAGAGCTTAAAAAAATGCTCAACATCATTACGGCAATTATAAGCCATACGCCTTTTTTAGATATTGCTTTCATTTTTACTTCCTTTTAACTGATAAAATTAAGTATTCAGGTATCGGCGAGCTTACTCTCGCCGATACCGTCACACAATTTGATAAACAGACCAAATTATAGAATTTTATTATTTGTTTATCGGTTTTTTGCGTTTTACAACGAATGCTACCGCTATGCCGAGCGTTGCAAGAGAAAGTATTGCAGCCTGAGTAACCGCTACGGAGCTGTTGCATCCGCCTTCTTCTTTACTTGCAGCAATCGCATTATCAATTAACGCCTGAGTTTCAGCTTCGGTCAATCTGTCCGCAACAGCCTTATCAACGATACCTTTAATAGTCGTCTCATTCAACGAGCCGGAAATCGAAGCGTTGATTATGCTTTGAACCGAAGTTTCGGTAAGGAATCCGCTTTCGTTTGCTTCGACTATGCTCTTGATAACATCCTTATTTACGCTACCGTTAAGCGCGGAATTAATCCAGCCTTCAACGTCGGTTTTAGTCATTTCGTCGGAAACTATCATCGTGGAGTGGATGTAATAAATATTATTTTCAACTTTAATAGCGTCCCTTACAATCGTGCGAATCATTCTATGCGCTTTGATTGTAAAGTCGTACTGACCTGCAACTAACGGAGTTCCGGTAACCGTACCGTCTTCCGATAGGGTCAACCCCGCAGGGAAGCTTCCCGATTCTACCGTATAAACAGTATTTCTGCCCGCACCCTGCGAATTTTGCCAGGTAGGCGCAGCGTCTTCCACATAGAACTGATTAACGGCAACACCTTCGATTCTTCCCGTAAATTCTTCACCTACTTTAAGGTTCGTATAAGCAGTACTCATATTAACCGCGTCGCTTATTGCAGGACGAGCATCTTCACTATCGGGATCAATTGTTCCAATCTGGAAAGCACTGTTCATTGTTAATGCAAACGTCTTTTTAGCATGGACCTCGTTATCAATCAACATTTCAACTGTAAACGTGAAAGGTTTAGTACTGCTTTCTCTTAAGAAAGCGCCGTTGGCGGTATCGTCATTAACGGTATCAAGTCTGTCACCTCCGCCGGCAGTAGCATGTCTTAAAAGTCCTTTTGAAGTTAGCTCTGTTCCCAAAGGCAACGTCGACCCTTCTGCAAGGCGATAACGTACGATAGAACCTTCAGGCATTAAATCTGCGGCATCGGCAAGTGAAAGATCAATATTGGTTTTAACGTTCTGCGTCGCTGAAATATCTGCGTTCTTTCCCCATGCGGAAATAGCGTCCTTATAAAGATACTCCGAATAGCTGAACACTGCGGTGTTAACACCGGAATAAATAATGCGCTTTGCTGCATTTCTGACGGTGAAATATTCGATTGCGGATTCGGGATTGCCGGTTATACCTGCATATCCCTTACTCTCCGCGGCAGGAACGTCAGTCAGTTTAACGCCGCCTTTAGTTCCGCGTAAGGACGCATCCCATATGGGAACAGCGTTTTCATCAAGTCTGCCCATGTACTGGTCTACACCTGCACGAAGCTGTAAATGAGCGTTATTGTAGTCGTTGCTCGCATTCGAGCCCTGCATATCCGTACAAACAAAACCGGAGAAGCCCCACTCATTCTTTAACGTAGCGGTTACAAGCGCGTAGTTGGTACACGTAGTTGTTATGCCGACTCTGTTATAGGAGGTCATAACGCCCATTGCTTCGGCTCCGCCATTCTGCACCGCAGCCATTCTGAAAGGCTCTAAATATAGTTCTCTTAAAGCCTGCTCCGTGATTAACTTGGATGCGGGAGATGCCGCCTTAACGCCACCGTTAAACATTGCGAAGTGCTTAATCTGAACAATCGTGCCTACATCTTGCGAGCCTCGTACGTACAACATACCCCAGGTTCCCAAAAGGAACGGATCTTCTGAACTACCTTCCCACGAACGAGCTTCGTAGTGCTGACGGCGCAAGTCGAAAGTAAGGGTATATAAGTCGTTCATCTTCGAAAGTCTTGCCTCGGTACCAATCTGACGACCGAGAAGATAATAAAGCTCCTTATTCCACGTCATCGTAATGGCAGTAGGTTCGGGATGTACAGTGCCGCGTCCTGCGGCTACCTGCCCGGTAGTACCGTTGTCGCCTGCCGCACCCGAAAGTCCGTGAGCGCCGTCGGGTGCACCGCCTCTGGGAAGTCCGACGCGTTCATTGCTGCCGCTTCCGTACGAGCCGTTAGCAATCTGGCCGCTATAAAGTTCAGCGAGAGTTAATTGATTTAAGAAAGTGTCCCATTTAGCATCGTTGAAAGATACCCCCGACATCTCCTTAGCCATAATGGTAATCTCACCATCCGTGCCGGCTGCCTGCGTCCAATTTGAAGGAACACCGCCTGCTTCTTCAAAATCAATCATCCAGGGCTGCGTTGCCACGTCGCCCTCTGCGGCATCCGTAGGGTTGAATACGTGTGTCAGCTGCGTATATATTGCGTTGCTTGCCTGACGGGTGACCGCATCGGGACGGGTAGGGAATGTCGAAGCCTCGTTGCGATTTTCACCGAACAGCCAATCGTCGGACTGATTGAACTGTTCTCTCGTAAATACCGTAGTATAATCACCGAAGGTGTTAAATACGCCCTTTTGATGTTTAGTTGCGGCGTCCGCGGTAAGCCCATCGGTAAGAGTCTTTGCTTCGCCTGTAGTTGCGTCGTTTACGGTAAAGTGATTTTCAACCAGCTCGCCAGAATCTTTATCTTTGTCAAACTTATATCCGCCTACAGGTACCGTAACAGTAAGCCCCAACTGTTCGGAACGTACGTTGCTATTACGCATAAGACGAATCTGATAATTGCCCTCGTCAAGTATGTACTGTCCCCACTCGCCGTGAGCGTTTTTACCCATACCGCTGGAGTTATCCCAATCATACGACGCCATATCCTGTGCACGCAGTTCAAAGCTCAAAATTTGTGACTGACCGGGTTTTAATATCTTTGTCTTTTCAAAGCCGGCAAGATTTACAAACGCCTTTTCAACACCGCCGGGAGTATAGGGCGCAGTGTAGTACAGTTCTACCACATCTTTCCCGGCAACGTTTCCGGTGTTGGTTACTTTTACTTCAATCGTCACTACGTCGTTTGCTTTTAAAACGGCGTTATCTGAATGAGAAGTATTTGCAAGCTCCCATTCGAATTCCGTATAGCTAAGCCCGTGACCGAGCGGATAAACTACGTTTTTGTCATACCACGTCCAATCGCCTTCTTTGCCGCCCATTTCCCAACCGCGGGTTTCGTAATACTTGGAGCCGATGTATATTCCTTCCTCATATTCCTGATAAATATTCTGATCCGTATTATCGCTAAGCGCCTTAGTTGCATCCCACTTTTCGTTTGTAAACGTTATAGCCGTCTCGGCAGTGGCACTGGTATGCGCATTAGTACCCTGGTTTTGCCACTGAGGGTTTTTCGTGGTATCCGTAACAAACATATTTGCCACTCTGCCTGAGGGATTCACTTCACCGTTCAATATTCTGCCTAATGCCATAATACCGTCGGTGCCGGGAACCGCCATATAAAGAATGGAGTCTACTCCTTCATTTTCTACCAAATCGGGAATATCCCATGACTCGGCAGAGTTAATAAGTACGACCACGTTTTCGAATTTGCCGCTGACGTAATCAATAAGGTCTCTTTCCGATTGCGTAAGTTGGAATAAATGATTGTAATAGTCGGCAGGATCGGAATAAGTTGCCAATGTTGCTTCGATATCTTTTTCGTTATTGAGCGTCGGGCTGTCATTCCAACCTCTCGAATACATAAAATTACTTGAGCCGCGGTTGCCCAACACAACTAACGCAGCATCGTTATAGCGCTTGAAAGAATTTGAAAGATTGTAATCGTCAAATTCTTCCACATCGGGTTGCAGAACAGACATTTTGTGTTGCGCCGCAGAAACCTTTATAGGGTTCTTTATAGTTCTGGTTTTAGTGTACGGCGAATTATTTGCCTTCATTGCAAGCAGGTCTACGCCCGCGTTAAATTCAGGATGACTGAATTCAAACCCCTTATAATCATAATGGCGGTAAAAATCTTCCAACATAGGGTTGACGTTAAAACCTGCTTCCTTCAAGCTGTCCTGTAAGCTCAAATACTGTGTATCCATAGTCTGCCTGGGATTACTTCTCGATATGTAACTGAAATCGACGGAATGTTTACCGAATACGCTGATGTTTTTAATGTCTTTGGCAAACGGAAGCGTTTGATTCTCGTTTTTAAGCAACGTGATACTTTCTTCCATTATCTGCTCGTTCAGTTTTCTTCCTGCTTCATGCGCCTCTTCCACGCTTGAGTAGTCGGACACGTATCTGCCTTCAGCATCCTCCATGTAACTCTTGGGCACAGCAGCCGCTGAAGCGGCAAAGCTGGGTAAGCCAACGCCAACACTTAGTAAGCATGCCAATAAAGACATAGATACGCGCGATGCTTTTGACTTAAGTTTTGTTTTCTTCATCCTTTATCTCCTTATATTTATTTATCTTAGCTACCTTGGGCAGTTAAAACCGTAATATTTGCAAGCAATCTTGCTTCAGCACAGTCATTATAATTTTTTGTTATATAAAAGGGAGATTTTTGTCCTCAATCGTTTAAAACTTGTCCTGAATTTAAAGCAAAGCAAATTAATCACAGAGCCAAGCGTTAGTACAAAAAACAGCAAAAACATAAAAGAATTGTACAGTGCATCATATCTTACGGGAAAAAACGTTACCGCCGTAAACATGATTGCAAGACTTGCAACCAATCTTATTATAAAATATTTTCTGCGCCGCAATCTGCTTACGAACATTGACTATACCCTTTTATATTTTGCAATATGTAAACAGTTTTTATTTTTAAGGGCGGTAAATCTCGTAGGGCCCGTTCATATGCCGAATAAATAATAAGCGGACGGTTTAAACCGTCCGCCTGTTATTTTATTTTTGTGCCTGTTATTCCGATTTAAGCGCCTTTCTTACCGCGAAGAAGCCCCATACCGCTATTCCCACAGCGACTAATGCGTCGGCAACGTATAAAAGTATTACCCAGGTTGCCGTGTTGTAGTGGTCGATTTCTCCGGCCATTGCGTTACTGTTTACGAAAGTGTAAATTATATTCTTTGCGCACTGTTGCAAAACTATTGCGTCGGACAGGTCGCTTGCATCGCACCAACTTTCGGGGATTGTTGAAAGATTTAAATCTCCGCCCGCGTAAGACATCTGTCTACTGCGGACTTAACGGAATGGACGCGGCAAAGCGCATGCGGCAGTTTGACAGCAATGTAACGCTTATTTTTATAACTACGATGCCGCAGTTTGCGATAAACGGTTACGAAGTCAGCGCGCTACCCAGCATTATATCCATAAACACCACGTCGAAAATCGGCTTGTATCCCGTCAGAAAACCTTCGGCGTCTTTAAAATGAACGGCGTTTATTACTTCGCCCGTTTCCTTTTCATACCTTTTAAATGCCGCCAAAAGCTGCAAAGCGTCGTTTTCGTTATCTTCTATGATTGCTATAGATAACATCATATTCTCCCAAGTAATATTATACGTATATATTTTAACATCAATCGTGCATTATTTCAATACTACTTTGCCGATTTGTCATACTTGGTATATTTTACAGGCATACTTTGCAAAAACGGTATTTATTACGTCGCCCTTCTAACTTTCTTCTGACTTGCGTATATTAGTCCGTCTTCTGATATATCGCTATTCCTTTTTATCGTTTTCCGTCACACTTGCGGGGAAAAGAATATCAAGATTAAACCTTTCGTTCTCCACCACCATATTTACTTTACCCGAATACGCGTCCGCAATATTAACTATGCTTTTTGTGCCGAAGCCGTGGTGATATTTGTCTGACTTTGTTGTCTGCGGCAAGCCGTCAACAAAGTCGGGCGACGCGCTGCATCTGTTATCGATGTGCACCAGAACGTAGCCTTTCTTTTCCTTAATAGAAAAACTTACGAATCTTGTTTCTTCGCTTTCTTCAAGCTGACGCTCTATCGCGTTATCCAGCGCGTTACCGAAAAGCGCCGCAATATCGGTAGAACTCATAAACGAAATTTTAGCCCCGTCCACGAGATAACTGAAAGCTATATTACGTTTTTTGCATAAAAAATTTTTTTCCGAAATAATTACGTCCAGCACGGGGTTTCCCGTTTTCGCGGACGTATCGTAAATGTCTATACTGTTTTTCAAATCGCTTATGTACGCCTTTCGCGCTTCCTTATCGTCTATTTTTTCCAAAAGTGCAACCTGATGCTTTAAATCATGGCATTTTTCGTTAATAATAGCAATAGTTTCTTCGAATTTTTCATTATGCTTCTTTTCGGAGTGAATAATCTGGTCCAGAATAGTATTTTCATCAAGAAGTCGGTTTTCACGCAGAAAACCGAACTGAATAACTACGGAAGCAGTACAGCTTATAAGCGCGTAAGTGCTGCAACAAACCCTTAAACCCTTTATATTAATCTGCACTTCGAGATACTTTGCAAAAATATTGTCGACGATAAGGCTTAAAAGCACGCAGACGAGAAGCGTGATAGAAGAAACGACGAACGCGCGGATATCGAAAATATCGGAATAGAATTTATCGCGCCTCGGCCAAATGAATATAAGAAAAAATGCGGTGCATACCAGACATAACAACAATATGTCGAAAATTATAAACTCCGCCCAGACGGGCAAAGAGATATTAAAAAGATAACGGATTATATTGCTTAACGAATACGAAGCGTGTTGAACCGCATATGCGCCCGCCGCAAAATAAAACGCACTCAAAAAGTTGGTTTCAAAGCTGAAATATACGCCTATTGCAAGCATTATTACGCACAAAAAGAAAAAAATGCCGTTTATGTAAGAAACTCTTGCGGCAAATTTTACGATAAAAAACCAAACAATATTTTCCGCAAGTATATAGCTGACGACGCTTGCGTATGCCCGTAGAATAAAATTATTTTTTCGCGGCTGAAAAACGACGAAAAAACACAGCCCGATAAATAATTCTACGGCGAAAACGTTACCGTAAATCGCGTAATACAAGTTTCCGTAAACTTGTTGGTATAACATACTTCGCCTCCCGTACGATTAGTCCTGCCGCAACAAATTTAACATATCCTGATTGAAATCTTTCATTCTGTAACGGGAAAGCGGAAGTTCGTCGCCGTTGATGAAAATACTCGTCGATATTACCCGCTCTACCTGCCGTAAATTGACGATACAGCCGCTGTTACAAACCGAAAAGCCGTTTTTATACAAATTCTTTTTCACGCTTTCTATCGTTCCGCGTTCGCGGAATCTACCGCAGGCGGTAACGTAAATAAGATAGTTTCTGTCTTTTACGATATAATATATCTGCGACAGCGCAAGTCGGAAATATTTTTTATCGCTTCTTATTACTATTTCCTCTTCCTTGTGCGACCTTACGTAGCTTATCGCTCTTTTCAGTTTGTCAACGTAATTGAAAAACTTAATGGGCTTTACCACAAAATCTATCGCGTTTACTTCGTATCCTTCCACCGCGTACTTCGACATTTTGGTAATAAACACGATGCAAACCCTTACGTCCATGCCGCGCAATTTACGGGCGGTTGTCATACCGTCCATATGCGGCATTTCTATATCGAGAAAGACTATATCGTACACGGGCTTATAGTCGGATATAAAGTCTACGCCGTTATCGAAAGATTTTATATCGAACTGTTCGCCGGACTGTTTAGCATACTCTTCGATAAATTCTTTTTCCTGCAATCTGTATTCTTCCTCATCGTCTACGATAGCTATGCGAATCATAAATATTCCATCCCCCACCCCGAATTTCGGTTGAAAAAAATATATACTGCTTATATTTTAACTTTATTAATAACAGTTGTCAATAGATAAAAAATTTTTTACATAATCCGGATATAATATACCGCTACGGATATCGGGCGCACCGCCGGGTGCGCCCGCCAACGCGGAGAAAAAACTATTCCGTAAAATCGGTATTTTCTTTTTGCTCGCTAACGGATTTTACATTTTCCTTTCTGGCTGTATAGACGGCAAAAAACACCCATGCCGCTATGCAAACCAGAACGATTGCGTCCACCACGAACATCATTATATACCATATAGGCTGTCTATAGCCGATAACGTCGCCGTTCATGGCGTTGCTGTTTACTACCGCGTACATCAGGTTTTTAGCACACTGACGCAATATAATCGCGTCGCCCGTATCGCCCGACGAATACCAGCTTACAGCAGGGTTCCGCAAATTTATGTCCCCGCCGGCGTATGCCATCTGCCGGCTGTTCATATACGCCGCGCCCGTGGCAAAGTCGCATATAACGTATCCGCGGAAACCCCATTCGTCGCGCAGAATTTCCGTGCAAAGGCGATAGTCGCCGCCCGTCCATTTGGTGCCTATGCGGTTGAAGCTTGTCATAAGCCCGCGGCACTCGCTGTCCTTTATAGCAATTTCAAACGCTTTTAAATATATTTCTCTCAACGCCTGCTCGTCAACCCAGCTAACGTCGCCGTTTATCGCACGGTGGGTCTCCTGTTCGTTGACGGCAAAATGCTTTATCGTGCAGATAACGCCGCGGCTCTGCGCGCCGCGAATTTCCGCAGCCGCCATTTTACCCGAAATAAACGGGTCTTCGGAGAAATATTCCGCGCTTCTGCCGCCGAAAGGATTACGGTGAATATTGACGCCGGGTGCGTATATGCTGGAATATGGCTGCCCCGTCTGTTCGTTGCCCCATACGCCCTCTTCGCCCAACGCAACGCCGAGTTTTTCGATAAGCTGCGTATTCCAGGTAGACGCCATAATCGGTTCGCTGCAATAGTTGTATCCGTATATTTCGCTGTCCATAAAACACGTCCAGCCCGCCGGACCGTCGCTGTTGCGTGTGGCGGGAAGCCCGATATCCTGTATCGCTAACGTATTGAACACGCCGTAGTCGTGAAGATTTTTCAAATCCTTTTCCTTGCACGCGTCAATAAAGGTTTCCCATCTTCCGTCATCGTAGTCCACAACAGCTTTATAGCTCGTTTCGGGAGTATCGGCAGGAAGCATATCGCGTAAAACCATATCCGTTTTTTCTTCAAAGAGCGGATATTCTTCGTCGTCGTAATTTACGGGATTATTTGTTGCTACGCTTTTTAACTGGCTTTGAAGCTCCGCTCCCGCCCTGTGCTGTTCGTCCGTTGGCGGCGTAGGCCACGTTCCCGCCCAATCCGTACGGGAAAGAAGAGTATCCAACTGCCAGCCGCTGTCGTAAACGTGAGTAAGGTCGGTTGCGGTTACCGCGCCATCCGCCGTAAAGCGGTTGCCCACCGTATTTTTTGTTACGGGGTCTTTGTCGTAACGTATACCCTGTGCAAGCGAAAGCTCAACCGTATCAACCGTATTATGCGCGTTTTTCGCAATATGAAGAGTATATACTCCCGCTTCCAGCTCGTAGCCGTAAAAACCGTTATTGTTTGCATCCTTATAGTCGTAGGAAGCCACGTCGTAAGGATTAAAAGTTATAATTACGTCCTGCGATTTGCCGGGAGAAATAATATCCGTCTTTGCAAAGCCCGCCAGAACCTTGTACGGCTTTTCTATTCCGCCCGCGGTATAGGGCGGCCGGCAGTAAAGCTGAACTACGTCCTTGCCGGCGGCGTTGCCCGTATTTTTGACCGTAACGGTAACCGATACAGTTCCGTTTACGGTAATTTGCGTATCGCCGACGTCTTTAACCGTCCATTCGAAGTCGGTATAGGAAAGGCCGTGCCCGAACGGATATACGACGCTGTTATTATACCATTCTTCGCCGTCGGTAAAGCCGCGCGTCTCCCAATATCTGTAACCGACGTATATGCTTTCCTCGTAATCCACGAAGTAGTATTTGTCGAAATCATATTTATCCGTAGTTTTGTCCGTGCTGCCGTTTGCAAAGTTTTCAAACGAGGGGTCGGCTTTAAAATTCTTCGCCCATGTGTCCGCAGTTCTTCCCGAAGGGTTTGCTTCGCCGCACAGAACTTTGCCTATTGCCTTTGCACCGCCGTAGCCCGTAAAGCCTACGAACATAGCCGCGTCTATCTTATCCGCGCAGTCAAGGGACGCGGTATCTTCAAGGAAGTCCGCCTGAAACGCAGCCGGCGTATTGAACAGCACGACTACTTTTTCAAACCCCGCGTTACAGACTGCGGTCAGAAGGTCGCGCTCGTTTTTGTCGAGTTCGAGATAGTGCGAATCTGCGGAAACCGCGCCCTCCGTCTGCCCCTGATAGCGCGGGAAATCGAAACCTTCGCCGCCGATTCGCGTAACTACCACTACTGCGGCGTCGTTATACTTTGAATAGCTGTCTTTTACCGCGCTCGTATACATACTCTGCGGAGTTTCCCCCACGGTAATTTCAACCGGCTTTCCGCTGTCAAGATCGCCCGGATTAGAAGAACGCGGCGCACCGGACTGCTTATTGTTTTCGTAAAAGGCTTTAAGCACGGGGTTTACGGAAAATTTTTCCGAAAGGCTTTCGTACAGAGTAACGTATTTTTCCTTGAAGCCGCCGCTTGACCCGCTTCCTCCGTACGATAAATTTACGCTGTTTTTACCGAACACGCTTATGCCCGCGTTCTTTTTGAGCGGAAGCGCGCCGTTTTTATTTTTGAGAAGCACGAACCCTTCCTCGCATATCTCGTTGTTTACGTCGTCCGCGAATTTGAAAGCTTCCTGTTTGGAAGTGGTTTCCAGAGCCGGAAACATAGATACGACTCCGTCTGCATAGACGGGCGTTTTTCTACCGAGGAAAGAGCTTATAAGATTGAAAAAATATGGTAAAGACGCAAGAATATTAACTGCTATTATAAAAGCCGTAAGCACCGATACCACGCTTATGACCGTTACTCTCGCGCGTTTTGATTTTAAAAATTTCATATCACCCTCTCTATGCCTTGTAATCGTATGCAGGTAAGCCGTAAGAATCCGCCCATGTAAGCACCGCGTCCGCCTTAATCTTAATGCAGTCGATAACGGGAGCATACGCCTGCCATGTGCTGCCGCCTACGTTGGGCGTATGGTTTGCCGTCATAACACGAATTGTATTTACGCCCTTATTCAGTGTGAGATCCGAACCTATCGGCACGTCCCTGAAATCCGCATGATAAACTTTTCCCAAGTCCCCGCCGTTATCGGGAATCTGTTCTTTCGTAAACTCAACCGTGCCGTAATCGTACGGTACGTCGTTGAGTAATATCATAAAGTTTTCTTTACTGAACGTCTGCGGTATCATTTCCGCGGACATACGCACCCATATCGATACGCCGGATACTTCAACGTCGCTGGTGATATAAAATTCCAGGCTGTTGCCCATTTTGTACAGATAGCTAACATAGCCAATGCCGCTTACGCCGCCTGAAAGGTTTTGTACAACCATTGCGCCGCCTACGGCGGTGCCGGAAGTTGCGGGGCCGCTTTTGTCCTTTAAACTCGTATTTTCCGCTTCAAAAACGTAGTCCTGCACGCCGAGAAGGGTACGCGTCCAGTGCGCGTATATTGTAACGTTTGCAGTTAACGCCTGTGTAAAGTCGTACGGCTCACCGCCCGTAGCCTGTGTAAACCAGCCGTCAAAGCTGTAACCGTAACGCTGCGGGTCTGTTGCAAGGCGAATCGCGGAAGAACCTTCTTCCACCGTCTGTACGACGGTAGGCTTTTTAAGCGCTGAATGATTGAAGTTGAAAGTGGCCTTATAGGTCTTTTTGGATACGTCTAACCACTTGCCGTGCAAAGTTATCGCCGACGTTACAGGTGTGTTGAAATCGTACGCCAAAGTAGTTTCCTCATCGGAAAACCAACCTTCGAATTCAAAATTTGTACGGGTAGGGTCGGCAGGTTTTTCAACTTTATCGCCCTTGTCAACCGTATTTGTCAAGTCTGCGGTTGCCCCGTCGTTATATTTAAAAGTTACTTCGAATTGTTCCTTTGTTACGGAAATGCGGAAAGTAGTTTGCTTCCCCCCGTACCGTACAACCACGTTTTTGTTGCCCGTTACCGACGTGTCCGGTTGGGAGAGTTCAACAGAACCGTCTGTAAGGGGCACTTCCTTTGTGGAATTATCGGAATAGGTTGCGGTAAGCACACCTCCTTCCGCGGAGAACGTATCGTCTACGTAATAATCCACACGGGCAGGCATTGTAGTAACCTTAATGTTTTGCAATACAACCTCCGGCTTTTCAGGCGTAGGCGGCGTTTGACCGCACGCAGCAAGCACGACCGTACAGCCGAGCATTGCGGCAATTACCGCTAAAAACAGTCTTTTTATTAGCTTCATTTTTTTAGTTCTCCTTCCTGATGGCATTAGAAAAATCAAGTTTCTGCGGCGGCATTGCCGCCGCAGAAGCCGATATTAATGTTACAGATTGTATATTAATGCATTTTCATCATGTAACGACAATCTTAAACGTTTCATTATATTTTACGATATTGTCCTGCCACCACTCAAACCAGCCGTCGTAAAGTACGCCGCCCGAAATAAACTGAACGGTAATTTCATATTCGCCGGGTGCAACATTTGCATCGATGACGAACTTAAAGCCGTGAGGCGCTTCGTACGTTTCCAGACCCTTATATCCAAGGATTTCAGCCGTCGTTGCTTCAAGAGTAATACCTTCGACCGCCTCTCCTGTTATCGCGAATCTGTATCCGTCAATATGCTTGACTTCGGGGTCGTTTGCATCCAAAGCAGTCTTGTTTCCCATCTGGTCTTCAAGTCTTACCAACTTATCGCCGCCGGGGCCGCTGTATACGTCAAGAAGTACCCAAGTTACGCCGCCGGGATATTTAACAGTGCCCGGGCCGTATTTGGTTCCCCAATAATCAGGACAACTAAGATGAGTACCGTAAGCAAAGTAAGGAATAACAAATTCACCCGTTTTTTCTCCGTGTGCAACTGTAATCACTGCGTCGCGTTCTATGTTTGCTCCATTATACTCAAAGGCTGAAACCACATTAATTTTTATATTAACGTCAGCATTTACCCAACCGTCGCAAGTCGCCTTAAGCCCTGTAACAGTAAATTCACCCGTATTTTGGGGGATGCCCGATAATATACCCTTATTCTGATCAAATTTCAGGCTTATTCCTTCCGAATAAACGGGTTCACCGCTGAATGTAACATCGTTGCTCTGTGTAATTTCAAGTGGTATTGAATTGTGCACACCGCGAAGTAAAGTTACTTCCATTTCCACGCTTGCAGGAATACTGTTGCGATTCATTATGGAGTTTACCATTGTGAATATTACGCGTTGAGCCGATTTACGTACTGAATAATACTGAGTAGGGGAAGCCAGAGTACAAAGAGCCTTTGACTCTTCGGTTAAGGGTTTTTCATGAGTGGGATTTTCATACGCATCCTGAGCCTCTTTGTCGGCAGGTACTTTTACCATCTTATTCTGTGCGTCCCAGTAACCGAATGTTATATTGTTGGTCTGGAAGTCATTACCCGAACCGAGACAGTTATCCCCGCCCGTACGAACGCAAAGGTTTATCGGAGTCCAGTCTTTAGTCCATGCGTCGGACACTACGGTCCCGATAAAGCCCGATTGTTTACGCCACAAAGTTTCTTGCAAAGCAAAGTTGTTTGAGTTGGTATAGAACATACCTATTTTGTTGAACGAAGTCATTATGCCAAGCGTACCCGCTTTAATTGCCGCGTCAAAAGGTTTGTAGTAAATTTCGCGAAGAGCCTGCTCCGTAGCAAGGGTTGCTATACCGCCGTACATATCGCGGTATGTTTCCTGTTCATTTGCAAAGCAGTGCTTAACTTCCGTAATTACGCCCTTTTCCGAGCAGCCGAGTACGGCGTTAACCGTCATATTTGCAGAAAGTACGGGGTCTTCCGAATAGTATTCGCAGTTTCTTCCACCGAAAGGCGTACGGTGAAGATTTGTAGCGGGCGCGCGCCACGTGGTACAGCCCATATCAATAGCTTCGTTACCTATCATTCTGCCCATTTCGTAAGAGAGGTTGTCGTTAAAAGTTGCGGAAAGAAGTCCGTTGCCGGGGAATTTAGTATAACCTATACCTATAGCGCCGTCTTTATTATTTGCACCGCTTAACCCTGCAGCTTTTGTTACAAAAGACGCCAGGTGCTTGTCTGAATCACTGATAAATTCACCGGTAAGCACTATGTTGCAAAGTTCATCCCAAGTAAACTGGTTCATGAATGCTTCCCACTTTTTGGTATCCGCATCCGTACCCTGAACAACAGTATGGTCTACAAGGTCAAGGCTATAACTCTTTCCGAAAAGCTCGCTTGCTTTCACCGTTACGTCGGAATAATCTTCCTCATGCGAAGTTGCTTGATTCCAGCTTGCAGGAATACCGTCTTTTACATACCAGTCGTCCGTAGTTTTATCCTCGTAAGAATAATAGTTACGCAGTGAGTTCATTTTATCGTACTGCTCTTTTGTAAGCGTACGGTCTGCCACCGTGGGAGCGGCAGGCTGTTTCATCCCCGTTGCTCTTGAAAGTTTATTATCGAGAAGTGATTTTGAAGTACTGTCGTAATCTCCGGTGAATACAGGGGTTATCGAATTGCCGTTTTCGTAGTCGGTTTCACACTTGATATCCGCGGCAATAGTGCGAATTACAGTTTTTTCCACGTCGTGCGAGTTGCGACGGACGGAAAGCTCGTAGTCGCCCTTTTCAAGTTCGTATCCTTTAAAGGAGTTGCCGTTTGCGTCGTTCCAGTCGAAAGAAGCCATATCCTGCGCATAGAATTTAAGCGTAACAAGTTGGCTCTGCCCGGGTTGCAACAAATCGGTTTTTGCGTACGCAACCATATTTGCCGCAGCTTTTTCTATACCGTTCTTTGTGTAAGGCGCAGAGTAGTAAAGCTGAACCACGTCCTTCCCCGCGACCTTGCCGGTGTTCTTTACCCTTACTCTTATAGTAACGGATTCGTTAGCTTTGGAAATGGGTTTAGATTTCGCATCTGCGGGTACTACCGCCCAGTCAAACGTGGTATAGCCGAGGCCGTAACCGAACGCAAACTGAACCTGATCGTCGTACCATTTGGTGCCTTTGCCAGCTTCTTCCCTGTTGTAGTCAACAAAGCCCGTTTCATAATATCTGTAACCCGTGTAAATATCTTCACGGTACTCTACTTCGGTGAAGTTCGTCATTTCTCCGTCATAGTAGTACATCGCGTTAGACCTTTCCCCTTCAGAAACGAAGTTCTGCGCGCCGCTGCCGAAGTTCGTCCAGTAAGGAGCTTTTGTAAAGTCCTTTTCCCAAAGGTCGGACGTCCTGCCGGAAGGGTTAACTTCGCCGTTTAAAATTCTTCCCAGCGCTTCTACGGAGCTACGCCCTACCGTGCCTACCCATAAGATTGCGTCGACAGCATACTCGCCCTTATCCGCAGCAAGTTCGGGTATCTGCATTACGTTTGCGGTATTAAGCACGACTATAACTTTTTTGAAATACTGTTTTGCATGCTTAATAAGTTCTTTTTCATTGTCTTCAAGCTGTAAATAGTGCTCGTTTTTATCCGCGTGGCCGTCAACATCGTACATAGCAAGATCATGCCCTTCTCTGCCCGAACGCGCAAGAGTGATAACTGCCGCGTCCTTATATGCGTAATAAGAGCTGATTACCGAATTAGTGTATTTATCAATTCCAAGCTCGTTGCCCACTACGCTTCCCAACGCTTTGTGCTTTGCATAAAGATTAAGTGTTGAAGGGTTTACTTTAAAGCCTGCGTCGTTTAAAGAGGTTGCTACGTCGGCTTGCCCGTAATATTTATTATCATCACCGCGGTTGTCGTTTGCGCCGGCAGTGAACAGATTTTGCGTTCTGTAGCCGAGCGGCGTAACCTTTGCTCCTTTGTTTAACGGTAACGCATTATTTGCGTTTTTAAGAAGAACTTCTCCCTCTTCACCGATTTTAACGGCAAGGTCGTGCCCCGCGTCATAAATTTCTTCGGTTGAGCTATAATCCTTATAATTTTTGTTGTACATTGCTTTATTTGTAGCAGATTTGGCTGTGTATGTATCTTCCTTTACCGCCTCGAGTTTATCGATATCGATTTCGTCGTAGGTGGTGTTTACAAGGTCTTCTCCGGGGTCGCCCTTATCTCCCTTGTCGCCTTTGTCGCCCTTGTCGCCCTGAATACCTTGGTCGCCCTTAGGCCCCGCAGGGCCTTCCGTGCCGCAACCGGCAAAAGCAAAACTTGTAGCCATGCACGCCGACAGAAGTAAACTCATTAAAATAGTGAGTTTTTTGTTGTGTTTCATAGTTCCTCCTGATTTTTTTTATTCAACGGGTAACCCCGCCGTTTTTTTATTTTTTCTGGCGGGTTGCGCCGATTTTCACCGCAATACGAGCTATCCCCCCGCAAATTAATCGATAAGCTCCTTTCACGCCCTGAACGGCGAATTCACGATAAAAACAAACAACTTAAAACCCCTTAATTTTAACCATCTCCTTATTGTACACAGTCCGTTTAAGAACGTTTTTTATTTTTTACGATTCCATTATAAACGATTTTTTAAAAACGGATTACTTTTGGTGAGTTTAGTATTATGTCTGGTGCGTTTAGTTGTTTTGCCGATAAACCGTAAATTTCCGATATGTGAATCCAACAAACCGAATTGTTGATTTTTGCTCAACTTTGCATAATAAAAGCGTACTTTTCGCTAAAAATCAGGTAAATTTTTAATACCAGACAGACAGCGAAAAGTACGCAAAATAACGTGATTTTTTATTAAATTTTAACCAAAAACAACTAAATATCGGGCTAAGTGAGTATTGCTTAATTTTGCTTAAAACCGCAAAAAAGTGCAGAAAAAAGCCCGTTTTCATAACGAAAACGGGCTCTTTTAATTGAAATCCGGCAACTACCGTATCTTGCGGGGCGTTAACCCAACTACTTCTGGCGTAGCAGAGCTTAACTTCTGTGTTCGGAATGGGAACAGGTGGATCCTCTGCGCTATCGTCACCGGAATGGCTCACCATCTGTAAACAAAGTTGAACTTTCTAATTCTTCTAACTTTATTACTTCTTCTTTGCCGTTGACATTATAAACTATCTTTATACAATCATCGTACATAAATATCGAGTTTATAAATGTATCTATAATCTTTCTCTTTCCATCCTGCGTGGATATATCTATCTTTCGGAAATTATGTAACGCCATTTTGAAATGCTCTTGCGTATATATGGGTGACTTCAACTGTTCGGTTGCTATTACTTCGTTTAATTCTTTCTGTTCCTTTTCAAGTTCGGAAAGTCTTTTTAATAATGTATCAGTTGCAAAGCCTTTCTGTACTGCGTTTACGATGTTCTCTATTTCCTTTTCCTTCTGTTTTAACTGCTCTTGTAATTTAGGAAGCAAAGTACTTTCGGTATATTGTAATTCATATAGCTTTTGAGATAGCTTTTCTGTTACTTCGTCATCCTTTAAAAACTCCATTGTCTTGTGGACGATAAAATCTTCCAACTTAACTTTGCTTATGGGCTTTCTGTTGCATAAATGCTTTTTCTGCCTAACACAGGCATAATACCTATATACCTTATTACCGCCAGTTCCCGCCTGTGCTACCATCATTGCTCCACAACTACCGCAAAACAGTTTTGTTGTTAAAAGATAATCGTCTTTTGCTGTATGCCTTGCAGGAGCTTTTGAATTCTTTTCAAGTTCCGCTTGTACCGCATTGAACACTTCTTCCGTTACTATCTGCGGTACTCCGTTTTCCTTTATTACTCCCATACGGTTATACTCGCCTATATACACTCTGTTAGATAACATATATCTAATGGAATTATAGTGTAAAGGTTTTCCGTTTTCTTTCTTTATATTCCTTTCATTCATTATGTTGGTTATCTCTTTAACCGTTTTACCGTCATAACAGAGTTTGAATATTTCCTTAACTATGGGTGCGGTCTTAATATCCAACGCAAGTTTATGCTCTTCATTAACATAGTAACCGAACGGAATTATACCGCCGTTCCATAATCCTTTTAAAGCGTTCTCTTTCATACCGCGAGTTACTTTTTCTGCGAGTTCTGCGGAATAGTATTCCGCCATACCTTCCAAAACACTTTCCAAGAGTATTCCTTCTGAGCCTTCCGCAATAGTTTCTTTTGCGGACACAACCTTTACACCGTTCTTCCGAAGCAATGCTTTATAGTGTGCACTGTCGTAGCGGTTACGAGAAAAGCGGTCTAACTTCCAGACAATGACACAATCAAAGGTATGTTTATAGCTATCCTTTATCATACGCTGGAATTCGGGACGGTTATCCGTCTTTGCTGACAATGCTCTGTCTATATAATTGCCAACAACCTGAATATCGTTAAATGTCGCGTATTCATTACACTCACGAAGCTGTCCTTCAATACTCTCTTCCCTTTGGTTATCCGAACTGTATCTTGCGTATATTACCGCTCTCATCTTGACTCCTTTAAGTCTTGTCTGGTATCAAGTACTACTACACCCGCTAAACTTCCAACGTCTCGTCTAAACTCTGATTCTAACCAAGAGAGATCCTCTTCTTTGCGTTCTATCAAAAATTTTACATAACCAGGTAATTGCTTATAGTTATGGACACATCCTGAAACGTTTTCAATACTTTTCGTATAGTGTGAATTAAGACCTGATAATAAGTCGTAAGCCCCTCGATTTTCATCCCAAAGTTTATCTAATATTGATAAAGCAAAAGAGCAATCAACAAGATTTTGTTCTGATATGTTATGACGCGGGACACTGAAAGCCTTTTTATGTAAAGCAATTGCAGAAGTCAAGTAGCATCCGTTTATACAATTACTGCACCATTTTAATAATGATTCAGATATATAATTTATATTACGACATTGTTCGTTTATATCAGGATGACAACAAGAATAAAATGCATATAGCGGTAAGGCATTTCGTGCCTTTGCTTCTTGAATTAATAAATCAATTTGCATTCCGTTTTTATTGCTATAAGATATTAACGGATAATTATCGCCATTAGAGTGTAATTTTTTAGCCTGTACTAATAAACGATATGCTCTACTTATGCCATAACTTTGAGTAAGAATCCACCATTCCCAATCAGATCCATTTTGAGCTTCTTCATTCCTTGTGAATGTTTGATAAAAAACTTTGGAATTCGATTTAGAAACGTTATAAAGCAACCAGTCGGTTAATGATTCTTCTTTTACGTGTGGCTGGCTATTTAACCAATCAAAGCAATACTTGGATACATCGTGAAATACCATAATTATCTCTCCTTTAACATTTGAAATAAAGTTTCTTTCAACTTTGCGTTTGCGGGGGAATTAGGGTCGAAGCACATTTCAATTAACTCCTGCATTTGCTTGTTGTCTTTTAATACTTTGGGCTGGAAGTCATATAGCTTGCCTTGCGGGCTATCCGTCCTGCCAAAGATATAATCAAGCGATACATCAAAGTAATCCGCATATTGCATTAGCACGCCATACGGAGGAAAAGTCTGTGCGTTTTCATAACGGAATATTGAAGGCTGGTCAACTCCTTCAAACTGCGCTGCAAGTTTAGCTTGAGATAGCTTTACCCCTTCACGCAAACCTTTTAATCTTTCTGCAACTATAGTGCTTTTTTTCATAAACGCCTCGATTCATTATTTTTGTATATTATATATTAAAAATACATATATGTCAATATAATAATAACATTACACGACACATAATAATAATTTAAATCACTTAGTAATTATAAAAGCTCTTCCTTACAGAAGAGCTTTTAATTTAATATTTAGTAAGTTCTTTACCGAAATGATTATCCACACACGGCGAAACAGCGAGGACGATTTCTGCGATTTCGTCGGCAATATCTTTCCAATCGTCGCTGTCTTTCCACACCCATTCGATACCGCTTAAAGCGTTAAACCTAACTTGTTTAAGATGAGCGGTCTTTGTACATGCTGCCTGTGCTTCTTTGGAAAGCCCGCTTATAAACTTCTTGCGTTCTTCAATCAAGTTCTCGATTTGAGAAAATTTATCAACAATCTCTTCGCGGTTTAAATTCTTATATTGATAATACGGATACCAGTGACAGTCAAGCCGAAAAATTCTGCTGTCCTGAATTTCAAAATGCAGTTCAAGCGGTGTATTTAAAAATTTACAAGGCATCCATTCAGATTTATAAACCTGTAATAACTCGTTTTTATGCACACTACCATAACCTGATAAAGTAAAGTATTTTAAATTTTCATTTTTGGCTAATTCTGTTCTTATCTCATCAAATTCCAATTTTATTTTCTCCTTATTGATTATTTTTTGATATCTCCGTCCAAGCAATGAATTGTATACCTGCCCGTACCATCATCCCAATATATTACTTTACTAATCGCATTCCATTGCGCTTTTGTACCAGTATAATATATATCTTTTAAATAACCGCAATTATAGAGCGCCAAATCACCGATAGACGTTACGCTGTCAGGTATTGTTATACTGCTTAAATAGCCGCAATTATAAAAGAGTCTGTCATTTAATCTCGTTACTCCTTCACATATGATTGCACTCTCCAACCAACCGCAATGTCCGAATACAAAATAGCCGATTCCGTCCACACAATTTGGTATCATTATATTTAATAAACCGCATCTCAAAAACGCATAAGCACCTATTGATGTCACACTATTCGGTATGTTTATGCTCGTCAAACCGCTACAACCGCTGAATGCGCTTTGTTTAATAGCGATCACACTATCAGGAATATTAATACTTGTCAAACTTGTACAATTTTCAAATGCGCTTTTTCCTATAATTGTAACACTGTTTGGTATTATAACACTTTTCAAACCGCTACACCCTTGAAATGTATTATCCCTAATTGCAACAATGCCGTTTGGTATTGTTAAGTTAAGCAACTTAATGCAACCGCTAAAAGCTGCATCTAAAATAAATTTTGTTCCCTCATTAATTGTACATGAGGTAATTTGATTATCTTTTGCTTTTACTAATACTACATATGGATTATTTGTGTTTCCTAAATATAACGCATTATCCAATTCATTATATTTTAAACTGTCACAACCATCAAACACAAACTTTCCAATATCAGTAACGCTGTTGGGTATCACTATGCTTGTCAGTCCACTGCAACCATAAAACGCAGAATCGCCGATAGTTGTTACACTTTTGGATATGTCAATATTTATCAAACTTGTACATCCGCGAAATGCAGAACCATAAATAAATTTTGTCTTCTCACTAATTGCACAAGTGATTATTTCGCTGTCTTCTGCCTTTATTAACACTATATACGGATTATTTGCGTTTCCCAAATATAATGCATTATCAAATTTATTATATTTTAAACTGTCACAACCATCAAATGCACAGTTTCCAATATTTGTAACACTGTTTGGAATTACTATGCTTGTCAACCCGCTACATCCTTTAAATGCATTATTAGCGATAACTGTTACACTTTCAGGTATTAAAATACTAGTTAAACTTTCACATCTATAGAATGTCGATTCGTTAATGTTTGATATCCCGAATGGTATATTGATACTCATCAAACTACCACAAGCATAGAATGCTTGATCACCAATACACGTCACACTTTCAGGTATGTTAATGCTTATCAAACTAGTGCAACCGCTAAATGCACATAAACCTATTTTATTTACACAGTCAGGCAAGATTACCTTTATCAAACTTTTGCACGAATGAAATGCCGATTCGCCAATAACATTTCCATTTGTGATTTCAATGTATTTTAAACTTGTTTGAGGAATTGCCGATATAGCTAAAGTGGGTATTTTTGCATTCTCTATATTAATGCAATTATAGAATGCATTAGAGCCTATGTTCGTTACATTTTTGCCTATCGATATATATATCAACCCACCGCAATTATAAAACGCACTCTCACCAATAGAAGTCACATTTTCAGGTATGATAATATCTGTCAGCCCGCTACAACCATAAAATGAATTGGAACCAATACTCGTTACACCGTCGGGGATATTTATGCTCGTAAGACTTTCACAATTGCTAAACGTTTGATATCCTATTTCCGTCACTTCTTCGGGGATATTTACACTAACTAAACAACTACAACCGTAAAATGCAGAATATCCAATGGAGGTTACACTGTCTGGGATTGTTAATGTTGTTAAACTCGTACAACCATAAAACGCAGAATACCCTATAGAGGTTATGCCGTCGGGGATTGTTATACTCGTCAATGCACTACTATTTTCGAATGCTGAATTGTTGATAGCCTCACCACTTGTGATCACTACTGTTTTTAAGTTTGATTTTGGAATATATGGAATAGACAGTGCAGGAATTGTAGCAATTTCAATCTTGCTTCCCGTAAACGCTCCAACCCCAACGGAAATTACGCTATCAGGAATTATTATACCTTTCAAACTCTCGCATCTGGAAAACGCATATTCTCCTATTGAAGCAACTCCTTCACATACTGTAACGGTTGTTAGCGAAGTAAGATTTTCAAACGCTTTTTCCGCAATATCTCCGCTTGTTACCGTAAGGTTTTGCACTGTCATAGGAACACAAGAAGCAAGATGCGCCGGAATTGTCACTTGCTTTAAAGCTGTAAGCCCCGATAAAATTTGTACGCTTATAGCCGAGTCGGGAATAATTATTTCCTCAATACTCGTACAGCCCTCAAATACGTTTTCGCCTATATACATTACGCTGTCCGGAATTTCAAGACCTATTATATTCCCGCAACCGCTGTACGCACCATCGGCAATGAGTGTAGTTCCTTCTTTAATTTTTGTAACACCCAATGTCGTAGTACGCACTGATATAAGGTTTGTACCTATATATAAGATATTATCAATCCAATTTGCCCTATCATTGAAATACGCCGTACCTGCAAATGCGCTCTCGCCTATTGCCGTATATCCGTCAAATATGTTTATTTTACTTAAATTGCTACAATTTTCAAATGCGCCTGCGCCGATTCGCATAATGCTTTGTGGCAAATATAGCTCGGTAATGTCATTATTGCCCGTAAATGCGTTTGTCGCCACCTCTCGGACAGGTTTGCCATTTACCTCGGGTAAAACATAAATATATTTTTCAATCGCATCGCCTATACCCGACAAAATGTAAAACGAACCGTCGCTTGAAAGCGTATATGCAAGATTTTGCGTATACGTTATTTTAAACGCGCACACCGTGCAGCTGTCGTCACTGCCGAAGCTGTGATTTTCATGTTTGTCCGTTTGTCCACAACCGTTTAAGCAAATGTGCCAATGAGATGTAGAATCAAAGAGATATTCACCAGTAAAGTCGTGACCGAGTGCTGGTAATTCTTTATAAGTAGTATAATCGCAGCGGGTACAGGTTTCGTATGCCGCCCAACCCGCCTCCGTGCAAGTCGCTACCTTGCCCTCGTGGTGTTGCAAGTCGTGTCCGAGCGCGGGGATTTCCTCATAAGTTGTATAAGCACAATGCATGCAAGTATCGTATGCTACCCAACCGTGTTCCGTACAAGTCGCCACTTTTCCATCGTGGTGTTGCAAGTCGTGTCCAAGTGCGGGGATTTCCTCATAAGTTGTATAATCACAACGGGAACAAGTTTCGTATGCTTCCCAACCGTGCTCCGTACAAGTCGCCACTTTTCCATCGTGGTGTTGCAAGTCGTGTCCGAGTGCGGGGATTTCCTCAAAAGTTGTGTAGTCACAGCGGGTACAGGTATCGTATTCTTCCCAACCGTGCTCCGTACAAGTCACCACTTTGCCCTTGTGGTGTTGCAAGTCGTGTCCAAGCGCGGGTATTGCTTTAAAGGTCGTATAGTCGCAATCCGTGCAGGTAACGTACGGCTCATAACCGTCCTCCGTGCAAGTCGCAGCTTTTCCCGAATGCTCAACAATATTGTGTTTAAGCGCGGGGATTACCTTGAAATTAGTGTAATCGCAACGCGAGCAAGTTTCATATTCTTCCCAACCGTCTTCCGTTTCGGTTGCTGCCTGTCCATCGTGGTGCTGTAAATCATGTCCTAACGCAGATATTTCTTCATAAGTTGTATAATTACAACGCGTGCAAGTATTGTACGCCACCCAGCCTGATTTCGTACAGGTTGCGGCTTGTCCATCGTGGTGTTGCAAGTCATGACCAAGTACGCCTATTGCAATAGTCTGAACTTCGCCGCATGCGCAATAGCGTGACTGCTCGCCCTCCTCGGTGCACTTCGCGCTTTTAGTTACTATCCATTCACCGAACGCATGCGTATGCGTAACATCCGTATCGTCGGGCGCGGGCTTGATTACATTGCCACCGTTGACTATTCCGTCATCAGCGCCGCACGCTGCCATACAAATGCAGCAAATCACCGCTATAATAGAAAGAAAAACTGTTATGAATTTTTTCATAAATTTCTCCTTATACTTTCTCGTTTTTATTTTATCACTATAAAAAATTAATGTCTTAAAAACGACTGACAGGTTCTGTCAGTCGTTAATTTTTTCTATATAATAAATACCTGAGGGTTCGTCTACATTTAAAATGAATTTTCGCTTATAGTGCATAAGAAAAACGTTAATTTCCTTTATGTAGCGATAGAAAGTTCGTTCGGAAATTGCGTTAACCGTACAGAAATTTTTTCTGTCAATTCTTTCTCCGCTGTACAGTAAATCGTACAAGTTTAAAATGAGCTGCGTTTTCATACTGTTATTATAATTAAAAACACGAAAAACACGCCCGCACGGTTAGTTGCAGGCGCGTTAAATTTTGAGCGCAAACGTTAAGTTTCTGTCTTTATATATTTCATAGGATCTACGTTTACGCCTTTTGGATCGTATAATTCAAAATGTAAAAAATATGTTCCGTTGTCAGTTTCGGCTGTTACATAACCGATTACTTCCCCCTTTTCAATTTCCATCCCCTCACCTATCCAACCAGATATAATTATGTTATGATATATACACTTGTAGCCGTCATTCAACTTTACTGCCACGGTATATACATCTCCATTATTATCTTCAGGTTTAAGCTCTGTTATTTTTCCGTTACTTATTGCAAATACCTTTTCGTTTCGTTTTGCAATGAAATCAACGCCATTGTAATTTTCGTCCCAAGCACACAAAATATTTATCTCCGACAAAGGTGTGCCGTAAAAACTATCATCTGCTACAGGGGGGATAATATCTTCATATCCACAGACAGTACATTGATTGTCTATGGTTGTATGAGGGCTTTGTGTACTCTTTTCACCACAGGAACATTCCTGCCAATGTAACAATTCATTGCTTTGCCATTCTCCCCATTCGTGAATATGTTCAGGCGGTCGTTCAATAGGTTCGGGTAAATCGGTGATATATTCAAAAGGATTAACCTTCGTTCCATTATAATATAAATATATATAAAAAGTATTAATATCCAATTTTCTTAAATTACCTGTAGTTCCAATCTGCTGTCCCATTTTAACTTCTTGCCCAACAGTAAGTTCTTCGCTTATGCAAAAATATTCACTTATAAAACCGTACGAATGTTCTATTTGTATTATAAAAATACCCCTATCGCCATTAACTTCTGTAACAGAAATTATCTTTCCGTCAGATATTGCATAAACAGAAGTATCTTCAGCAACTTCAAAAAACATACAACGAACCCTAGCCCGACCAAGTTCGTCAAATCCTGCTTGATCTACCGTGTAAAATTCTTTAATAGGCGAAACAAAATCGCAAATTACAGGGTCGGGCTTGGGGTCGGGGTCAGGGTCGGTAGGCAAAGGCTGCACGGGCTGAGTAAAATTGCCGCCGTCCTTTAAGTTTAAAACAAGCCCGACTGTAAGCCCTGCAATTGCGCCGAGAAAAATTATTACGGCAAGTATCACTGCTGTAAATTTTATTTTTAATCTGTTAGGCTTTTTAAGCTGTTCGGCAACAGTTTGTTTTTCTGGTAAATCCCGCACATGTTCAAGTCCGTTCAACAGTTCCATAGGGGTCATGCCGAACAGCTCGGCAAGTTTGCCGAGAACTTCTAAAGACGAAACTCCTCCCGCTTCCCACTTACTTACAGTCTGCGAAGTGACAAACAGCTTTTTACCGACTTCCGCCTGCGACCAACCGTTTTTTAATCGCAATGTTTTGAGTGTTTCCCCAAGCTTTTCAGGTTGAAAGTTTTCGGGAGGGAGCACGCGTTTTTCGTTTGATAGTTCGGCATTAATACATTCTTCAATACTGATATTTAAAATATTGCAAAGTTTACAAAGTAAATCGAGCGGCGGAACAGCTTTATCGTTCTCCCACTTACTTAACACAGGCGTGACGATATTAAGCCTTTCAGCAATTTGCTCCTGAGTAAGTCCGCTTCGCTTTCTTGCGTATCTTAAAAAATTTCCTAAACTCTTCATAAGTAACCAACTAACACTTCCTGTCTTTAATTATAACATATTTGACATACAGAAATCAATAATTCTGGATTTAGCTATTTAATTGGAAAATTTAATTTTCCTTTTAATTATTTCGACAAACAAAGACATAAAAATTTTACAAACAAATGTTTATAACCTATTGACAAAGCACAATTCTGTGATATAATAAAATTATACGATAGAGTTCGTATTGTACCCTTTGAGCGGGTAAGCGTCCGTCGAGAAGATGACGGAATTTTGGGCGAATAGTCGCCCGTGCCTTAGCTTGCGGTTTTTAGAGCGAGATTATTTTGTTGTGCGCTAAAATTGTGAGCCGTGATAGGCTTTTATAGTGATACCGTTTTTTTGTGGTAACGGGGTATCTTTTAAGCTAATAATATTTTTAAAATTTCATAGAATGGCTAACCACCATAGAGCAAATTAGAATCGCTAAATAAGGTTTAAGTCGGTGATTACGTTGAGCGTATCAGCGGCTTTTTTGTGTTCATTTTCTGCTATTCCCACTCCTCTGAGTGGTAGTTAATAAAAATATTTAGGAGGTAAAACTATGACAATACGACCGCCTTAATCGGTAAACAAAAGCTCCCTGCAAGGGCGAACGGCACCAAAACGCCAAACGGCTTTTTGGTATAGTGAGTTATACCTTTTTTAAGAAAAAGGTTAGAAAAATTTATTTAAAGGAGAAAAAAATTATAAGCTATTTAATATGTCATATGGACAAATATCACAGAGATGCGGTTATAGGAATCGAGCGTGAAAACGAACGGGATGAAAACTATAAATCAAAGTCAAACCCGCAGATAGACAACGCAAGAACACCCAACAACTATCACATTATAGGAAGAACAGAAACCTACCTAACCTACATAGACAAACGTATTAAAGAACTTACGCCAAAGCGGAAGATTAAAGACGATGCAGTACTTATCAATTCCTTTATTCTCGGCTCGGACGGTGAGTTCTTTGCAAGCATAACGCAAGAACAGCAGAAAGAATTTTTTCGGGATTGCGCCATGTGCTTTGCGGAACGTTACGGAGAAGAAAATATTATATCCGCTGTCGTCCACATGGATGAAACCAATCCGCATATGCACTTGAACTTAATTCCAGTATTAGACGGACGGTTATGTTCAAAACAACTCTTTGACAGAAAAGCATTGCGAGAGTTGCAAACTGATTTCCACGAAAAGGTTGGAAAGAAATGGAAATTACAGCGCGGTAAAATCGGAAGCAAAGCCGAACATTTAGACACCGTTGCGTTCAAGCTTAAAAAGATGAAAGAAGAAGTGGTTACTGCCATTATACAACAAAGCGAAGCACAGGAAGCAATTGCGGAAGCCAAATCTATAAAATCATTATTAGAGGATTACGAGAAAGCCAAAAGCGATAAACTCCCCTTCTTCGGTAAAAACAAAGATGCGGAAATAATCGCTTTGCGAACTAAGAACGAACAGCTTCAACGTGAAATCAAAATAAGAAGTCAAGACCAAAGCGACTTATTTAAACAATTACAAGAAGCAACCCAAGTAAACAGCCGAAAAGATACTGCTTACAGAATAGTTACGGATATGATGTCTGCTTATCCAGATGAGTTCGACGCACTCTTACAAAAATCACGAACAAAGAAAAATGCCCCTACACCGTTCAGAAATTATACGAACGATAAGGACGGAAAATGACAACTTAATAAATCTATAAGGAGGTAAATTTATATCGAGTTAATCTATGTCTAAAACAAAGCAACACAAAACAGACTTTGATATTCCCGAATATCAGTTAGAATCTCTTGCAAGAGTTCTACTCCCTATTATGCAGGAATATCTTTCGTCCGAGCAAGGACAAAAAGACTTTGCCGAGTGGCAACAATTACAACTTAATAAAAAATCAAAGAATAAAGTATCCCGTTAAATTGTATAGGGATAGCCGTTGAAAGATACGGAATAAAGATATCCGCCGGAGCGAGCGGTATATAAATGAAAACAAAAACTTATAAAATAAGGACTGCCGATGAACCTATATGAAACGGCAGCGTGCGGAGCTGAATTTCAGCTCCGCACGCTTTTTTATTTACTAAAATTCTCTAAATTTTCCATTGAAACGATTAAACCAACCGTCTTTCTAATCACAAAAAAGTTCAAGCTATTAAGACTTGGCTCCGCTTGTTGGACTTGAAGCGACCGACCGAAGTTAAAATACGCCGAAAATAGTCTAAATTTGCCTTAAAAACGGGTATTTTTGCCCGTTTTATACGCAAAAATCAATTTATGCGACAATTATGCGACAAAATAAAAATCAATATAATAACGAGAATTTTATCGCAAACACACCATGCTTTTATAACAAAAAATCCCGTATTAAACGGGATTTTTGTTTCACTATTCAATTATTTGCCAGCCACCGCTTTTCTTTGAACCTGTTCTTTTTATTTTTCCGATTTCCTTCAAATATCTGATAGCCCTTTCGGTAGTCCTTAAAGAAGCGTTAATTATATATGAAATCTGCATTATTGATAAACTATTATCTTTTTTTAAACATTCTATAATTTTTTCTTCAATAGTTTTATTGCTTTCAATGTCATTTAATCCGCCATTTAATCCGCCATTTAATCCGCCATTCTGTTCTTTTAAAACTTGCATTGCTTCGTCTGAATACTTAAATTTAGCCGAAATGAAGTGTTCTGAAATTTCAAAAATATCGATTGAATAGCTTTTCAAAATTTTTCTTATACCGGAACCAAGCTGCTCGCACATATCCATATCGGAAAATACGCGCATTAATTCTTTATTCCTCGGAAGTGAACGTCCTGCAAAAAATTCCTTTTCGGATAAGCCTATCGGAAGTCCGCCGGAAGATATTATTTCTATTCTGTCATCATAAATTTCAAATACAGGATAAGAACCGTTTATATAATCATTATGAATTATCGCGTTTAAAACCGCTTCTCTTAACGCAGCCGGCTCTATCAGTCGCATTTCTTTACGACGAATAGCTCCGCCTACCCTTACAACGGTTGTATTTGCCACGTTTAATCTTTCCAAAACATTATTTGCCGCCTTTAAAAGGCAACATCTGCCGAACTCGTTACGTTCAACTGCATCGAGCTTTTCCGTACCGTTAAAACGTGCTACTTTTATTGACGTTCCGTTATTATCCGCCAACAAATATGCCGCATAGTTAAATTTGCCGTCTTCGGTAAATAAATCAAGATTTCTTAAAAAGAAATCTCCCGAAACGTCATAGCCCTTTTCTTCATAAAAAATTTTCAGTTGAGTAAAAGTCAACTGTTGATTAGGCGAAACCACGTTATGCAATGTATTGATAACTCTGCGAGAAAATAAACCGTCAATCGTACTTTGATTCATTTGCGACGATTGCGTACCGATACGCAAATAGCAACCGTTAGGCGACATCCCGTATTTACGCAAATAATAAGGTTTTTCCAAACCGCCCGCAATTGTTACGATAATATAATTTTTACCTTCCTCTACTTTGTGTTCAATGTTAAACAAACCCATTGCGGAAGGCAAAATATTATTTTTAATTCTGTCGGCTACGGCAAGCGAAATTTTATCGGCGTTATCCAGCCCTTTAACTGCGCCGTTATCGTCAGCCCCTATTATGATTTGTCCGCCCACGGTATTTAAAAATGCTACGACTTCTTTTTCGAAGCCGTCAGATAAATTACTTTTCAGTTCAACTCTTTCTGTTTCAGTAAAATCCATTAAGCTACCACCTTAATATGTATTAGCATTATAGCATAATATTTTAAAAATAACAATATTTTCTGAAAAATAAAACTTCCGTCTTGCTCTGCCGGGCAAGACGGAAGTTTTACTATAATTGTTTTATTTTCTGATTAAACTGAAATCTTCGGGTTTTAAAACGTCCTGCAATTCCTCCGAGAATTTTGCAACCTCATCGGACGTTGCCGGCATTATCATTACCGATATGCGGAATTTCGGTTTTTTCCCTTTCAGCTGGTCGGAGTGGATATCCTTTACAGCTATACCGTAATGGTCTGCCACGTCTAAAATTTCCTTAAAATTATGCGGTTCCTGGTCTAAGATTATTATAATTTTGGGCGATTTGCGTGTTATGTATTTTTCAAGTCGGGATAAAACTATCAATGACACAAACGCCGTAACCGCCGTGATAAGCGCAGCGGAAAAATACCCTGCACCGCATGCAAGCCCGATTCCTCCGCATATCCATATCGTCGCGGCAGTGGTAAGCCCCCTGATATTAGTGCCGTTCTGAATAATAGTGCCCGCGCCTAAAAAACCAATGCCCGAAACCACCTGTGCTGCAAGCCTTGCAGTGTCTCGCACGCTCGTCCCCGTAAATGCGGGCGCATTTACCGAAACCTGCATTATAAGGCACGCGCCAAGCGCGACCATAATATGCGTCCTCAATCCCGCCCCGTGTCCTCGTTTTTCCCTTTGATAGCCTATAAGACTTGCAAAAACGAGCGAAAGCAATACCTCTATAACCAAAAGCAAAATATTGCCGACTGCCGGCACGGAGTTTACTCCGTCTATAATTATTCTATCCATTTATGGAAACCGTTGTTTTATTTTACGTTCAACTTTTTATTTCTATACCCGCACAAAAGCGACGGCCAGTCAGTCTGGATAATATCAAACTTTTTATCGATCAATACTCCCCAGCCGCTGTCGAACCCGTTTTTAATAGACGAGTTATCGTCAAACCCTCCGCTCAACACGTGACATTTCTGCGACGACAGAGTTATTGCGTTGACCCAGACAAAGTAACCCGAAGCGTGAAGCTCTTCGATTAACTTACTGCCGAAAAGCAGGTCGTCTTTGCCGCGGACAATCAGTTCGAAGCCCACCGTATTGATATTCTTATACGTTTTTACGAGTTCGATTTCCTCAACGCTGTTTACGATAGCCATAAACATAAATTTGGTAGGCTCGGCTTCGTATTTATCTAATATTTCCTTACGGGCGGGGGCTTTTAACAAAGCCTGCTTCACTGCATAGGGATATTTATTTAACAGGGCAAAAGTTTCTTCCGACTTTTCCCAGGAGCGGTCTACGTTATAAAGCTCACCATTAGAAAAGTATTTTATTACCTCTTCCATGTCCTGCACGCCGAAGCCCGAAGGTTCGCCTATGGAGTTGTAAAGTCCCATTTCGGCAATCGCCGCCGAAGAAAACGACTGAATGTTTTTATGTTGTCTTAAATTCAGCTCCTCGGCAGTATCATGAAAACAATACAGCCTTCCGTCCTTTGAGCGGGATACGTCCATTTCGAACATATCCGCGCCCAACAGGAAAGAAGTTTTGAATGAAAACAAAGTGTTCTGCGGTATGTTTCCGCCGTGTCCACCCCTGTGCTGCGCTATGAGCACCTTTTTTTTTGCGAATCGCGCGTTCAATACCGAGTTTATGTCTTTAAATCTTTTGTCACCGAACATATTATTCCTGCGCGGCTTTTGCCTCTCTCATCTTCTGAATTTTCTTCACTAACCTTACGGTGCTTTTATTATTGTGCGACAAACTCTTTCTGCCGTATACAAGCCATACGACAAGCGAAGAAATAATCATCATTATTACCGCATACACGAACGATATAGCCTTTGCGTTGGGATCGTACACGTCAGTCGTCAAAGACTGAATGGTCATGCCGAGAGTATTCACCGTAGACGGAGCAAGCAGTATCGAAATGTCGTATTCTCCTATCGTCTTATTGAATTCAATTGCCCATAATGCGAGTATAGTCGGTATGATTATCGGCAACAGTACTTTAACAAAGGTATAAAATCCGCCCAGCCCATGGCGTTCAGTCCCGAAGCTACGTCCGCCTGCGGGTTTGCCTTTTCGTTTATAATTTTGTTTTTGATTTCGTCCGCGCCGCCGTTTACGAGGGTAAGATTAGTAAAGCCCGCCTCTTTGGCTTTCTCAATCCACCATTCTCCCCTCGACCCGGAGCCGGAGTTGGTATAAAGCACGAAGGGCTGTTCCTTATAATACTTGATTTCGTCCTCGGTAAGAGTTGAAATATCGACGTCCTTCTGAGCGTCGCTCTTACTGCAAGCCGCCATACCGATTACGGAAGCCCCCATTACCAGCGCGGCGGAAGCCGCGGCTAAACATTTGAAAAACTTTTTGCCTTTGAAATTCATAACATTTCTCCTTTTTTTATATTTTTAAATTTAATTAAATTAAATTTAAAAACCGTAAGCTTACCGCAACCAAGCCGTTTTAAAACGGCAAAATCGGTAAGGTTTGCCGTAAGCGGCGATATGATTGCATAACCCATATTTCTGCAAAGATTATAATCGTTATCGCCCGAGGACGGCTGCTTTACCTGCGCCACTTCCGTAAACCTGTATTCAAAAGGCGCTTCCCCGTCCGGGAAATTCACGTTAAGGCAGCTTACATCGCCCCCAGTCAAACTTATGTATAAGGTAATTTAAAAGGGCGGGAAGCTCATCCCAATAATTGGTTCCGTTGTTTCTGGCACTTAAAGCTATGCTTTTTATTCCGCTCATACTCGCTTCCCGCGCCGCGCCGACCGTCCCCGAATAGGCAATATCCGTACCGAGATTAAACCCCGTGTTTATACCGGAAATTACAAAATCTATATCCTTCGTAACGAATTTGAGAAAGAATTTCACGCTGTCGGCGGCGGTGCAGTTGTGAGTATAAATATCTTCGCCCTTATTGCTTTTAAAAAAATTTTCTTCAAGTATTCTGTATTTATATGTGGAATGCGAATTGCCGCTGCGCTCGCCGTCGGGTACGCAGATATATACTCTGCCGAATTCATTTAATATATTTTTGAGCAAAAACGGATTTTTACTTCCTATCCCGTCGTCGTTTACGATAAGAAAATTCATAAGCAGCCTCTTAAAAATGTTAATCTTGTGCTTTTATTGTAACATTAAAACTTTTAAAGTCAAATTGAAATTTTTTTGGAGGGCATAAAAAACTTCTATGGGTTTAAGCTTAACTTTCGCATAAAAATATTTTATAATATATACGTTGGATATAAAAAATTTTTATAATTTTAGGGGGGAACGGTATGTTTGACAGCAAACTCAATTCTTTACTCGTTTTAAGCGTAACAAAATCAATAACCAAGACGGCGGAAATAGTCAACCTCACCCAGCCTTCGGTAACCGCGCAGATACGCGCGCTCGAAGACGAATACGAAATTAAAATCACCAAAAAAATCGGGAACGAGCTTATACTCACTCCCGAAGGAAAAATCCTGATAAAAAATGCGGAAAAAATCAAATCGGCGTATATGGGCGCAGAGCGCGATATAAAAAATTACAAGTCGAAGATGAAAACGCTGAAAATAGGCGTAACTTCGGGCGTGGAAAGCACGTTTATATCTTCCGTGCTGGCAAAGCTTGCGGCGTTGCACGATGAGACGGGCGATAAGTTAAATATAAGCATTATCTATAACGATATCGACGCGCTTGTTAAAATGCTTCAATACTATACGATTGATTTGGTTATTTCCGACGACGAGGCCGAAAGCGCCGATATTAAAAAAATCAACCTCGACAGCGACGACCTTGTTTATATCACCTCACCAAAAAGCGAAACCGCACATTTAAAAAAAATTACGCTGGAAGAGATACAAAAACACAAGCTTATCGTAAGGCTGCCCAATTCCAGCACGCGCATATTGTTTGACGCAATTTTAAGGACGCACAATATGACGCTGAACGACTTCGATATAACGCTTGAACTGAACTCCGTTTCTTCCATAAAAAATCTTGTAAAAAACAACGTTTCGGGCGCGATTCTGACCAAAAACGCATGTCTTAACGAAATCAAAAAAAGGGAACTTAAAGTAATACCTATCGAAGGCATTTCACACGTGCATTGTACCGATATACTGTATTTAAAAGATTTTGCCCACGAGGAAATAGCCGAACAGATTAAAGAGCTTTATACTCAATCAAAAGCATAATTTTGATTTAAAACTCAAAGCGGTTGAAAAAAATAAAGGGCGGTAACTGACCGCCCTTTTGTTTGATTAATCTTTTATTGCCATTGTTTGCGACAAAATCGATTTCAAGCTGTTTTTGTTTATTCTTTCCGTCAACCGGCTCACGGACTTCAACCACCCCTACGTCAACCGAATACCCGCGTATATCCTCAATACCGAAACAACGGCTGCCCGCGTATGCGGGCAGCCGTATCTCCGTTTGAATATTTTGTTTTGCGCGAATTAAAATACCACGTGTATCGGCAACGAGAAGGGACTGTCTTTAACGCCCGCTTCCTTGCCCGCTGCGTTTACTTTTAATTTCGCAACAATAGTAACTTCGGACTTTTCGGGTATATCGTGCCCGAGCTTCCTGAACAGCTTAGCTATTGAGGAAATTTGCGCCCAAGCGTCGGAATAACCCACTTTGGAGCTCATAAACCAACCGTGTTTTTTGTGCTTATCAGTTCCCGAATCCGAAAGCACGGTTGCCGTTACGTCCTGCACCCCGTCCGCCATATATTCCTGGTCGGTCTTGGTAATTTCGGCAAGCTCCAGCTCCTCGAGCGAGCTCCCGAGGAAGGTTCTTACGTACGCGCCCTTGACGTGGTTGTAATCTCCTACCTTTTGGGTTTCGGGCACAACGCGAATCCAGTCGAGGAGATTTTCCTCGTTTACGGAATCGCCGAGATAAAAATACAAATCGTATGCGCCGACGTACTTGTAATTGAGAGATTTTCCGTAACCTCCTACGTCGGTTCCGTTCCTTATGAATTGAACTCTCGTGTTGCTTTCGAGCGTAATGAGATTATGCGGCGAAAGCATAACGCTCGTCTCCGACTGTCCGTCGCCCGCGGTCTGCGAAGCCGTTTCCGACTTAACCTCCTCCGCGTTGCGGAATATGCAGTGCATTTTTTCGTCCGTGGCGGTCGTTTTAACCCTTATCGATACGCCGTAACGGTAGGTAAACTCCGTTTCGTTATGATAAATGGGGAACAGCTTTTGCAATTCCTCAGCGGCGGGAACTTGATTTGCTTCGTCGAAAACCAAATCCTTTTTAATTTCCCCGGCCTTTATGCCCGCGGCATCGTAAATTGTGAATACGTATTCGAAGTTCTTGCTCATATAATCGAGAACTTCGCTCGCATCGGCGTTTCCGCAATGCTCTTTATCGATTACTATGCCGTTGACTTTATGCTCGGGCATATTTTCAGCCACTACGTAAAGTATTTGAAGGTAATTAGCTTTTGCCCCGCTGCCGCTTATGAGCCCCGTCTGCTCGTCGTAGGCAAGCGAATTGAAGCCTTTTTCTACCGCCTGTCCCTCTTTATCCCACGCTGCGTCGGTAAACATATCGCTCTTCATAGTATCGAGCTTAGCCGTAGCATTCGCGAACTTCATATTCGCGTTTATGACTATGGGATATTTTTTCTGCGAGTCTGTCAATCCTTCGTAATTCAGTGTCGCCGCAGTTATATGCCTGTATACCTCGACGGTGTTTTCGAGCGCGTCGACAGCGGGAAGCGCGTCGATTTCTTCCACGAAGAGGCTGATTTTATCTATCTCCGAAAGCTTTTTGTCAAGCGACGCCTTCGCCTCGTCGACCTGCGTAACGCCCGACGTATAGCCGTAGCTTTCCGAAAGCGCTTTCCACAAGCCGCTTGCCCTTTCCGCGCCGTCTTTGATATCCTTTAAAACGAGCATTTTACCGAGATCGAGCGCGTTTACGCCGTCGATAAAGCTCTTCTGCTCTTTCAGCTCGGGCAGCTTCGCCTTTGCGGAGTCGAAAAGCTCTTTCGCTGCGGCGACGGCTGCGCGGTCTGCTTCGGGTATTCTTTGGTAATCGCTTTCGACAGCGGCAAGCTTCTCTTCGAGCTCACCGACGCTCGACGGGAGAGTAAGCATAGCTTCGACCCCGCTCATATCGCGCTCAAAGGAGGTTTTGAAGCGCACGCCCGTATACTTTCCGTTGAGCGCGCTCCACTTCGCGCGAGTCTGCTCCGTTAGGGCGTCGTTCGTCAGATTGAACGCCGACGCCGTGACGTACGCGTTTTCCGCGGCGTCGAACGCCTTGTTCACGTTTTCGTCGAAATAGGGCGAATCCTCGCCGAACACTTCGTTATACTTTTCCTCCGCGGCGTTTACCTTGTCGCTCAGCTCCTGCGCGGTTGTCAAAAGTTCGCCCTGCTTTGTTTTAAGTCCGTTTAAACGCAGCCGTGCCTCTTTTACCTGCGGCAAAGCGTAAACATCGTCGTCGCGCGAGGAAATGAAGGAATATTTTTCGTCCGCTGCATTGATTTTGACAGACCACTCGGTATACAGCGTTTCGCCGTCGTCGTAATCCTCGACGGATGCCACCGCGGAAATATAATCGTTTATCTGCACGTTTTTACCTTCGCAAACCGACTTCGCCCCGTCTATTAGGGTCTTCGCGGAAACAACGTCCTGCACCGATTTATAATCGGCGGCGGCGGTAATTAACGCATCGTACGCTTTTTCGGCAGCTTCTATTTTTTTATTGTAGTCGCCGTACGTCGTATAGTCGCCTATCTGCCCCGCATAATATACCAGCGATATTACGGCGTTGCATATACCCGAATAACCGTCGAGCTTGGTTTTATATTCTTTTACCGAACGGCGTTCGTCTTCCGACAGCTTTTCGTGAAGCCCGTACGCGCGGTTGATTTCATCCGCGGATTTAACCGTGACGGGCAAAGTCACCCCGTCGACCGCCGCTTTGAATTCGTCGGCGGCGCTCGCCTCCTCTTTACCGCCGCAAGCGGACAGCGCAAAAGTCGAACCCATTACAAGTGCGGATAAAACCGCAACAAATCTCTTTTTCATTAGCTCCTCCTTTAATTGAACTGGTCAAGATTATCCGTACGCGGCGTCCAATCAAGCTTTGCACCCGTCGTAATCTGGATACAGTCGACCATAGGCGCGGTGGCGCGCGTAGTCCCACCCATAGATTTGTCGTTGCTCGAAATAAGCTTTATTACGTTTTTCCCTTCTTTCAGGCTTAAATCGGTAGCAACCGTGTAGCGTTTGAATTCGTACACCTCGCCCGCGCTTTCGGGGATATCGAAAAACGTGATAGGTTTATATTGAATAGCCGTGCCGTTAAGCTCGACGGTATATATGTCGGGAGTAAGGGTAATCGTGCCGTCGGTGGAGTAATCCGCGCCCTCCGTGGAAAGGCTTAAAATAAGCTTGGCGTCGTCAACCGCCCTGTCGGAATTTATCTCGAAGGTAAGCGCCGTGTTTTCCACGTACAGATAAGTTACGTAATATCCCGTCAAAGTCTTCCAGTCCTTGTCGTCGTTCTCCCAGTCCTTTACAATCATTCCGATTCCGCTTTCGCCGCCCGACCAGCCCTCTCCTTCGACGTCGTCAAGGTCGGTAAGCGCCGCAGCAAACGTATACGTTTCGGTTCCGGGAGGATTTTTATCCTCGTCGCCGCAGGCGGAAACCGTAAACATTACGCCCGCAGCCGCAATCGTCGCGCCTAACATAACTGCAATTTTGTTCTTTATAGAGTTCATATTATTTTCCTTTTTTATCCGTCGGGTCTGTAAACGTGAAACCGCGCCCGCGGATGAGTTATTTACGGTTTTTACGTATGAACTTTATTTCGAAGTGAATTTTTTCTTCAACGCGACGCAGTATACTGCAAGCGCCGCAGCCGCCGCAACCGATACCGTGACCGCCGTCGGCACGACGGACGACGCGCACCCGCCCGCTTCTTCTTTTCCTTCTTCGTCTGTCTTTTCTACGGGCGTCCATTTAGCATACAGCGTCATATCCGCACCGACGGGTTTTGTAAAATCGAACTCCGCCATACAATAGGAATCCCTGAACCAACCGCCGAATTCGTATCCGCTTCTTACGGGGCTGAACATGGGTGCCGCAAGACAGCCGTTTGCGTCGAGCTCGGCTTTAAGGATTTCGAAAACCCCGTCGTAGTTCATATTAAACGTAACCGTACACGTATCCAAAGCAATCCAGCGCGCGTAGAAGGTTTTATCGCCGTCCATAATAATTTCCGAGAAAACGGCTATATTATCGCATTCCGCTTCCGTGTACCATCCGCCGAAAGCATAACCGCTCCTTGACGGCTCGTACGGCGGCTCGACGGCGGAAGTGTCGCGTTTTACGAGAATATTGCCCGCCTGAGGCGCACCCGTATAGTTGAGGTCGAATATAGCCGAGAACTGGTCTGCGTCGGTTATGTATGCGTAAAGCTCGGTATAGCCGTTTATCGGTTTGGTAAAGTCAACCTTTTGCGTGCAGCTGCTGTTCGTATACCAGCCTACAAAGCGCTTTCCCTCGGGCACAACGGGCGTTTTTTCGGGCGCCTCGATAAGGCTTCCCTTAACTACCCTGTAGCCGTAATCCTGCGTAACGCCGTCGTTGAATTTAACGGATACGTACGCGCCGACGAGGTTGCTCCCTTCAACCGTCTTCATCTGGCTCGAATTAGCCGCGACGTAAAGCAAATTCATAGCCGTGTTTCTTACCCAATACCACTGCGTGGGGCTGTCCAGCGTAAAGCTTCCGTAGGAAACTGTTGCCGTGTAGCTCGTATCGGAGCCTATCTTACACTTCCAGTCGGTAACCGTAAGCGATTCGGGAACCATAACCTTGTTTGTGGAGGCATCGTAGTACCCGTCTAAAATTCTGCCGTCGAACCAGGGCTCTTCGCCCCTTCTCTGGCTTGCAAGGTTGCCCAGATACGTCGAACCGCTTCTTATAAGCTGGTCGGCGTTCGTAACCTGCGTTCTGCCGCTTGCAACGGGCGCGCCGTCTACAAGGTCGGTAACCGCCACGCCTTCGTAGCCCCATTCGTCGCGAGGCACTACGTTGTTAAGCATAAAGTTGTTCTGCGTAGCGTAAAGCCCCATCCTGCCGTGAGAATTCATCATTCCGTTAAGATGCCCAAACTTCGCCGCATACTCGAACTGTCGCAGATATACCTCTCTCAGCGCCTGCTCGTTGCACCATACGCTTATTCCGCCGTTGGATTTGCGCGCCGTATCCTGGTCGTTTACCACGTAATGCTTGGCGTATACGTGCATACCCGTTTCGGTCGCGCCCTTGATTACCGCCGCCGCGATAAGTCCGCCCTGAACGCCGTCCTGAGAATAGTATTCGAAATTGCGTCCGCCGAAAGGACTACGGTGCGTGTTGAGTCCGGGGCCGTACCAGCCGTTGACTATCATACCGTCCTTTTCCATCAGCATACCCTCTATGCCGATATGATGCCCCTGCTCGTAGCATAATTCTGCGTTGTACGTGCTTGCAATGAGCGTAGCGTTACACCAATACGTACCCGCCTGACCCGCGCCGTGCGAGTTGCGCAGCTGCGCGGGGCCGTCCGCGTCCCACGTTTTGGGCTTACCGACCGCCGGTAAAGCCGGGTTAGAATAATACGACTGCGTAAGAAGGTTAGTCATTTCCGACCAGGTAAGTTGATTCATAAACTCAACCCATAAGGGGTCGTCCATAGGGATACCCGTCATATCCGAAAGCTGAATTTCGCACACGCGGTCGGGGTCGCTGCCCTTTGGCGCCTGCTTCCAGCCACCCTCCACGTCGCCGACCTGCCCGTATCCGGGAATATCGTCCGCCGTCTTATACCACGGGTCGGTAGGCTCGTCCTTGCACGCCCCGTAATATACCTGATCGAACAGCACTTTAACCGCCGCGTCCGAATACGCGAGCTCGTCCGCCGTCGGGGGCGCGGGCAGCTTCCAGTCGCTCCTCGTTACGTATTTGGCGTCGTCCTTCGTGATATAGGTTTCGTCGCCCATAAGCTCGATATTTTTACCCACTCTCGCCGTATTGAATTCGTCGTTCTGCGAGAACACTGCTTTTGCGGTTTGCTTGCCGTAGCCCTTATTATAGTTAAGCGGGTTGTCTACCCCGTCGCCGTCATACTGTATTCCTTCCTCCCCGACGGTAAAAGTAATTGCGTCGCAACCTGTTTTATCCGTATGGGAATCGCTTCTTAAAAGCAATTTGTAATCGCCCTGTTCAAGCTCATACCCCTGAAAACCGTTGCCGTTTATATCGTTCCAGTCGAAGGAAGCCATATCGGATATCGCGAATTTAAGCTCTATCGTCTGTTCTTCGCCGGGTTTAAGCAAATTTGTCTTTCCGAAAGTAAGCAAGCTTACGTCCGATTTTTCAATAGGCGCGGTTTCTACCGAGTAAGGCGCGCGCAGATACAGCTCGACAACGTCTTTACCCGCATAACGCCCCGTGTTTTTAACCGTAACGGGTATAGTCACCTCGTCGCCCGCGTGCTCATCGGTAAGCACGCCCGACAAGCTCGGCTCGCCGACCGTCCACTCGAACGAAGTGTAGCTTAATCCGTAGCCGAACGGGAAAATTACTCCGTTGGCCCTGTTGAAATAAGCGTCCTCCGCCTGCGAAAGCAATTTGCTTTGATTGCCCTCTTCTTCGTTAAAATATCCCTCGACCGTCGCGGCGGTTTCATACCACTTGTAACCTATGTAGATACCCTCTTCGTAATCGAGCGACTGCACGCTTGCGGGCAGAGGGTTTCCGTCGGGGCCGGTACCCGTATTGACGGTCGTGCCGCCGCAATGCTTGTTGTTAATTACGTTAAACCACGTCGGATCCTGCGAGAAATCCGCAGGCCAGACGTCGACGGTGCGCCCGGAGGGATTTACCGCGCCCGTAAGTATGTCGGGCACCGCCTTCATACCGACAGAGCCGGTCATACCCGAATACAGCACGGCGTCCACTTCGGCATTGTCGATATAATCCGCAATTTCAACCACGTTGCCGACGTTGAGAATGCATACAACCTTCTTAAATACTCCTTCCTTTGCCTTTTCGCAAACGTGATTCAAAAGCCAGAGTTCGTTGACGGTAGGCTGCAATTCGTGGGTTCCGTCGACATTGATGGTTAAATCGCTGTTTTCGTGCCCGTTGCGCGAAAACATGATAATCGCAACGTCGCCGTAACCCGAATACGAATCCACTATTTCCTGAGTATAGCTACCGCTGCCGAGTTCGTTTTCGTCGGCGGCGTCGTACAACCCTTTAAGTTTGGGGTTAAGAATAAACCCCGAGCTTTCAAGCGCCTCCAAAAAAGTCACCGCCTCGAACACCGCGCCGCGGCCCGAACCCAAGCCGCCCGTAATCTCACAGTCGCTTCTGCTGCCGAAAACGGAAATTTTCCGTTCCGCAGAGGCGAGTGGCAACGCCGCTTTACCCGATACCTGCCCGTTTTTGAGCAGTATCATCCCCTCCTGCGCAATGCGCTCGTTCAATTTGTTGCCCGCGCGCTTTGCCTCGTTCAGATTGACGAATTCCGTCGCATAAGCGGCATCTTCCTGCGGTAAGTACACTTCTGCGGAAACGCTCATGGCAGAGCCCGCAAGACTTAACGACAGTAAAAACGCAGATGCGGCAGCGCCGATTTTCTTTACTGATTTTGTCACAATATCCTCCTTTATATTTCCCCTCGCGGATATTACCGTTTAGGGTTAATTTTCTTCTTTATCGTCTTTTCTTTTAAACAGCACGTAAATTTCGTAAGTTCCCCAGCCCGCAAGCGCGGCGAATATCACGCAATCCGCGACTATCAGATATACCTGCCATAAAGGCAACGCAGTACGGAACACCGTTTCGGGCGTAATCCCGTTCATCGCGTTGGAATTTACAACGGAATAAAGGATATTATGCGCCGCCCTGCGCAAAACCGCCACATCCTCGGGGTTGGATTCGTCTGCGTTCATCCACGGGCGCATCGTCGTCAGATTCAGATCCCCGCCGGCGTAAATCATCTGCTTGGGATTCATATACATCGAGACGTTGAAGTCGCTGATAACCGTACCGTTAAACCCCCATTCGCCGCGTAAGATTTCAGTGACAAGTCTGTAATCTCCGCCCGTCCAGCGCGTGCCTATCCTGTTGAAAGAGGTCATTATACCCTTAGGCGAAGCATTTTTAACCGCTATTTCGAACGGTCTTAAATACAGCTCGCGTATGGTCTGCTCGTCCGCCCAGGTGCATACCCCGTTGTCGTCGCGGTGCGTTTCCTGTTCGTTGAGCGCGAAATGCTTCATGTAAGTTATCACGCCTTTATCCGCCGCGCCGCGTATCTGCGCAGAGGCAAGCATACCCGTAAGATACGGGTCTTCCGAGAAATACTCGAAATTTCTTCCCCCAAACGGGCTGCGGTGCAAATTCATGCCCGGCGCATACCACCCGCTGTACGGCACGTACGGGTCTATGCTCTGTTTGCCGAAGCTGCCCTCCTCGCCGACCGATTCGCCGAATTTTTTCAATAAATCGGTATTCCAGGTCGAGCCTAAAACGTATTCGCTCGCATACGAAACGGTGCCGTATATATTTGCCCCGCTCACGAAATTTGCAAAGCCCACAGGTCCGTCGGACGCTATCGTTTCGGGTAAACCTATCCTCGTAATGCCCTTGGTTTTGAACGCGCCTTCGTTGAAAAGGCCCCTCATTTCCTTGAACGAAAGGCTGTCTAAAATACTCTCCCACCCCTCGTCGTTATAATCGAGCCCTCGCATTTCAACGAGCTTTTTTACGACCTTTGCGTCGGTTTTATAAACCTTGGTATCGACATCGGTATTGTTATGCGCCGTAGAGGCGAGCGTGCTTTTATCGAAGCCGTAGTCCGCAAGGTTGTGCCCCGATGGCGTAGTCGGCCACGTGCCCTGCCAGTTTTTCCGTGACAGCACGGTATCGAGCTCCTCGTCGGCGTCCGAAAAACGGTTTATAACCTTATTACCCGTCAGCGGGTCGGAAGGATATGTTATTCCTCCTTCGGCAACCGTAAACAAAACAGGCTGCACGCCTTCCTTTACGGTATGGGAATTTGTTTTGAGTTTGAGCGCGTACTGCCCCTCTTCCAGCTCGAAGCCTTTAAAACCGTTTTTATTCGCATCGGAATAATCGTAAGAGGCTACGTAATACGGGTTGAATTTTATGGTAACCGTTACGGAAGAAGGTCTGTCCTTACCGTTTGCCGCAATTGATTTATCCGCCGCGTTGCGCTCCTCGGGATACAGCGTCGGGGTCTTAACGAAGCCCGCCAGCACCGTGCCCGACTTTTCGATATCGCCCGCGGGCGGGTCGCAATATAACTCAATCACGTCTCTGCCCGCATATGCGCCTATGTTGCTTACTTTTATCTTGATTTCGGTTTCGCCGTATTTGTTGCTATCGTCATAGACGAGCCGCTCGGGCTTATCTATTATCTCCCATTCGAATTGAGTGTATGAAAGCCCGTATCCGAACGGATAAACCACGTTTTTATCGTACCAGCCCTCGTCTTCCGCGCCGCGCGTTTCATAATACCTGTAACCTAAATAAATCCCCTCTTCGTAATCGACGAAATAGTACTTTTCGTTTTTCCTTACTCCTTCGGAGTTTACGGTAAAATACGTGGCCCCGTCGGCGCTCAGATTGTTGCCGAAATTATACCATGTAGGATTTGCGGTAAAATCCGCCGCCCACGTATCGACGGTTCTGCCCGAAAAAGAAAGCGTGCCGCTCAAAAGCGCGCCGAGCGCGTTTATACCCGAAAAGCCCGGTCCCCCGATTGCGATAGAGGCGTCTATCCCGTTGTTGCTCTGTATCCAACCCGCTTCAAACGAGGTGCTGCAATTCAAAATAACTATAACTTTGCCGAAGCCCGCGGATACGACGGCGTTTAAAAGGTCAAGTTCGTTTTCGTCGGGTTCGAGATAATGCTTATCCGAGTCGGGCATAGTCCTCGGCAAATCGAAGCCCTCGCCGCCGATACGCGATATGACCACCAACGCCGCATCCGAATACTCCGAATAACTTTTCTTAACCTCCGCCGTATAGGACTGCTGAGGCGTTTCGCCCGTCAGAAGCTTAACCGCGCCGTTGTTCTCAATTTTCGGGTTGGGAGTTCTCCCCGCGCCCGAAAGCGAATTGTTTTTATAGAACTCCTCCAAAACGGGGTTGACCTGAAAACCCGCTTTTTTCAAGCTTTGGGAAAGGGTTGCCGCGCCGTCGTAGCTCCCTCCGCCCGAGCCCGTACCGCCGTATACGAGGTTGACGGAGTTCTTGCCGAATACGCTTATCTTTTTTTCGCCCGATTTAAGTGGCAACGCCCCGTTTTGATTTTTCAAAAGCACGAAGCCCTCGGCGCATATTTCCTCGTTTAACCTGTTCCCGCGCTCGTAAGCGTCGCTTTTGCTTGCCGCCTCTACGTCGAAATAGCGCCCTTCGCCTCTGCCGAAGGTCCGCTCGCCCTGAAGCGCCATACAAATAGTTTCGTAAAACACGGTCGACGACAGCGCAGTGACCACAATCATCAATAAAGACATTACTATTGTTACGATAGCCCAGATTCTGGTGCGTATATTTTTAAAAAGTGCTTTGATAAATTTCAAAATCCGTTCCTCCGAATTGCGTTAAAACAAATTTAATTATTACACTCAAATTCTAATACTCACCGACAAACAAGTAAATACGGCGCTTCTCAACTTGTCGTTTTCGGTTCAAAACTTGTCGAAAAACAGAAAATTGTCACCAAAAAACGAAATAAAATGACAGCCTCCCGACAGAGAGGCCGTTGAAAAACTGATTATTTATTTTATATGAATTCCGTTTTTATTTCCCCGCGATAAATCTTGTTACCGCAGAAACGAACTCCTTCTTTTTATGGCGGCTTATGGGAAGCCATTCGCCCGCGACGGACACGCAATCTTTACCCACGGTCTGTACGAAATTCAGGTTGACTATCGTGCCGTTGTTGCATTTGCAGAACATCTCGGGCGGAAGCTCCTGTGCGGCGGCGGACAGCGAGCCGTGAACCACAATATCCTCCCCGACCATGCGGTAACGGATATTGTGCCCCGTAACTTCCACGTAGACGATATCCCGCACCGAAACGCATTGCATAGTATTACCGAAAGTAAGCACTATCTTTCTATCGTTTTTCGGCAATCGAAGCAAAAATTTTTTCATCCTCACGGAAAAATCGAAATAATCAATAGGTTTTACTATATAATCGAACGCACCGACCTGATAGCCGTGAATAGCGTATTTCAACAAATTTGTAACAAAAATAATAGGTACGATTTCATCGGTAAGGCGTAACCTGCGCGCGGTTTCCATTCCGTCTATATTCGGTAGCTGTATATCCAAAAAAACCGCGTCGTAAATCGGCTTATACGAGGAAAGAAAAGCCAATCCGTCGTTAAAACCGTCTATTTTGTATTCATAACCGTTTTCGCCGCAAAACCTCGCAAGACACTCTTTCAGATGATCCATATGAAAGGCGTCGTCTTCAACTATACAAAAATTCAACATAAAAATTTTTCACCTTTAAATGACTACGGCAGTATTATCGGCTTTATCCGCTATCGGCAACATTATATCGAGATAAAATATCCCGTCCTTAACTTCCGTACACATACAGCCGCCGTATTTTTCCACCGACAGCAGCATACTGCGCATTCCGAAACCGTGGATATTCTTATTTTCACTGTCGGTAACGGGAAGCCCGTTAGCAAATTTTATATCGCAATCGCACGATATATAGTTTTCCGCACGCACCGAAACCATGTCTCCGACGCGTTTAACTATTAATCTTATTATGCGCTTTTCGGTTTCCGATATCCGCATAACCGCATCTATCGCATTATGTATAGCATTCTGAAAAATCGAATACAAATCCGCCGAACGCATAAAGTGAACTTGCTTCCCGTCGATATTGCACAAAAGCTTTATATCGTTTTTGTTGCAGAATATGCTTTCTTCCGAAAGAATTACGTCCAAAACCTCGTTGCCCGTGTTCAATATACCGTCGTATATATTTATCGCGCTTTCTATTTCCTTCAATTCGTTTTCATCGATAAATTCCTTTTTGCGCGCATTGCGTATACGGTGCCTCAAATCATGGCATTTCATATTTATGAAATCCACGTTTACTTTACTCAACTCGTAAATCTGTTCGTTTTTGTGCCAAAGGTTTTCAATTACGCCGAGTTCGTACTTCATTTGCTCCTGCCCCACTATGGAAACGAACATAATAAGCGCAAGTAAGCACGCGGAGGTATTGTAGAAGAAAATGATGAAATTAACGATATCGGGTATGTCCGACGGCAAATCGTATACGACGAACGCGTTAAGTATTACGTTTACGAAAACTATCGATACGGCGAGTATGAGAACCTTGAAATCTTTCAGCGCGAACTCCTCGTTGTTGTTTTTATATGCCCTGTAAGTCAGCAACGCCCAGCTGCCGAGATAGACAACCACGTGCGGCACTATAAAAAGCAAAATCTGTAAACCTCCGTTCATATCGGAAAGCTGACCGCCGTATATGTTGTTGTTTGCGTCGTATCCGAAAAGTATGCAAATAATATTGTAAAGCTGATAGGAAATATGCTGTTGATTATACGAAAAAAAGCCGCAGTAAATTACGTTTCCCCAGGGTTCATTGAAACAAAACTTCAAGGCTATCAACGTCGCCATGAATATCAGGATAAACAGCAGCGACGAATACAGCGCATTATAAAAAGGCACCGGCAAAGCCAGTGTAAACGCCGCGAGGCACACAAGCGCGGAAGCGGCGCGAATATAAAAATAATTTTTTCGTTTCATCCTGTAAGCTATAAGCGCTTCGGCAATCAGTATTTCCGCCAAAAATACAAACTTGAACCAAAACAGCGGCGCCGTAAAATCATACATAACCATCACCCGCATAGACCGATGTCTTATTTTGATTATAATGCTTTAAAGGACATTTGTCAACAGTCATAATTTATTACTGCATTTTGTGACAGAATATTGCCCGTAAAAGTCGCTTTAATAATAAAAAGCTCGGTTTAAAAACCGAGCTTTTTCAATTTTTCAAACAAGTTATAGGAGATATGTACAAGAAATTCAGCTCATCCCGCGAATTCAGTATAGGCGGAAGCCACGCCGGAAGCCCCACTGCCGCAAATCCCGGCGACAGCGGTTCGCTTCACAGCTTCAACTACGAGTTCAGCCGTCTGTACGAGCCCGCAATCGACAACACGAATTACTACTCTTCTTCACTTCTATCAACGGCGAAAAACTACTCCGATACGGCGATAGTGGTTATCGGCAGAGTTTCGGGCGAAAGCAATGACTCGCCTAAGGTTCAGTACAAGAACTGTTCCAGCAAAGGAAAACCCTCCGACAGTTACATAGACGCAACCCGCACCTACCTTGAAATTTCAACCGAAGAAGAAGCGCTCTTAAAATATGTGGGCGAAAATTACGAAAAGGTTGTTGTGCTGATAAACTCCACCAACGTAATGGAGCTCGGCTTTATGGAAACAATATTGGGGCTCGATTCCTGCCTCGTAGTAGCCACGACCGGTTTGGCGGGCGCGAAGGCGATTCCCGAAATTCTTTACGGCGACATAACGCCTTCTGGCAAGCTTGCCGACACTTACGCCTACGACCTGTCCACCTCGTCTACATACGCCGACACGGGCTCGGGCAACGACACCACGAACTTCTACACAAACAGCACGGGACTTTATCCCACTGGTGAAAACCACACGAACGGAAGCTCCACCGTTAAATACACGGGCGTTGCCTACACCGATTACCGCGAGAGCGTATACATGGGTTACAGATGGTACGAAACGACGGAAACAGCGACCAAACCGCGAAAATAACCTATCTTTCGAGAGGGGACTTCGCCGGAACATTCCCCGCAGAGCTCGCACCGAACCGCGTTATGTCCGACGGAATAAAGGCGTTGAACCTCTACACCAAAGCCATGGCTCAGCAATGGGCGGACGACCGCTCAGACGCGGAAAAAGTAACCTTCGGCGATACCTCGCAGGGCGGAGTCGTCTACGAGAACGGCAAAATTAACGATTTGGGAATGGTCCTCGGCTTAAATTACGACGCGCCCGAATGGGAAGGAGTTTTAAACAGAATAACGAAAAAAGACATGCTCGAACTCGTACTTAACGGGTATACCGAAACACGCGCCGTCAACTCGATAGGTAAACCTAAAACCACCGACTACGACGGACCAAACCAGGCGGGTAGCTTTTCTGACGGTATTTCTTCGGAAGCAACGGGATTCAGCTCGATAACGCTTGCGCAAACATGGAACGCCGAACTTGCTTACAGTATGGGCAAAGCGTTCGCAGCAGAATGCTTAACCTACGGCATTCAGGGCTGGTACGGACCCGGAGTAAACCTCCACCGTTCACCGTTCGGCGGAAGAAACTACGAATACTATTCCGAGGACGCCTTGATTTCGGGCACGATGTGCGCGAAAGTAGTATCCGCGGCGAAAAATAAAGGCTATTCTGTTACTTGAAGCATATCTGCCTTTACGAGACCGAAAGCGGGCGCGACGGTATGTATACCTGGCTGACCGAGCAGGCTTTGCGCGAACTCTATCTCAAACCCTTTGAGATTGCCGTGCGTGAAGGCGGTTCGACCGCTATAATGACCTCTTACGGCAGAAAAGGCGCCGTATGGACGGGCGGAAGCGAAGCGCTTTTGAACGAAGTGGTTACGGGAGAATGGGGCTTTAAAGGAGCGTTCCTCACCGACTACTCCGACCACACGAACTTTATGGACCCCGACGCTATGATAAGGGCGGGCGGCGACCTGTTTATGAGAGTGGGAGGCGGCAGCTTCAACTTCGAAACCTCCTCCGAAGCGTTCAACCGCGCGCTGAGAAGTTCAACGAAAGACCTCTTATATATGTGGCTCAACGCGCTTGCAACCAACGCTGATTACAACGCCAAAATCGAAAGCGGCGAAATAGTTGACAGCGTGGTTATTCCCGCAAGCCCTATTTTGAATTTCCGCTGGTACATACCCGTGCTCGTCGCAGTAGACGTCGCTGCGTTGGCAGGATGCGGCGTGTGGCTGTTCTTTGCGCTCGTAAAGAAAAAAGAAGACGCTTAACCACATAAAAAACGGCGCGGAGTGCAAATGCACTCCGCGCCTTAATCATTTATCGGTCAGATATTTTTCATTGAAGCTTTTCTCGCTTTCCGATAACAGTGTTACTATATTGCTTGTAGTCGGTTCGAATATCATATAGCCGAAAAGACCGTTAAGCAGCAAATTGAGTTCTTCCGTCGCGTACGGTTCTCTTGAACGCTTGCGCGCGTCGAAGCCATCGAAAAAGGCTTTGAAATATTCGTCCTCGGTATTCTTATATCTATCGTAAATATCGCGCATAGCCGCGACATATTCCCCCGCCTTCCAGCCGGACAACGGGGGAAAAACCGAAACGCCGTCCGCGTAATTTTTGCTTATTCTGTTTTCGGTGAAATAAGTCGACTGTCTGTCGGCGTCCGGTCCGTAGCCGAACGGGAACTGAACTACGCCGTCGTAGCCCCTGCCGTATTTATTGTCAACCCCTGCGAAATTACCGTCGGCATCCGCCGTTTCGTACCACTTATAGCCGAAATATATGCCCTCCTGATAGGTCAAATCGCTGCCGTTTTTGGCTGCGTTTACGTATACGGGATTATTCGTCTGATAGTCGTAGGGCAATATATTGCTCATTCTGCCCGAGGGGTTGACTTCGCCTTTGAGTATTTCGGGTATTGCCGCCGCGCCCGACTGACCGGGGATACCTATATGCAGGCAAGCCTTTATGCATGAAAACTCTTCGAGGAAGCCGAGCTCCATATTATTGCAGACGTTTAAAAGCACGATAACGTCGAAATTTTTTTCTTCGAGCTTTACGAACATAGCCCTTTCTTCGGGGGTCAATTCAAGGAAGCTTCCGTTCGTATACTTTCCTATATTTTTGAGCTCGCCGTTGCCGCCGTTCTCGGCGCCCCAGCGCGAAAGCACCGCGACCGCCGTAGACGAAAAGCTTTTGGCGGAAGTCATAAGCTCGTCCGTGTAGAAGCTCGCCGCGGGGTTAATTAGGCTGTCTACCGCGTTTGCGCCCGTAGAGCCGCCGCTTCTGTAATCCGCGTCGAACTTGTTGAATTTTTCGTATTCGGCAACAAGCGAAGAATTGTATTCAACGCCCGCCTCTTTGAACGCATCCGTCAAATCGACTTTAATTCTCGGTTTACCGTTTTCGAGCGTATCGGTGATGGTCGTTCCGCCGCTGCCGCCGCCCGTCAGAAGAAGTCCCGCATCGGTCGAGCCGTAGCCGAAAAGATTTACTTTTGCAAGATTTGTCAAAGGCAGGAAGTTGTTATCGTTCTTTAAAAGGACGATGCTCTCTTCCGCCGCTTCCCGCACGACGCCGTCAGCCGCTTTCAACGCATCCTGCGTTTCTGCGCCCGACGAATCCACCGTATCGCCGACTATAAACCTGTTTATTATAAGCGAATAATAGTCGAGTATTACATTTCCCGCAATAAGAATAGCCGCAAGCACGAATGCCGCAACCGCAAGTATCACGGTTTTTATTAAGCGTTTGTTTTTCATTTTTCCTCCGACAAAATTTATTTCGTATATAAGTATAACATTGCCGTACTTCTCGTTCAATAGACGAATTTTTATATCGTTCTAAAAACGAACTGCTAAAAAAAACCGTTTCTTGCCTATAAATTCGACAGGGTATAAGATATAATTACAATCAAAATTTAAGGAGAAAATTATGGCAATTAAAGGAAAAAATTTGCGGTTGTCTGCCTTACGGGAGTATGCGCGGCTTCCTGCGCAGCCCTTATCGGCATAACGGGCTGCGGTGATAAAAACGCGTGGGACGTTTCAGCCGACAAACAGTCCGACGTAAAAGCCGAGCTTGTAAAAACAGACGACGGCTACGCGCTGAACATAAGCGGCAAAGGCAAAATGACAGATTACGCTTCGGCAGCGGACTCTCCTTGGTTCACTAAAGCGGAAGAAATAACCGAAATAAACGTATCGTACGGAGTAAGCTCGATAGGGGCATATGCTTTTGCCGGAATAGAGAATGCAAAACCCGTTGTACTTCCCGTCAGCGTGACCTCCGCCGGTTCCGAATTCGCCCCCGCGGCGTTGAAGGTGTTTACATTTTCGGAGGATATCGATTTCGGCGACCAAGCACCCGAAAACATTTACGTTTACCGCGAGGAAAAAATTACCACGAACGACCGCTTCTGGCAGTCCGACAAAAGCAAGGGCGATATAATTTCAGACAGCGACGACCTTTTCGTCGACGAGGGAAAATTCTGGCGCTATAACGCCGACGAAGAAGCCGTTGAATATGTAAAAACCAAGGTACTGTTTATCGGCAACAGCTTTACGTACCGAAACGGAATCGTGGAGCACAGCAGCGGCGTGCCGGGAATTTACGACAATATCGCCGAGGATTTGGGCTATGCGGTGGAAACGTATTCGATAACGGGCCCCGGTTGGTACCTCGAAAATCATGCAAAGCCCACCGATACCTGCGGCAAACAAGTTGATAAACTGCTCAAAGCGCGCGACGATTTCGATTACGTCGTTTTACAAAACCAAAGCACCGTGCCCATTGACGATTACAACAGATTTTTAACGGGCGTCAGGGCTATGCAGACAAAGATAAACGATACCCAGAAGCACGCGAAAATTTATTTATATGAAACGTGGGGCTCTCCTACTCCGGCAAATCAGTATAAAATAACCGTTCCCGAAATGGAATTAAAGCTTCGCGAAGCTTATTCGAAGGCAGGTAAAGAAGGTTACCCCGGCGCATATCTGAGCGCCTGCGTGCACGTCGGCAATATGCTGGGCGGCGACGTACGCAAAACACAATTCGTCGGCGAAGAGAAATACAGCGCGCCGAAGCTTGACGAAAATACTCTTTCGGCGCTGAGGACGACAGGCTACAACACGGTGTTCGCGCCGGACGACGAGCAGACTTTCACCCCTCCCGACGGCGACACCCCGTCCGCAGACGACTCCGAGCAGAAGGAAATTCTTAAAATAGCGTGCTGGGGCAGATTTATGAAAGAGGCGAAATTTAAAGAGCTGGTTGCCGATTTCAAAAAGTACTGCGCGGATAACGGCGTTGCATATAAAGAGATTATAGGAACTTATTACTAAGGCGCTACCCAGAGCTCGCCATACTACTATATCGCCGATTTTACCGCAAAGGTTTACGCCGACGGCAATCCCGATATCGTATTGCCCTGCTCCGACAATTTCAACGCGAACCAGTCTACGCTCGCCGCAACCGACCTGCTTGCGATTAACGTATACGGGCAAAGCAACCGCCGCGTCGCCGCGCTCAACGACGATGCTTTGACAAAAGAATTTTTTAAGTATATACAGACGCAATCGGCAAAAGCCATCCTCGAAAAACATGATTAATTTCATAACGGGTTTCCCGCTTGTTTAAAGAGAGCGAAGTAAACGAAATCGGCGGTGGTTTATACCACCGCCCTTATCCTGCTTAGGCATCGCAATTTGTCGCAAATCTGGGATGCCGAAATTTAATTGTAATTCGCTCATTTTTTAAGGATAAATTTACGGCAAAAAATAATTTCACAAAATTTTCATCATTTTATACCCCTCCTCTATGGGTGAAATTTAGTATACCCACTTGAGGGGATTTTTTTTATTTCGGTCGGTTCCCTTAAAGGAGCCGACCTTTTTTCCCTTAATAACTATAAAGAGGATAAATTGTATAAGTATTATCGGAACAAATGCGTAGTGATGCCGCCGTCCGAACAGAGAAAAATATTAAGACTGCCGAGAGATAAACATGCAACGATTTCAGTCTTATCCCACAAAGAAAAAGACTTTACCGCCATTGACGGTTATCTTGCCGAATGCGAACGGCAATACGATGTAGAATACTTAAAGCAAAGTAATTATCCAACCTAACGGGCTTGGAAAAGCTTTATGTCTTTACTGAACGCACAGCTTAATAACCGCGGTAATAATATTGTATTAGAGTGTTTACAGTTTGGCGGAAACAAAGAATTCTGGAACGGCTTCCCCGACGAAGAAGAAATATATATGTATTTCCGCAACTGTTACTCTTTCGCCGTTAAGAAAATAGGCTATTTACGAACAGATAAAAACATTATCCGTGCTGTAATAATAACCGAAAGAAACAGGCGTAACCTTTTCGTCTATTACCTTCCCGTTACGGAACAATGGCAAGTCAAAGTTATGAGCAACGACAGAAGCGTACGCGGAAACAAATTACAACAGTTTGACAAGTACGGCGAACCGATATACCTCAAAAGGTATAATACGACAAGACCGAGGTTAAGTCATTCCGAATTCTGGAAACAGCGCGGCGGACTTACTTCCTATTCGGACTTGCAGGAACAGTTCTTTATCGAAGTATCCAAACGCTACGGCGCCAAGCGCGGCGAAAGTTTTTCGCTTATCAAAAACACTTCCCTTGAACAACGTGAAAGATTTAACCGCAGTGTCGGCGACGACTACGACGACCTTTATTTTGACGATTTGCCTTACGGATAAAAACTTTGGTGCAAACACTTGACAAAATCGAAAGGATCGCTATAATCGTATTAACATTCCGTAAACGGAGAATGACGGACAGCTCCCTCCGCTTGCAACAAAATTATTTTTAAGGAGGAATTGCAATGAAAAGAGGACATAGTATTCATAGCTATAAGGACAGATAAAAACTCGTCCGAATAAGAATACTTGACAAATCAGGAATTAGAAGAATTATTAACTGTTATTAAAGTCAAATTTTCTTCAACGGCACAAGCCAAAAATGAAAGTATGAAGTGTTTTACGAGATTCTCGGAAAAGGAGTATCTTAAAATGCCAAAACTATTCAGAAAAATGTTCAGACATCAGGGTTATACCGTAAGAGTATACCGAAGATTAAGCGGAAGAAACAATTACAACTATGAAATTCGCTTTCGCAGGGACGGGTACAATATCTACGCTTCAGCTAATAACCTTGACGATGCAAAGCAGAAATTTATTAATAAGCTAAACGATTTAGAAAAATACGGAACCACTTCCGTTCCCGCTATTCCCTCGACAATGGACGGGTTTGCTAACTACTATTTTCAGAATTTCTATAAACGAAAAGTGAAGCCCGAAACTTTGCGTATAGGATTGAATCAGTATAAAAACCATATCTACCCGCACTTTGAAAAGATACCTTTAAAGAGGGTTACACCTAAACAATGTCAGGATTTATTAGACAGGTTGGACGAGCAAGGTAAAGGCAAGACTGCAGACGACGTTCACTCGCTTTTGAATATGATTTTCAAAGCGGCGGTCAAGCACAACATTATACATAGCAATCCTATGGATATGGTTTTCCACACAAAGCACGAACAGCAACACAGTTCTGCGCTCACGAAAGAGGAAGAAAAACTACTTCTTTCCTCCACCGCAGGAACGCCGCAACATTTAATGTTTGCTATAGCTTTGTACACCGGAATGCGCCCTAACGAATACGAAACAGCAAAATTAGACGGCGATTTTATAACGGCTATTAACAGTAAGCGTAAACACGGAAAAGTTGAATACAAGAAAATACCCGTAACACCTATGCTTAAACCGTACCTTAACGGCGTGGAGAAGATAGAGTTTTCTTCGCTTCGTATTATACGCGATAGGTTCAACAAGCTATTCCCTAAACACAAGTTGTATGACTTACGCACAACATTCTACACTCGCTGTCAAGAATGTGGAGTAGCCGACGTTGCAAGAAATGAGTTCGTAGGTCATTCGCTGGGTGCACTCGGAAACGCCTATACTGACCTATCCGACGAATTTTTAATTCGTGAGGGAAACAAGCTGAATTATTAAATTTATGCGACAAAATCATGCGACAAAATTCAAAATAAAAGCGGTATTTAAGTCGTTTTCAAGAAAAAAACACATTTCCGAAAAAACGATAAAAGCACCGCAAAAAACTTAAAAATTTAATTAAATTACTTTATAAAACTGCATAACCGCCAAAATTATAAAATTGCATAAAACGGGCAAAAATAAGCAAAAAAGTGCCGAAAAGTACAGAAAAAAGCCCGTTTTTGATATAAAAACGGGCTTTTTTAATTGAAATCCGGCAACTACCGTATCTTGCGGGGCGTTAACCCAACTACTTCTGGCGTAGCAGAGCTTAACTTCTGTGTTCGGAATGGGAACAGGTGGATCCTCTGCGCTATCGTCACCGGAATGGCTCCGCTTGTTGGACTTGAACCAACGACACTGCGGTTAACAGCCGCATGCTCTACCGACTGAGCTAAAGCGGAATAAGTAAGTCGTGAAGACTGGCAACTGCATAGTTGTGAAAATAAGAGAATTAAAACAAGTAAATAAAGGACTTTTAGTACGCTCGTTAAAAATGT
>CANPBT010000005.1 GCA_947572415.1 uncultured Clostridia bacterium | reverse complement strand
GTTGATGTACTCACACTTCAATTCCAAGTCGCTGGCGCGTTGGCTTGCCGCCGTACTGATTCCCGATACGTTGTTCATTTTCGTATATAGGAATTTGTTTTTGTAGTAGTGCGCTTCGTCGATAAACAAGTAGTCCACGCCCAAGTTCTCGAAGATAAGTACGTTGTCTTTCTTGCTGTCGTCGGTCAGCTTTTTGAGTTGCGCCTCCTTGTTCCGCTTGATTTTCTCCAAGTTCTTGACCGCGCCCGAACGACCGCCCTGCGCTTCACGCACGGCTTCAACCGTTTCTTCAATTCGCGCGATTTCTTCGTTTATCTTCGCTATCTGCCTATCTCTTGATATGGGTATCTTCGCAAAGCTCGATTGCGCGATTATAACGGCATCCCAATCGCCCATTGCAACCTTACTCACAAACTTCTGACGGTTGTTTTTGTCCAAATCGTCTTTGCTTGCTATAAGCAGTTTAGCGTTCGGATAGAGCGTTCTAAACTCGTTCGCCCATTGCTGTACCAAGTGATTCGGAACGGCTATCATTGGCTTCTTTGCAAGCCCGTATTGGCGTAGTTTCATAATCGACGCGCAAATCGTAAAGGTCTTGCCGCTACCGACAACGTGGTGCAGTAAAGTGTTACCGCTCGTAATAATTCGGTGTACCGCGTTCTTTTGGTGCGGTTTCAATTCTATCGCCGGATTCATTTCGGGAAAACGTAAATAGCTTCCGTCATAGGACGGTAGTTTTATGCGGTTGAATTTCGCATTGTACGTTCTCTCCAAGTCCTCGCGCCGTTCGGGATCGGCGTATATCCAATTCTTGAACGCTTCCTTTATGGCGTTTTGCTTTTCTCGCGCGGCTATCGTTTCGCCCTTGTTCAGTTCGTAGCGTGTTGTGCTTCCGTCCTTTATCGGATCGAATACGCTCGTCGCTCTCAAATTCAGACAGTCCTCTATGAGCTTGTAGGCGTTTACGCGATCCGTACCGTAAACCTTGTTTACGTTCATATAAGATTGACCGTGCATATACATTGATACATCTACACGCCAACTCGAATCGTGCGGATTATAAAACAAGCGCACCCCGTCCGTATAGCGCGGCGGCAAGTCTAACAGCTCGTATATGAATTGCTTATAATACTTTTCGTCAACCCAACTCGCGCCGAGCCGCACCGCTATGTCGGAAGCTCTTATTTGTTCGGGCTGTACCCCTTTCAACGCTTGCACGTTCTTTTCGTAACCGCCGTCGGGATAGACTTCCGCGTACTTCTCTGCCGTTGCAAGTTTATCTACGACCTTGCCCGACAAGTATTCTTCGGCGGTTTCAAAACCCGTATATTTGTCGTCGGGATTGACTTCATACGGATTGCGGAATACCGCGTCGCCAAGTTCGGCAAGTACGGTATCGTAGTCCTTTTTTGTGATTTCTTCGATATACGATATATCCACGTTGCCGCGCTCGTTTTTGCAAATTTGCAATGCTTCAAAACAGTCGTCCGTGCTTGTTACCGATATATACGGTCTTATCGTGCGCTTACTGAATATGTCCGCTTTTGTCGCGGTTTTCTTGTCGTCTGACAAGTTCTCGCAAGCGAATAGCAATGCGCTGTCCCCGTCGTCCTTAAACAGCCTTGTGTTCGTCTGACCGTTTATAATTCCGTAACGGCGCACGAATCGGTCGTAGTTCGCGTTGAGCGTTCTTTGTTCGGCTTTGAGCTTTTCGTCCGTACACCCGTCTGTCTGTATGTCCAAAACGTAGCGTAGTTCGTTGCGTAATTCTATCATTGCGCAAATACGGTCGTAGGCATCCGCAGGGCGCGTCGGTATTTCTTGCTCTACCATACTTTCGCCCACTCGCATATACAGTTTTCCGTTTTGCGCTTTGTAGCATAACGGCTTTACGTTGTAGTCCACCGCCGTGCTTTCTTCTTCCGCGCTCTCCGTATATTCGGGCGTTACATAAAAGTTTTCGGGTAAACGACTTACAGCTTCTTCGAGCGCGTCCGCAAGGTTGCGCCCGTCGGGTTTAACAGTCAAATCCAACGCACCGTACATACCGTGTTCTTGTACAAATTCGCCAAGCACCATTTCGGGGTGTCTAATGAAGTAGTTGTTTACATCATACCCTTGTTCAGTCTTACCCGTCGCAAGCCACTCGGTGTTCTCCGTGTCTACATACGCCTGCTTTTCGCGCTTTTTGAAAAACAATATGTCCGCAACGACTTGTGTTCCTGCCGTTTGCGTAAATGCGTTGTTCGGAAGTCTTATCGCCCCGATCAGCTCTGCGCGTTCGGCGAGATACTTTCTTACGGTCGGGTTGATTTTGTCCATAGTACCGCTACTTGTGATGACCGCCATAACGCCGTTCGGCTTTAACTTATCAATGCTCTTTGCCAAGAAATAGTCGTGAACATAAAAGTTCTGACGCGCATAATCGCTGTCGTAAACGGTGTATGCACCGAACGGTACGTTGCCGACGACTACATCAAAGTGGTTGTTCGGGAAGGTAGTTTGTTCAAAGCCTTTGATTTGGATGTTCGCTTTCGGGTACAGTTTTTGCGCGAGCTTGCCCGTTATGTTGTCAAGCTCAACTCCGTACAACCGCGCGTTCTCCTGCATCTCTTTCGGCATAAACCCGAAAAAGTTTCCCGTTCCCATTGCCGGCTCTAATATGCGGTTATTGCCTTTAACACCGAATCGCGCCAACGCTTTATACATACCGTCGATAACCGTCTTGCTCGTATAATGCGCGTTCAGCACACTACCCTTTGCTTTCTCGTAATCTTCGGAATCGAGAGTCGATATAAGTTCGCAATATTCGCTTCGCCACTTTTCGTCGTGTTCGTCAAACGCTTTTGCCAAGCCGCCCCACCCGACATATTTAGCAAGTGTTTTTTGCTCATCGCGCGTCGGCTCACGCTTCTCGAAGTTAAGCCGTTTAAGTAGTCTTATGGCTTCGATATTGCTCTTAAATCTTGCCTTTGCGCCGCCGAGTTCGCTTTGGTCGAAGCCGACTGCGTTTAAGTCCGTATTCTCGCCTACGGGTTTTACCGACTGCTCGGTTTGCTCGTGTGCTTGCCAATATTCTTTGTGCCAATAAGCCAACGACTCATTTAGGTCTTTACTCCAACCTTTGAAAAACTCTTTCTTTTCTTCTTCGGTCAGCGTGCTAAACGGTACAAATTCGCCTTTGCCATCCGCTTTATCGTTGCGCACATAGCAACGGGTAAAGTATTCGTTTGTAGGCTTTAAGATGCCTTTATCGTACAATTCACGAAGTGCTACACGTCTGTCGCTGTCCTCCTCGTAGCAAAGATAACCGCCGTATTGCGCACCTATTTTCAATGCTTCTGGCGAAAGTATATGCTGCGCAAGGTCAGCGGAAATCATAATGCCGCCGTGTCCTGCTGTCGATACCGAGTAGATACCGTTTGCTATCGTCGTGCAACTCTGCACTTCATCCCATATCGAATTTGTCGGCTCTCGCATATTCCGCGCCGAATATCGCTCTAAATACGCTCTATCTTCCGCCGATAAGTCTTTGAATCGGTTGAACTTCGGCTTGTCTTTTTCGTAGTCGTCGTCAAGCGCGTTTACAACGAAGTCCATATAGTAATTGACATCAAGCCCGTCGGGGGTAATCATTACATCAGATACTTCTTCACGGCTTTCAAGCTCGTCGGCAATTTCGTTTTTATGTTCTTGCACAAACTGTTCGTCTGCACCGAAAGTCGAATAGTCCGAGATCCAATTCCCCTCATAGGAATTTCCCGTTCCTTCTTTGATTATCGCGTCCGCTATTGCCTTTATCTTTATCTGTTCGGGCGTAAGCTCTTTTTCGCTTGCAAAGGTTAGATATATTTGGTCGCCCTCTATCCTTGCGTTTTCAAGCTCGGCGCGTGTGTTCAACTCTTGCTCAAGCTCTCTTGCGTGGTCGTTAAGGAACTTGTAGTCGGCGTGTAGCCAACTGAAAAACATATCGCGTTCGCCGTTAGCACGATTGCGCTTTGTAAAGCGGCGTATCGCGCTGTCTGCTATTGCTTTGATTCGTTCTTCGTCGCTACCGTGCCGCTCGGCATAATAGTAGATGTATTCTTCGGCTTGCTCGTCGGTAAAGTAGTTGTTATCGTCGATTAGGTCTGCTATACCATAGGCAAGCTGTTTCCAATCAAGGCGCACAATAACGTCATTTTCGGGATGGTCTTTGTATCTGAACGCAAAGGTTACACCTTTGCTCGAACATTGCAATTCCTTATCCCCCATATATGCGCCATAATGACCGCCGTACTCTTTCTTAACCAATTCGATAAAGTCGCTCTCGGTCGGGTTTGATTTATACGCTTCAAAAAGGCGATATTTATTATCTGCCGTACCGCCGCCGTATTTTATCCCCCACTCTTTAACTTGTTCTTCGGGCGTGGCTTCCTGTGTCTTACCGTCGAGCATATCAAACAATGACAGTTGCGGTTTTTCCTTGCGCTTGCGACTCTGTATAGGTTTGCTCTGTTTCGGCTTCGTCTGTGGACGATTTTCTTTTTCTTGTTCGATTTCCTCCTCTTGTTCGTCGTCGATATATTCGTCATAGTCCGTGTTTGTACCCCAATTCTTCAAACCGTCGTCGTAATCTTCTTCGTCCTCGTCCGGCTCAAACTGTTCGTCGCTGTCGAACGGACTATCTTCGTCATCATCTGCTTCGATAAGTTTGGGCGTAGGCTTTTCCGCTTCTGCGTTTTGTTCAATCGTTTCAGCGTAAGACTGAATATAAATCGGCTCTTTGTCCTTTTCAAGCACAACAACGGAATACTGTTCCAATAGCTTTTCGATATATGCGTCCGTTGCGTGAAAAGGCACACCGCACATCGGTATACGTTCCGCACCAACAATTCGTCCCGTAAGTGTTAAATCAAGTTTATCTGCCGCTTTTCTCGCACTCTCGCCGAACATCTCATAAAAGTCGCCCAAGCGCGTCAAAACGATTGCTTTCGGGTATTTATCCTGTGCGGTCAAATACTCTTTGTAAAACGGCGGTATTTGCGGCTCGACTTTCGTTTCCGTTTGTGCAACGGGTTCGGTCGGTTTCTCGGTAATTATAGGCTCGTCAGATACTGTTTCTTCGTCCACGTCGTCAATGACTTTGACTTCGTTTTGTTTGCGTACATACGCTTCTTCAATTTCCGTGTACAGAAAATCGGCAAAGCCGCAGACATCCTTGAACAACTGTGCGTTGTCCGCAAGGTCGCCCGTCATACCGTGCATAGTAATTCCGTTGCTTTTCGGGAAGCCCGTCTTGCTGTACAACGAATACGTTACGCCCTCTAATATAAGTCGGTTACGTTCTTCGTCATCCGTGAAGTATCCGTTCTCTTGCAAGTAGGTCGCAACACCGACGTGGATCTTACGATAATCTCCGCGCAAGTCTGTCGCCATCCCCGTGCCGTTCAGCGCGTCGAGTCCGTCAAGCAAACGCTTTATAGGGTAAACAAGCCTTTTGTATCTTTCTTCTCCGTGCGTATCGTTCGCGTCGAAAACGAACTGTTTATACCCGTCCGCATCATAATACGGCACTCCTTTTTTGCCGCGCGTTATGCGCCGCCCCATTGCGTTCCACTCCTCGAACGAATAACAAACGCCTGCGTTCGGGCGGCTTATGATGATTTGACAAGCGTCGTGCAGACTGATGTGCGGATTTTGTGCTACGAAACGGTAAAAGTTTTGTATCTGCTCTCCGTCCGTGAGCATTTCTTGTATAGCCGCGTTACGGTTGCTCAACCTGTTCTCACTCATTTAATTCCTCCTTTTCTTTGTACTTTCCAAACACCTGCCACCACACTTTTTTGCGCTTGCGGTTAGACGGAAAGTACAAAACCTCGAAAGCGGCTTTTGCGCCCATAAGATACACAAGGCTCTTGATTTGCTCACGGTTGAATTTGTCGCGTTCGCGTAGTTTGCGCTTGAACTCGTCGGGCGAAAGTCCGAGAGCCTTTGCGACATAGGGTTGCGTGTGGTCGTTGTCGTATATCCATTTTTTCAGCTTGTACTTTTTAAGTGCGTACCCGTCCGTCAAAATGTTTTCCGCCGCTTTAACAGAGTTTGTTGCCGATAATGATATACTTTGCTTTGAAGCCATCTATCGTTTCCTCCTCCATATCTACAATTGAAAGAAAAGTCCACTCGCCCAACGCATTGTACATTTCTTTTGTAAGCTCGTAACCGAGCGCACAACCGTTTTTCAAGTGTTTATACGCTAACCTGCCGCCGCCCAATTTTTGCAACATTAGTCGCGGACTAACGCCGTTACGTTTTGCGTAGTTTTCAAACTCGTCGATTTTTAATTTCATTTATGTACCTCCCAAGTGTGTTTTACAGTTTGTCGAATAAGTCAATGTTCTCTTCCCACTCGTACCTGCCGAAGTCCACGAAGCCCACCACATCTGCCGCGCCTATATCCGTATACAAGCGCATTAACATTTCACGGGTAGTGTTCTTACCGTCCTTGTAGTCCTCATAATCTTCTGCCGTATAACCGAGAGTTTCAAACAGTTCAGTTCCGCTCTCGTAACCTTGCTCTATCGCATAGGTTTCAAACTCGTCTATATTGAGTTTCATTTTTGCCCTTTCTCCTTGCCTTTCGGTGGTAATGTTCTTACCCCTTCACTTCTCCTAGGACACTTTTTTGCATTTCACAACCAAATTTCAGAAAAAACTTTTTAATTCCGCTAAAATTTTTCCGAGAGCTTTACTTACCGCTTGTTGCGATATGCCTAAAATTACTGCTACTTCCTCTTGTGTTTTTTCTTCAAAATAGATAAACCGCACTAATTTTTGTTGTCTTGGCGTAAGATGCTTAATGGCGGCATATAGTTCTCGTCTTTCTTCTTCGGCAATAAAATTCAGTTCGGGATCTTGCTTAACATCTTCTTCCTCGTACCCCGAATCTTTTAGTGTATCCAAAGACACTACACTGTTTTTGGCTTGCCGCCCATACGGACAGTTCGAGCAATCGTGTGTACAGCGTTTCAAAAACGATTTACTCGCTTTCTCACGCGGTATTAAGCATCGCCACATCCGTTGTTTACGTTTGCGTTCCGCTCTATCCGGTCTTTTGTACTCGCGGTATACTTCCTCGCTGACCTCTACTTCTTGCCCTCTGATAGTGAGATAAAATCTCTTGCCGTTGTTTTCCATAATTAAATCCTCCGATTTTTGATTTCGTTTTTGAAAATCGCAATCGGACGATTCGCCCAATGAAAAATGCCCGACTGCGTGGATAACTCCAAGCAATCGGGCAAAAACGGCAACAAAAAAGAAGCCTGACAAACAGAATCACCCTATGCAGGAATTATCTGTCTGTCAGACTCCTCTTGACCTATCTCATCAAGTCCAATCTCATAACAAGACGTTAGCGGCGACATTCAACGGAATCTCACCGCCCAAAATATTCTTATGTAGTGAATTGCACCTTTTTAGGCGCGTTGGCGTAAAGGCTTGTCCTCTATCGGCTTTTTGCTTATGTGCATACTGTCATCACTGATAATGACCGAAGCAAACTCGCCGCACTTCGGACACTCGATTTCCACTTTTGTTCCTGCTTCGCCCTTGCAAAGCCGTTTTCCGCATTTCGGACACATAACAAATCTCATAGCAATATACCTCCATTTCCCATAGGCAAGCACCCTTGAATTTAACTAACTACTTTGTTACGGTCTGGGTTTCCAATAACGTAGTAAGTCAATGCTTGTCCGATAAAATTTATATTCAGTTGCAACGGGGCTGTGCGCAACTCAATACCGATTTAATAAGTTTTAATACAACCCACTAAAATACCTTGTATTTCGCAGTTGTTGACGATAATATCTTTCATAGTCTTATTTTCGGGGTGTAAGACGATTTTGCCATTCCTATGATACAAGCGTTTCAACGTATTGTTACCGTTTGTCAAGGCTACGACTATATCTCCGTCGTCTGCGTGGTCTTGCTTTCGTAAGACAATCAGATCGCCGTCGTTGATTCCTGCTTCTACCATACTGTTACCGCTCGCGTGTAACATAAACAGCTTTCCGCTACCGAACAGCGAACGCGGCAATTCAAAGCTGTCCTCAATATGCTCAACCTCGAAGCTCGGCTCTCCGCAAGCAATCGCCCCGATAAGCGGCGCAATTGTTGTTTCGCCTTTATCGAATCTTGACGGAATCTCTATATTGCCGAGCCGTGTCCGTTGTATTCTGCCCTCGCTCTCCAAAGCAAGCACATACCGCTGAACAAGGTTGAGCGAACTCATACCCATATAGTGCATAATGTTCCGATAGCTCGGCGATCTTCCGTTATCCGCTTGGTATTCCTTAATGTACTTCTCCATTTTACTTAAAGTATTTGGGTTGAGTGTTCTCATCTGTATCAACTCCTTAATTGAACGGTGCGTTCAATTTAGATTGTGAGCGCATTATACCATATACAAACAAATGTTTCAAATTTTCAACGTCTATAAAACGACATTGAACAACTTTTTTGCAAAAATATACTCCCGATTACTCATCGAGAGTATTGTTTAATATTCTTCTTTTATCTTGGCTACAAATATATTAAACTGTTCGCGCACGGTCTGCGGTGTAAGAATCCGCATTTTGCCCTGCGTTCCGACTACCCACGCAAAAAAGGTTTTACTGACCTGTATAGGTACTTTTAGTCGGTATATATTATCCACACGCTTGATTTCAATTCCGCGATCTATCGCTTTATTCAAACAATGTGCCGCACCACCATAATCGCGTACTACATAGGCTACAAGCATATCGGAATTTTCTACAAGCCATTCGTTGCGTTTTGTTATGGCAGACTTATAGTGCACTTTATGAAGTTCTCTTGGATACTCCACCTCGTCATAGTAATTTTCATACGCTTCCATATCCGCAACCGGATACGGTATAACAAGTATCAATGAACTATTATGTTCACCCAGCTCTCGCTTTGCTCGTTTAATTACGGAAGCTACAATAGTGTCAAATTCGCCATTACGACCAACATAAAACTCAACGTACTCTTTTGAGTTTATCAACTCTCTAACAACAGAATCCACTTGATCTTCTACAAAGAAAAAATCGTCAACTTCTCGATGTCCTATAAATGAAACGCGGTATATATCCATAGTCAATTAGATGATAATTCTCTCTCCGTTTTGTTCACCTATTGTTGTAATAGGTGAACAAAACCGTGCTTTTTGTACACCTAAAAACTAACGTAAGACAAAAATATAACTTTGAGCCGTTGACTTTGACGGCTTATTTTGCTATAATAAAGGAAATTAAATCCCCTATTACAACAATAGATGGCTCATAATTCGTGAGCCATTTTTTATAATAATTTGCCCAAGCGATTCATCATCTCGCGCTTATGTTCCATAAGACTATGTACATATCTATTGAGCGTTACATTGGCGTTTTTGTGTCCGAGTATTTCAGACAGTGTTTTAACATCCATTCCACATTCGAGCGCGCGAGTAGCAAACGTGTGTCGAAGCGAGTGAAAGCCTTTATGCGGAATATGTAGACGCTTCAAGAACAATTCAAAGCTACGCTGATATGCTCTAACGGATATGAGCTTATCCGAATCGGACGCGATCACATAAACGGAATTACTATCTTTCTTTAAGTTCCGCAAATACGGGATCAACTGCTTCGGGAACGGTATCTCTCTTTCCGAAGTTTCCGTTTTGGGCGTATCTGTTATGCGGGCGAACTGACCATTATCGTCTTTACCATCGTGGCAAGATTTAGATACCGATATTATGCCCTTTTGAAAATCTATATCACTCCACTCCAAAGCAAGCAGTTCGCCAATACGCAATCCGGTATAAAGACACAACACCACACCGAACATTTTTGCCTTCTTTCCGTTCAACACCGCTTGTTCGATTTGTTTCTGTTCGGTAGGCGTAAAACAAGTTACCTGCTTTTCTCTTGCTTTCGGTCGTTTGATTTTGTCCGCTGTGTACTCTGAGATTTGTCCAATCGCATAAGCAACCTTCAACGAGTTCTGAATAACGGTTATTATGCCATTCACTGAATTTGCCGACAGCCCCTTGCCCGTTTTCAAGTTTCCGCTCTGCAAAAGTTCCGTTGTAAAGCGTTGCAAGATGAGCGGCGTGAGTTCGCACATCTCATAATCGCCAAGCGATCCGACAATATGTTGAGATACTATTTCCGAGTACCTGATGTATGTTTTCTGTTTAGACGAAGGTTTGACATAGCTTTCGAGCCATTCCCTTAACCATTCTTTGTATTGCATTGATTTATCTCCTTTCTGAATATTATTTTATTTTAAACGAAAAGAAGCCGCACGAAAATTATCGTGCGGCTTCCTGTGAATTGCCAATATTAAATTGTAATGTTTTATTATTAAGAGCCGATACAATTTGCATCGGCTCTTATTTTGTTAGAGATATACGTCCACAATAATTTCTTCCCATTGGGATTCGCGCGTTAGCACATTAAGAAATTTGCGACGATACTGCTTGGCTTCTTCAAAGCTAATGGAGAAAGACCAAAAAGGCTTATTTTTTGTTCTCCTTGCTTTGTTTAATAGCAGCCTGGGGCGTATTCAGATTTCTGGGTCAAAAACTTTCGAACAATTTCGTAAAATTCGTACTGATAGCCTTTATAAGTATTATTTTACTTGAAAGCTTAGGTTTTATACTCTCTTTATTCGTACCCGTTTTCGCCGCAGTCATGAACAATATCTGGCTGCAGCTTGCAATAAGCGCGGTTATGGTGCTTCTGGCTTCCTTTATGATTCTGGTCGACCTGAACAATATGAAGTTGCTTGAAGAAAACAGAGCGGACAAAAAATACGAATGGCTTGCGGCGTTTTCGCTTGTCACCACTCTTATGTGGCTTTATCTTGAAATGCTTGAACTGCTTTTGAAATTAGCCGCGCTTGTCAAAAAGGACTGATAAAAAATTTTTTGAAATGAACGTATAAATATTTTCACCTGCGTCAATAAAAAACGTGTAAGGTGAATTTATGAAAAAATTATTAGTTTTAGTACTTATTTTTACGGCGATAGCGGCAACGGTCATTCTTGCCGCCGGAGCACAGAACGCGCAGGCAGAGAACGACTATTTGAGAATACACGTCCGCGCAAACTCAAACGAACAGATTGACCAGAGCGTTAAATACACTGTCAAAGACGAGGTCGTAAAATTTATCACCCCCTACGCCGCCCGCTGCACCGACAAACAGACGGCTATGGAAGTTATAGGCGGAATTTTGCCCGAGATAGAAAAGGTTTGCGACCGTGTTTTAAAACAAAACGGCTTTAATTACACTTCCAGGGCAAGCGTGCGCGCGGAAAATTTTCCCACACGCGTTTACGGGGATTTAACCCTTGAAAGCGGAATTTACGATGCGCTAATAATCGAGCTCGGCACGGGCACGGGCGACAACTGGTGGTGCGTTATCTATCCCCCCTTATGCTTCACCTCGGGCACTGCCGACGTACAGTACCGTTCTGTTATAATGGATATTATAAACAAATTTATAAAAAAATAAGGCTTGATTTTACCGCCGCCCCGCTATCGTTTCGGGGCAGCGGTTTTTCGCACTTAAAATTGCGTGAATAACTTTTTTTATATTATTCATAATAATTGCAACGATACAAACATATTACGCTCGCCGTCAGGGGAGCAAGGAGGAAAAATGAAAAAAGCACTTAGAATCGGTCTGGCAACCATGGCGATAGCCGCCGTCGGAGCGACCACGGCCGTATTCAACACTGTTTATACAAACGAAGACTACGCCTCTTCGCCCTACGTTCAGACCGCGGTTTTAAGGCAGGGAGCAAGCGGCGGTGAAGTTAAAGAACTTCAAAGACGCCTTAAACAATGGGGTTATTATTCGGGCGCGGTAGACGGAATTTACGGCAAAGGCACCGTGGAAGCCGTCAAATCCTTCCAGAGAAAGAACGGACTTACCCCCGACGGCGTTGCCGGAATTGAAACCTACAAGGCTCTGGGAATGAATGATTCGGTTAAAGTACTCGAAGACGACAAAAAAAATAACCAGTCGTCAAACAATTCGAACTACACTAATTCCGACCTGTATCTTCTTGCAAAATGTATATATGCGGAAGCCCGCGGCGAAAGCTATACGGGGCAGGTTGCGGTCGGCGCGGTAGTCCTTAACAGGGTTGCTTCGTCGCAGTTCCCGAACACCATTTCCGGCGTTATTTACCAAAGGCACGCATTTACGGCAGTATCCGACGGGCAAATCAATCTCGAACCCGACAAGACGGCTATGAACGCCGCTTCCGACGCAATGAACGGCTGGGATCCCACTTACGGTTGCTTATACTACTACAACCCCGCGGTGGCTACGAGCTCTTGGATTTTTAACAGACAGACGGTTACCACTATCGGTAAACACGTATTTGCAATTTAAGGAGGTCAATTAAGTGAGTAAAAAAGTTTCCAGCGGCGCGGAAAAAGCCGAAGAGCTTACGCGCAAAAACGAAAAGACGACAAAAACAAAAAAATCACAGCCAGCAAAAAAGTCCGCAACGGAAGTTACGGGCAAGAAAACCGCCGCGACAAAAACCCGTAAGGCTGATACGAAGAAAGCGGAAAAGCCGGCTAAAAAGAGCAAGCCCGCAAAGAAATTGAGTGAAAAGAAGCTTAAAAAACAACAGGCGCGCGCAGAAAAGAAGTTACAGGCGGCTAAAATCAAGGCGGAAAAGAAACAGCGTAGGCTTGAAAAGAAGCTCGAGCACAAGCAGAAAAGACTTGACGCGATAGCGGCTTTCAAGGAAAAACGCGCCGAACGCCGCGAAAAAAGACGCGAGCGCAAGGATATGTTGAAGCACGAAACAAAGGAAGCGCGCATGCAGCGCAAAGCCGAGGAGCGTCAGGCAAAGACCGAAGCAAGGGTTGCAAAGCGCGAAGCCGCGGCTGCCGAAAGACAGGCGCGCCGCGAACACCGCTTAAAGGTACGCGCGGAAAAGCGCGCAAACCGCAAGGAAAGACAGCACGCACCCGGCTTCGGCGGCTGGCTGGCGGCGGTTATTTCGCTCGGCGTAACCACCCTCGCCCTCGGCACTATGATGACCTTGGGCTGGATGAATATGAACGGTATGGAAGCGAATATGGCGGGCGTTCACACGCAGTCCGTATACGAGCTTAACTCGGTTGTGGACAACCTCAACTCCAACCTTTCAAAAGCGAGGGTATCCAACTCCTCTTCCGACCAGGTAAAGCTTTTGACGCAGATTGCGATAGAGAGCGAAATGGCGGAAACCATTCTCGAAAGAATGCCCGTCGAAACCCAGCTTACGCAGAACATGACTTCGTTTGTAAACAAAATGGGCGACAGCGCGCAGTCGATGCTTTATGCGGTCGCACGCGGCGAGAAGCTTACCGAAAGCCAGAAAGCTTCCATCGAATATATGTACGAAGTAAACACGCAGATGAAGGGCATACTGAACGAGCTTGCCTCCTGCTGCTCCGAAAAGGATATCATAAGCGCAATGAAGGGCAAGGAAAACAACCTTATGTTCAAGTCGTTCGGCGATTTACAGAACAACTCTGTTGAAACGCCCAAGGAAATCAACGACGGGCCTTTCAGCGACAGCATAAAGAAGGTAAGCCCCAAGAACCTCGAAGCGCTTGAAGAAATCAACGCGACCAAGGCGGAAGAGCTTGCGCGCGGCTACTTTACAAAATACAACGTAAGCGACGTGCGCTGCACCGGTGAAACGGTAGCGAAGCAGCTCGAATGCTACAACGTAGTGCTTACCACAAACGACGGCGAAATGGCGGCGCAGCTCTCCAAAAAGGGCGGCAAAGTGGTAATGTTCAACAGCTATAAAGATTGCTCGCAGAAGAATTTCGACGTTGACAGATGTATCGACATCGCTCAGGACTTCTTGAATTCGCTCGGCTTCGATAACATGAAAGCCGTCTGGACGAGCGAAAACGGCACAACGTGCAACCTCAATTTCGCTTACGAACAGAACGGCGTGGTTATATACCCCGATATGATTAAAGTTAAGGTCTGCGAGGAACGCGGGATTGTAACTGGTATGGAAGGGCTTTCCTACGTTCTGAACCACACCGAAAGGACGCTTGACAAAGCTTCGATTTCCGAAAGCGAAGCGGAAAGCGCGCTCAACGGACAATTCGAAACCGAGGGCTCGCGCCTGACGGTTATTCCCCTTGACGACGAAGAAGTGCTTGCTTACGAATTTTACGGCACCTACGGCGGCAACACCTACTATATCTACGTCGACGCAAAAACCGGCGAAGAAATACAGGTATTCACCGTGATAGGCACCGCGCAGGGTAAAGCTTTAATGTAAGCAACGCGGCGTTGCATCCGCGTATCTTAATTATTCAAACGAAATGCCGCGCCTCGATAACGAGGCGCGGCAAAATTTTACCCATATTTGAGGCTTCCCCCTTTTTAAGGAGGAAGCTGTCCGTTTACGGACTGATGGGGGTCATCCTCATCCGTCCGCGCCTTCACGGCGCGGACACCTTCCCCTACTTGGGGAAGGCTATTATATTGTCAATATTGTAAGCTTCCCCTTTGGGGAAGCTCCGCGAAGCTTGCGAAGCGGTGATGAGGATTTACTTTTTATCCTCTTTGCTTTCTTTATCCTCTTCCTTTTTGTAGCCCCTGTCCAAAGCGTCCGCCATAATCGACAGATAATACACTATAAGCGTCATTAAAGTAAACGCGCACTGTATAAGTATATAAATAAACACTCTTTTAAGACTCAATGGCCCATGACTGAAAAGCGTAAATACAACTAAAAATATTATAAGTACCCCGAAGAATACTCCATTTGCTAAATAAAGTTTATTTCTTTTAGTTAAACCTTTTTGACTATTTTTTTTCATTTTTTCAAATCCTTATTTAATATGCTAATCCACCTATGGATATTTCTATTTGCCAATTATTCTCTTCTGCTGCAATACTTACAGACGCTGCTAATTCGAGCTTTGTATTCAAAGAAATAGTTGGTTTCAAATCAATCTCATCATATGTATGTATATAAGTCAGTTTTACCCCAGTATAATCACCAGTTAAAGTACCTTCTCTTTTTAAGTTTACAATTGCCTCAGCTCTTTTAAGTTCTTTACCCATCCAACCGGATTTTTCTTTAAAACGCCAAAGATGTCCAACATAAGCATCTGATTGTTGCTGAGTAAAAGTAACTTCTTTATCATTATAGTATATACCAGAAATTGACGGTTTATCGCCATTTAAATTTTTTCCTCCCCATGTGACAGCTATATAATCATCATAATATTCTTCCGCTGCTTCATCATTATCCCATGACCATACAAGTTTATCTTCCCAATATGCATAGCCATAGACTAAATACATATTTTCATACTGGTCATACAATACCCTCAAACTAATATCTAATAAATACTTACTCTCGCTATCTTCACCAATAAATTCAGGAGGTTCTGTTCCTCCAGTTGCAAGAGTTCCATAATCTTTATCTTCAAATTTATCGATTTCCGCTTTTTTCATTAACCTGCTGTTTACGACGTTGCCGCTATCGTCCTTAGCCTCCGCAACCCATACTTTTTTAACCGCCGCCTGTACGAATATTTCACCGTCCTGTTCAGCCGAAGCTGCCCTTTTTGCCGCCGACTTTTCGCCGTCCCGCTCAGTGCCCGTTTCCCGCAGATACTTTTCGTACTCTTTTTCGTTTAAAAAGTAAGTCGTTTCGGAATAATATTCGTCGTCGTTGCAAACCGTAAAAACGTCTTTTTTATTGTTTATGGCAATAAAAGAAATACTTACGGCAAATGCAAAAATCAGCGACAGAATTACCGAGGTTAAAATCGTCAGTTGTTTTGTTACGTTTGCGTTTGTGTTTTTCATAAAAATTCCCCTTTAAAAATTATTAAGGTATTGACCTTGTTATCAATTTAGCATTAAAGCGGCATTTTGTCAATATTAAAGGGGCGAAAAGCCGTCCCGCTTTTGTCCCGCACCGCTTTTTGCTTGCAAAACGTGCAAAAAAGGCATATAATAGTGCGTATGGACAGGATTGACGGCAGGTTTTTAAGAGATTTAAGAAGCGAGCGGGGCTACTCCCTGCGCGATTTCGCGCAGATGGTTTACTCCTCGAAGTCCGCCGTGCAGCGTTGGGAAAAATCGTCCGTACCCGAAAACGAGCAAATACTTAAAAGACTTTCCGAAATATTCGACCTTTCAGTGGAGCGCATGCGCGAGCTGTCGAAAGAGAAGTACGGCGAAAAGGGCAAAAAACTTTCGCCCGAACAGGCGGCGGAAATCAAGTTCGGCACGAAAAGCCTCTGGATTGCCATGGCGACCGTTCTGGGGCTGGGTATAGCTTCTTTTTTATTAGTGATTTTATTATAAAAAATACCTCATCCGTCCGCGCCTTCACGGCGAAGACACCTTCTCCAAAGGAGAAGGCTAAATTGTGAAAAAAAACCTCCCCCTCGTTTACGAGGGGGAGGCAAAATTTTATCCATATTTAAAGCTTCCCCTTTGGGGAAGCTCCGCGAAGCTTGCGAAGCGGTGATGAGGTATAAACCATTTTTTTAAACGAAATACTCTGTAAACACCACGTTCAGCCCGTCGAATACGTAAATGTTTATAAACAGCAATCCGAGGCAAATTGCGGTAACAATAGAAATCGCTATGACAAGCCCACGAACCTTAGCCTTGAACATTTTGAAACGGAATACGAACAAAAACGCCACTAAAAGATATGCAAAACCCATTACGAGTTTGGGGACAAGCGTCCCCAAACTTCCGCCCAGGGGGCGGAACATTATAGCCAGAAGATAGAAAATGGGGATTCCTATCGCCGCGTTGGTTACGGGCAGCCCCTCGAACGACTTCCTTTCGCCGCTGTTAGGGTCCTGCAGCCTGATTTCCTCCGTGACGTCGTAATACGCAAGCCTTACCAGCGCGGCAAGCACGTAAAGGACGAAAATTATCAGATAATACCATTCGTGCAAGCCCATTCCGAAGCCTATCATTACGGGCGCAACGCCGAACGCGATTAAATCCGATAAGGAATCTATCCTTTCGCCGAACATTTTATCCTCTTTTGTTCTGCCCCGCCGCGTCTTTGCGACGACCCCGTCGAAAGCGTCGCACACGCCGGAAATCCAGAGGCAGATTACCCCGCCGAAAAACGGATAACCCATTGCCGAAAGGCATATGCCGACAACCGCCGATATTACCGATAAATATGTAAGTATGACGCCGTAATGCCAAAAACCTACGAAAGCTTTACACGTATTCTTCATTTTCTTTATCCTCCGTCTGCTCCTGCCCGTCCGAGCTTTCGCCCTTTGTCAACAGTTCGCACTCCACTTCGGGCAGTTCAACCTCTTCAATCTCTTTCGGCTTTCTGCGAAGCAACCATGTATGGAATGCAAGCGTTATTGCTCCGCTTACGATTATGCTTAAATAATACGAAACCGTGCGCATTACCATCATCGACGACAGTATGAAAGCCGTATCCGTAAATATCAGCCCGTAAATGTGCACGTAGAGATACTCGAACACGCCTACGCCGCCGGGCATGGGCAAAGAGGTGTAACCCACGGTAACGAACGACTGTAAAACGAAAATATCCCAGAACGGCGCCTGCGGGTCGGCGGCGATGCAGATACAGCATGAAATGAGCACCCTTACGACGCGCTGACAGACGTTGAAAATCAAGGCGATAAAAAATACGAATGGCTTTTTCCTGAACTGCTGAAAGCACTCCGCATATTTGCCGACTTCCACCTCGACCTTATTGCGCCACTTTTCCGGGTTTTTCACTATTCTCATTTTGGTAAGTAAAGTGATTATACCGTTACAGACTTTTTTGAGCGCCTTATTGAACGTCATGCAAAAAAACAGCAAAACAAACAGCGCAGACTGTATCACTACCCCTAAAATCACGAAAAACTTCGGCCAGAACTCGAATTCCGAAAAAAGCTGAGGCTTTATTGCGAAAGATACTACAGTCAAAACGACGAGCGAAGCCGTGTAAACGACGGTGTTCATGACCAGCGTAAACGAAGCCGTACCCGCGCTCATTCCGTCTTTCACCATATAGTAAGCCGAAGCGGGCTGACCGCCTGTGGCGGACGGCGTTATCGCGGAATAGTAAATATCCGCCGACGAATACGCAACCGACGGCAAAAGACGGGTTCTGTGCCCGAGGCTGCGACTGATTATAAAAAGGCTCAGCCCCTCGAACACTATGCCCATAACCATACAGACAACCGAAAGGATTAAAAGCCACCACTTACTGCTCTTGATAAAGGCAAAGATATTGCCGAAATTCAGCTCCTGATAGCTCAGTAAAAGAACGGTAAGCGTTACCGCGACAAGCAGTAGCAGAAATGCAATATTGTATATTTGTTTTTTTGCGCTTTTGGATAGTTTTTTCATTTATTTTGCGTTACCGTTCTGTATTAACTGTATTAATATTATTAATATAACATAATTATATTACAAAGTCAACGATATTATAACAAATAACAGCCCCCGCTGTCAAGTTGCGGGGGCGTATGTGTTATCTATTGTTTATCGATAATATCAAGAATTTCGGATATCCTTTCGAGGTCGTCGCGGGAGTAATAATCGATGTAAATTCTGCCTTTTTTATCGGTGCCGATAAGGCTGACTTTTGTGCGGAAAGCAAAGCGCATACGCTCGATAAGCTGTTTAAGCTCGATTGAAGCTAGCGCGCGCTTTTTCTTTTTGCGCTCTTCTAGGATTTCGGGAGGCACGTTGTAGGCGCGTACCTTTTTTTCAAGCTCTCTTACTGACGACTGGTTTTTTACCGCCTCGCTGGCGAAGTTGATTTGTTCCTCCGCGGGCAGCAAAACTATCGTACGCGCATGCCCTGCGGACAGCTTGCCCTCCGCCACCATCGACATGACCTCGGGCGTTAAGTGCAGAAGCCTGAGGGTGTTGGCTATTGCCGGGCGGGATTTGCCGATTCGTTCGGCAAGCTCGTCCTGAGTGAGCTTATAGTCGGTCATAAGCTGTTTCATAGCCGTCGCCGCTTCGATAGGGTTCAAGTCCTCCCTTTGCAGGTTTTCTATGAGGGAAATTTCTTTTATTTCTCTTTCGTTATACTTGCGGATAACAACGGGGATCGTATCTTTGCCGGCAAGCTTGCTTGCACGGAAACGCCTTTCGCCCGCTATTACCATATAGGTACCGTCGCCGTTGTCGTTTACGACGATAGGCATTATAACGCCGTGTTTTTTAATCGAGTCGGCAAGCTCTCTTAAAGCCTGCTCGTCAAAATTCTTTCTCGGCTGGTTGGGGTTGGCGGAAATCTTATCAAGCGGCATATCTTCCGCGTTTTTACGCTCTTCTTCGGTATACTCGAACGCGCCGCGGTGCTCGAATATATGCTCGTACGCCTCGCCCGTATCCTTGAACAATTCGTCAAGTCCTTTACCTAATCCTTTTGCCATAATATCCTCCCGGTATTTGTCTTATATTGTATAAAGCTGCCGCAATATAAATATTTGTTATCTCTGATGCGATAAAAACTCTTCCGTCAACGCCTTATACGCCCTCGCACCGACGCACTTCGGGTCGTGCAACATAACGGGCTTACCGTGGCTGGGGGCCTCGGCAAGGCGGACGTTTCGCGGTATGATAATTTCGTACAGCCTCGTTTTGAAAAACTTCTTGATTTCCGCCGTTATCTGTTTTGAAATAAGCGCCCTGCCGTCGTACATTGTAATCACGACCCCCTCTATCTGCAGGTTGGGGTTTAAATGCTGTTTGACGAGGGCAATCGTGTTCATAAGCTGGCTTACTCCCTCCAAAGCGAAATACTCGCTCTGCAACGGGATTATGACCGAATCCGCCGCAACCCAGGCGTTTATCGTAACCAGCCCGAGCGACGGCGGGCAGTCGATAAATATGTAATCGTAGCTTGCCCTGACTTTATCCAAAGCCTCTTTCAAAATCTTTTCGCGGTTCCTCTTGTACACGAGGTCAACCTCTGCGCCCGTCAAATCCACGTTGGCGGGAAGAATATCCAAAAGTTTTACCTGCGTCGGCAATATGTTTGCCGACGCAGGGTCGCCGTCTATAAGCACGTTATAAACGGATTTTTTGAGCGCACTTTTGGAAAAGCCCAACGCCGTAGTAGCATTCCCCTGCGAGTCGATGTCCACGAGCAATACCTTTTTACCGAATTCGGCACAGTATGCAGCCATATTCACCGCTGTGGTCGTTTTGCCTACGCCGCCTTTTTTATTTGTAAACGCAACAATTTTTCCCATATTATTCCCTGTGTTTCACGTGAAACCGATTAACTTTCGTATTTTTTGAACGGGTTGGTGGCACGGTCGTTCTCATGCTCTTCCATATACTTTATAACTTCGTCGTAAGTTTTTCCTTCCATTAAAAGGTCAACCTCTTCGGTATAGATTGTTTCCTTTTCGATAAGGACCCTTGCCATATTGTCGAGAATGGAGCGATTGTCCGTCAATAGCTTTCTGGCACGTTCATGCTGAGTCTTAATAATATCGCGGACTTCGTCGTCAATCATTTTAGCCGTTTCTTCAGAGAATGAATTTCTCGTAGCCATGTCCTTGCCTATAAACATCGGCTGTGAATCGTCGCTGTAACAGATTAACCCGAGCTTGTCGCTCATACCGAATTCGGTAACCATCGCCCTCGCAAACTTAGTCGCCTGCTTGATATCGTTGGAAGCGCCCGAGCCGATTTCCTTAATAACAATTTCCTCCGCCACTCTTCCGCCGAGGCCCATACAGATATCGTCGAGGAAGAAGCTTTTGGTGTAATACATTCTGTCGTTTTCGGGCCGCATCATCGTGAAGCCGCCCGCAGCCCCGCGGGGGATTATGGTTACTTCGTGCACGGGGTCGCAGTTGGGGCAAAGCCTTGCAAGTATCGCGTGCCCCGCTTCGTGGAATGCGGTAAGCCGTTTATCCTGCTCGGTTATGACCTTACTCTTCTTAGCGGGGCCCATAGCAACCTTATCGAAGGCTTCGTAAAGCTCTGCGTTGGTTATAAATTTTTTATCCGCCCTCGCGGCGAGAATAGCCGCTTCGTTTAAAAGGTTTGCAAGGTCTGCACCGGAGAAGCCCGCGCTCAGTCTTGCCACGTTTCTTAAATTGACGTCGGGTGCAAGCGGCTTATTGCGCGCGTGTACCTTTAATATCTGCTCCCTGCCTTTAACGTCGGGAAGATTGACGTATACCTGTCTGTCAAAGCGTCCGGGACGGGTCAACGCGGGGTCGAGTATATCAGCACGGTTGGTTGCCGCCATAACGATTACGCCCTCGTTCGACTCGAAACCGTCCATCTGGACGAGTATCTGGTTGAGGGTCTGCTCCCTCTCGTCGTTGCCGCCGCCGAGACCCGCGCCGCGGTGACGACCTACTGCGTCGATTTCGTCGACGAAAATAATACAGGGCTGGTTCTTCTTAGCCATTTCAAAGAGGTCGCGCACACGCGAAGCACCGACGCCGACGTACATTTCAACGAAGTCGGAGCCCGACACGGAAAAGAACGGCACGCCCGCTTCGCCCGCAACGGCTTTTGCAAACAGCGTCTTACCGGTTCCCGGAGGGCCAACCAAAAGCACGCCTCTCGGAATACGCGCCCCCAAATCAGAGAACTTTTTCGGTTGACGCAAGAACTCAACTATTTCGGCAAGCTCAACCTTTTCCTCTTCGGCGCCCGCTACGTCGGCAAAGCGCACTTTAATATTCGTCGAAACGCGCGCCTTTGTCTTAGCAAAGCTCATCACCTTGCCCGCGCCACCCATTGACGAACGGATTATAAGGAAGAAAACTACGCAAACGATTACAAGCATCAGAACGGAGAAAGCCGTCGAAACCCAGCTGCCCGCGTTGGGGTTTTCCTGGTCGATTACTATTCCGAGCTCGAACTGCCATTTATCGAACTTAGCCGAATCCCAGCTGTCGGAGCCGTACGACGACGGGCCGTAACAGTAATACGCTTTGATATGATTGCCTTTATCGTTAAGCACGTACCCCGTATATTCATAACCGCTCGTAGACACTTTCCATATTACTGTAAGAGCGCTTTCTTTATCGTCTGCCGTGACGATTTTACCGTCTTTTACTTTGTAGCCCTCAAGCACCGTATCGTCAAGCTTACTGCGTATCTCGCCGTCGACTACGTTGGGGTTATGCTCCTCGTCGAAGTACTGAGCGTTTTCGATATATTGCTCAAACTCCGTCCTTGTAATTTTTCTTGCGCCACCATTCATAAGCTGGGTAACAAGCACTACGCCGACTGCTATAATAAGCAGACCTATGATGACCCAAGTAATAATTCTGCCCTTTTTACTCAAAATCAGTCTCCTTTAATTTAAATAACAATGCTATTTTACCATATTATGGTACGGTTTTCAAGCGTTTAACGGTAAAAAATACAACTTCTCACTTAATTTTTATGTGTTTTTCACCTATAAAAATCGCTTTGATTTTCGATTATTTTTGCTAAAATTGTATAAAAAATGCTATGCGCTATACTGTTTTTATCGTTAAAAAATGTTTAACGTGAAACATTCAACCAAATTTTTTAATGTAAAGAGTGTTTCACGTGAAACATAAAGCGCGATTATACCATTAAATTATCAACAAATTGTACACAATTACAAAAAATTATGTGAATTTGTGGAATTTATATAAAATAAGGCAATATAAACCCTTAATATTTTGAGTATTTATAAAAAATTAATAACAAATACTTGAAAATTATTATATTTTAATAAAAACGGGTCAATAACCTTTGCGAGGTAAATATTTTATGGACTATTCGTTTAACTTATATAATTCATTAGCGCCCAACGGCGTATGTCTGACGCTTAAAAAGATGGTTGACTCCGACGCGGCTGCGCCCGTTATACTGTGCATCGGCAGCGACCTTTCCATAGGCGACAGCCTCGGCCCTATCACCGGCACCAAGCTCAAAAATTCGCTGTCCGGACTTAACTGCTATGTTTACGGCACGCTTGCAAAACCCATAACCGCGCACGAGGTCAAGTATATGAACGAATTTTTGAAGATGACCCACCCGAACAGCCCGATTATCGCAGTCGACGCCGCAGTGGGGATTGCGGGTGATATCGGGCTTATAAAAATAAGCCGCCGCGGCTTAAAACCGGGCAGCGGAGCAAACAAAAAACTTGAAAAAGTCGGCGACGTATCGATAATGGGTATCATAGCCGAGCAATCCTTATTCAATTATTCCCTTTTCTCGGCAACAAGGCTGAATATGATATATAAAATGTCTGAAATAATCGCCGAAGGGGTTACTTCGTTTATCCTCGACTATATCCAGAATTCCAACATAAGAGGCGCATACGACATATTGAGCAAAATCGTTTAGAGCAAAAAAAAACAAACAGCGGGCATTAATACCCGCTGTTTTTAAAGTTCTATTACCGTCTTACCCGATTTTTTTGCATAATTAAAGGTGTAGAAAGTCCCGCCGGATTTTTTCCTTAAAAAACAGATAAGCACGTCTGAGTTGTCGACCATAAATCTGTTTCTCCCGTGCATGCAGCCCGATGTGTAACTTTCGGACAAAGTTATTACTTCGTCGCAGCAATCGAGAATATTTTCATACCTCAATCTGCCTGCCCTGGAATATACCGCGCTCTGGTCGGCGCACGGAATACATGCGGTAAGATTTATTTTATACATTTTTTTAAGATTTATAACGCATTCCGCAGCGGCAAAATCGAAACCGAGCGCCATTCCGCAAAGGAATTTCTCCGTCCCCGACTTAATAAGGTTTTCAGTCACTCTGTCCAAAAGAGAGTAGTCGAGTGGATAGGCGTTAAGATTTCTGTGACCGCTGAAAGCGCAGACTTTATACATAGGCGCAAACCTTTGCGGCGCACGCTGATTTGCGTTGCGCCAACTACTTTTATTTACCGTTTAAAGCGGATTTTTTCTTTCCTTACCCAGCCCGCGCGGATACGCGGAAGGAGTGTTTTTAATCTTTTTAATAACTATGAGGGAGCGCTTTCCGTATCCGTAAGGCAACTCGTATTCAATAATGTTTTCAACCTCGCCGCCAAGCGTTTTTATTGCTTTTTCCGCTTCCTTGACTTCGTCGCCGCTGTCGCCTTTATATGCTATAAACTTCCCGCCGACCGCAACGAACGGCAGACAATATTCGCACAAAGTATTCAGCCTTGCAACCGCACGCGCGCAGGCGAAATCGAATTTTTCCCGCATGTTTTTATCGCGCGCGCCGTCCTCGGCACGAATATTTTCGACTTTTACACTTTTTAACCCAAAGTTATCTACAACGCTTTTCAAAAACGTGCATTTTTTCCCCGTGCTCTCTATAAGCGTAAAGCTTAAATCGTCCCTTAAAAATTTGAGAGGCAGGGAAGGAAATCCTCCGCCCGAACCTATTTCGACGATGCTTGCGCCCCTCGAAAAAAGGCTTTCACCCACTGCGCTGTCAAGAAAATGTTTGTAAAATATGCCTTTTTCGTCCGAAACCGAAGTAATATTACAAATTTTATTGTAATTTATCAGCATTTCGGCAAATTTCAGAAATTTGAAAGAAAAGTCGTTTTTAATTAAATTTTCGTAATAATCAAAATTCATAGCTTAATTATAGCACGAAATAATCCCAAACACAATACAAACTTTGTCGACATTTAAAAATTTCCACAATCGCTTTATTTTTGTGGAATTGTTCATACCTCTTACCCTCATATCTTCCGCCTCTTTAAAGCCCCCGCCGACTTTTGAAAGTTTATCAACTTATACCCAAACGGTCAACAACGATTTGCACAAAAAAATATACTTTTTTCCACAGCTTATTGATAGTCAATTTGGTTGCTTTTTGCGCTTATTTTTGTTATTATATATTTGTTTACGGGGATTGAAAGAAATTATCCACAATTAAACACCCTCTAATAATAAATATTACTATTCAATTTTTTAATAAAAAAATAAAAAATCTATAACGAGGAAAACAGAAATGAAATTAGTTTGCGAAGGTATCGATTTATCCGAAGCTGTGCTTAAAGTAGTAAAGGCGTGCGCAACCAAAACTATAACGCCCGTCCTCGAATGCATAAAAATAAAGGCGGAAAACGACAAGCTTATTCTGCTTGCCACCGACGGTGAAATTTCCATTAAAAAGACTATCAAAGCGGAAATTTACGAGGAAGGCGAAGTTTGCGTTCCCGGAAGATACTTTGCGGACTTTATAAAAAAGCTCGAAAACGTGCAGATTACCTTATCCTCCGACGGGAAAAAGATGGATATTATATACGCCGACAGTCAGACGGATATGCAGGTTTTATCCGCAGAGGATTTCCCGCGGGTGGATACCGAAATAAACGAACAGAGTTTTAAACTTAAAACCGCGGATTTGAAAAAATTCATAAGCGCCACGTCGTTTTGCTGCGCCACGGACGATTCCCGCCCCATTTTAAAGGGTTGCCAGTTCGTCATAAAGGGCAAAGAAATCTGCGTGACCTCGCTCGACGGTTTCAGGCTTGCGACGGTAAAAGGCGAAGTGGTTTCGTCCACCGGCGATATGGAAATAGTCTGCCCGGCAAGGACGCTTAACGAAATCGAAAAAATGGTCGACGGCGACGGCGAAACGGAAATTTTCGTGCAGAGGGGGATTATCCTCGTCGAAGCCGACAGCACGGTGCTCACTTCGAGGCTGTATAACGGCGATTTCATAAAAAAAGAAAATATTATACCCAGGGATTTCACGACTACAGTAAAAGTGGACAAGGCTCTTTTGAAGGCCAGCATAGAAAGGGCGGCGATTTTGGTAAGAGGGGACAAAAACAGCCTTATTATCTTCGACGTCAGCGGGGATAAAATAGAAATTTCGTCGAATTCCGAGATAGGCAGCGTGCAGGAGCCCGTCAAAGCGGAAATAGAGGGTAAAGATATAAGGATTGCAATGAACTCGAAGTTCATTATCGACGCGGTTAACGCTCTGAGAGAGGATAAAATTTCCCTGTCATTCAACAGCCAGATTCAACCTTTCATATGCGAAAACGTCGAGGAAAAGGACAGCTTGTACCTAATTTTACCCGTACGTACGGCAAATAACGCTTGACAACGGCGGGCACTTAATGTATCTTAAATAATGCGCCCCCTTAAAAAGGGGTAAAATTTATATAAACTACTAATTCAAAAGGAAATAAATTTTATGAAAAGAACTTATCAACCCAAAAAAAGACAGAGAAGCAAAGTTCACGGTTTCAGAAAGAGAATGGCTTCGAAAGCAGGAAGAAAGGTACTTAAAAGAAGAAGAAACAAGGGCAGAAAGCATCTTTCCGCATAAAGCTCGGTGAACTATTTAAGATTAAAAAAAAATACGGATTTTCAAAAGCTTTTTAACAGGGGAAAACGTGTATTTTCCCCCGCTGTTACTATGTTGTACATTCCGTCGGACAGGACGAGAATGGGCGTAGCCGTTTCCAAAAAACACGGCAAAGCTACGAAACGCAACAGAATAAAAAGGCTTTTAAGGGCGGCGTTCGACTGCGCCTGCAAGGACGTTAAGGGCAGTTTTGCCGTAGTGATAATGCCGAAGGTGGCGGAAAGCTATTCGTATTCCGCATTCTTGAAGAGTCTTGAAATATGTATAAAAAAGATGGGCGCACGCGCGGCGGACTGAAAAAATTTTTCAGGTTTTTAAGGCGAAGAGTTTTCAGGCCGTATATAAAAATGCTTCTGATGCGTCTTATTATATTTTACCAAAGACATTTTTCAAAGCATACCTGCATGTACAGCCCGACGTGTTCGGAGTATATGCTCCGCGTTTTGAACAATCACGGCGTTATTATAGGGCTGGGGTTGGGGATCTGGCGCATTTTAAGGTGCAACCCATTCACCAAAGGCGGTTACGACCCCGCGCCCGAAAATTTTTTTAAATTAAAATGGGTCAGATGACCTTTTTCGGAAAATATGGTAACAATGAATTTGCTTGAAAATCTGTCGACAAATTTTATCGATTTCGCCGTCGATAAAATCAGAATGATAGATTTGAACTGGATAGGAAAGATAATTCAATGGCTTATAGAGGGTATAGGCATTATCGGCGTGGGGATTATTGTTTTTACGCTCATTTTAAAGACCGTTACCCTGCCGTTGGATATCTTTTCGCGTATAAAAATGAAAAAGCAATCGCTTATGATGGAAGCGGTGCGGCCGCAGATGGAAAAGCTGCAAAAGCAATACGCAAACGACAAGGCTATGTACAGCCAGAAGGTTATGGAGCTCCAGAAAGCGAACGGTATTTCTATGTTCGGCGCCTGTCTGCCGATGATTGTAACGCTCGTAATATTCATGGTGGTATTCGGCGCGTTTTCGACCTATTCACAATATGCAAACCTCGCAACCTATAACGACCTTGTAGACAGCTACAACGTCAGTGTGCAGGAGTTCGTTTTAAGCGACGACAACGCGGACGGATTTCTGATTAAATCGGAGGATCCCGCCACAAAACAGATAGCTTACCTTGTCGATTTCGACGCATATAAAAAGAAAGTGGAGGTAACCTCCGGCTTCGACAGCATGAACGAGGCGCAGAAAATCGCGGAAGTAAGGGGATTTGTCAGGGAATACGCGAGAAAGGCGGCAGCCGACCATTACAGAGCGAACAGAAGCAACTTTTTATGGGTAAACAATATCTGGTATCCCGATTCGCCGTTGAATAAGGAAGTACCGAATTTTTCGGATTTCAGAGATGCGGTTACAAGGGCTACCGGAAACGTCGACGCGTCGTACGAAGCTTCTTACGACGAAGTCACGCATTATCTCAGAAACGAGGGCTATCAGGACGGAAAGCTCGAGGGCAAGAGGGTGAACGGGTATTTCGTGCTCATCGTGCTTGCGATAGGGCTTATGTTCCTGCAACAGTTTATATCTATGCGGTCGCAGAAAGCCGCAAACGAGCTGAGCACGGTTGACGGCTCCGCTGCGAGGACGAATAAGTGGATGCTTATAATGATGCCGCTTATATACGGCGTTTTCTCGTTCTTTTACAGCGCGGCATTCTCAATTTATATGATTACCAGCACTCTTTTCGGACTTGTAACTACGGTAATAATAAACAAAGCTATGGACGTTAGCTTTTCAAAGAAAATCGAAAACGGCACATTCAACGCAAACGGCGGCCGTAATAACAGAAAGAGGTTAAAATAAAATGGAAGAAAACAACGTTTTCACCGCAAAGACGGTGGACGAAGCTATCGAAGAGGGGCTCAACGCGCTCGGCATAACCCTTGACGAAGCTGAAATCGTAGTGCTCGAAGAGGGTAAAAAGAAGCTTTTCGGCTCGGTAAAAGCACGCGTGCAGATTAAGAAGAAGAGCTCGGACGCGGGCCGCGCGGCGGAATTTATCGACGGAGTGCTTAAAATACTCGGCATACCCGCCGAAAGCGAAATCGAAAGCGAATCCGAGGAAGAAAACATTAAAATCAATATCAAAACTCCGAATTCCGCAAGGGTGATAGGCAAGCGCGGCGACGTTTTAGACGCTATTCAGTGCATTGCAGGCGCGGTTGCGAATATCGGCAACGACGAGTATAAAAAAGTTGTCGTAGACTGCGAAAATTACCGCACGCAGCGCGAACAGACGCTTAAAACGCTCGCGGAAAAGCTTGCGAAAAAGGCTGTGGAAAAGGGCAGAAAAATGACTTTGGAGCCCATGAACCCTTACGAAAGACGGATAATTCATTCGGCGCTTGCAGATAATACCGAAGTTAAAACAATTTCCGAGGGCAAGGAACCGAACAGATACATAGCGGTCGTGCCCAACAACGCAAAGCCCAACGACAGAGGGCTCAAGTACGGCGAAAGAAGCTTCGACAGACGCGGCGACAGAAGGCGGGGCGATAATAAGGATTTCGGTAAACGCGACAGAGGCGACAGACGCCCTCCCCGCGGCGACAGACCCGCAGGCGGCGCCAAACGCGGCAAGAAGGAAATTCATTTCGGCACGTTCTTGGGCAACAGCGGAAACAAGGGCGAGGAATAATGCGCAGACGGTAAACAGTAAAGTAAAAAAATCGAATAAATAATAACCCCGCTCAACTTTTTAAAGTTGAGCGGGGTGTTTCACACTCCGCTTTCGCCGTAATTTTTAAGCACGCGCGCGGAGGGGTCGTTCACGTCGCAGTTTTCCCAGCTTTTGTTCGGCATCCAGAAGTCCGCAATCATATGCCCGCCGTCGGGATAATACTTCTCGAAAATTTCCCTGTATAAAAGCGACTCTTTGGTGAACGGCTTCGCGTGGGTATATTTTTCGCTCAGCTTTTCAAACTGTTCGTCTGTGTAAACGCTTTCCGCGTATTCCTTCAAATCGTCGACCATAGAGTGCCCGACCGCGTCGGAAAAAGCGGCTTTCTGGCGGTAGAGTATGCTTTCGGGCAGATAGTCGCTTTCAAAAGCCTTGCGCAGCAGATATTTACCCATATTGTATTTGTTCAGCTTCTTTTCGGGGTCGATACTCATTACGTACTCGACGAACTTCAAATCGCCGAAGGGCACGCGCGCCTCCATACTGTTGGAAGCAACGCACCTGTCCGCGCGCAGCACGTCGTACATATACAGCTCGCGCACCCGCTTTTCGCTCTCTTTCTGGAATTCTTCCGCGTTCGGCGCGAAGTCGGTATATTTGTAGCCGAACAGCTCGTCGGAAATTTCACCCGTTAAAAGCACGCGTATATCGGTGGTTTCGTGTATGGATTTGCAGATGAGGTACATCCCCACAGAGGCGCGCACCGTGGTTATATCATAGGTTTCGAGCGCGCGTATAACCTCTTCGAGGCTGCTTAAAACGGTTTTCTTGTCAATATAAATTTCCGTGTGTTCGCTGCCGATGTATTCGGCGACCTGCTTCGCGTATTTCAAATCGATTGCGTCTTTGTCCATTCCCACGGCAAAGGTGCGTATTTTTTTGCCTTTGCGCTTAAAGTGTTTCGCGGCAATCGCGCACACGAGCGAACTGTCGAGTCCGCCCGACAGTAAAAAGCCTATCGGCGAATCCGATTCAAGCCGTTTTAACACCCCGTCGGTTAAAAGTGAATTGATTTTTGCGTAAATTTCCTCGTGCGGGTCAAAGTTGTAGCTTTTGACGGCGGTTACGTCGTTGTAGCAAACGAACTGCCCGTCCTTGTAGAAATGCCCGGGCGGGAAAGGCATAACCTTTTTCGCGAGCGGGTATAAAACTTTCGCTTCCGAAGCGAACATAATATTTCCGTTTTCGCCGTAGCCGTAAAAGAGGGGGCGTATACCTATCGGGTCGCGCGCGGCGACGAATTTTTGCGACTTTCTGTCGTAAATAATTATCGCAAACTCCGCGTCGAGCATTTTGAACATATCCGTGCCGTATTCCTCGTACAGCGGCAGTAAAACCTCGCAGTCGGAATTGCTGCGGAATTCGTAGCCCGCCTCTATAAGTTGAGAGCGGAACTTTCTGAACCCGTAAATTTCGCCGTTGCACACCACCTGATTGCCCTTTAACGAAAAGGGCTGCATGCCGAGCGAGGAAAGCCCCATAATGGCGAGGCGGTTAAAGCCTATGTATCCGCCCGCAAGCGTCTGTATACAGCGCGCGTCCGGGCCGCGCATAAAGGTGGTTGCAAAAGCGGAGTCTATTTGCTGCAAGGTTACGTCTTTTCCTTCATATCCGATAATCGAGCACATATTATTAATATTATATGTAACAAAAAACAAAAACGCAAGTATTTTTGTATAAAAATACTTGCGTTATGAATATTTATGCGTAATTAACCTCTTAACCGCTTGCGCAAGCTGCGCGGAGCTTACCCATAGGGGAAGCCTTAAATAATGAAAAAAGTGCTTCCCTGACAAGGAAAGCACTTTGCGTTGATTATTACTTATTTGCAGTTTTTCTTTAAGGTTTCGAGGCAGTCCCAAAGCTCCTGAGGGATTCTGTCCTTAATAGTGCCCTTGTAGTAACCTTCGATTTCCTCGGCTTCTTTCGCCCATTTTTCCTTGTCTACGGTAAGGATTTCCTTTAATGCGTTGACGTCGAACTTCTTATTGTCGGAAATGTTGTAGTCGAGTTCGGATATATCGATATCCTCCGCCTTGGGTACGAAGCCGATTGCGGTTTCTTCCGCTTCGACGGGGTTTTCGCCGCAGCGCTTCAAAATCCATTCCAGAACGCGCATATTGTCGCCGAAGCCCGGCCACATAAAGTTGCCGTCCTTATCCTGCCTGAACCAGTTTACGTTGAAAATTTTGGGCGGGTTTGCAACCTTTTTGCCCATTTCAATCCAGTGCGCGAAGTAGTCGCCCATATGATATCCCGCGAAAGGCTTCATTGCCATGGGGTCGTGGCGGAGTACGCCGGTTGCGCCCGTTGCCGCCGCGGTCGTTTCGGACGACATTGCCGAACCGATGAATACGCCGTGATTCCAGTCCCTCGACTGATAAACGAGGGGAGTGGTGGATGCTCTTCTGCCGCCGAAAATGATTGCCGAAAGGGGCACGCCTTTAAGCGAGTTGAAATCGGGCGAAACGCAGGGGCAGTTGACCGCGGGTGCGGTAAAGCGGGAGTTGGGGTGCGCCGAGCAGGTCGATTTGTCCTTTTTGTCGAACTTTTCGGGGTTCCAGGGCTTGCCGGTCCAGTCGATGCAGTGCTCGGGAAGCTCCTTGGTCAGCCCTTCCCACCAAACCGTCATATTGTCGGTGTTGAGCGCTACGTTCGTAAATATAGTACCGCGCTTTGTCGATTCAAGCGCGTTGAAGTTTGAGTGTTCGTTTGTGCCGGGCGCAACGCCGAAGAAGCCGTTTTCGGGGTTCACCGCCCAGAGCCTGCCGTCCTCGCCGACCCTTATCCATGCGATATCGTCGCCCACGCACTCGATTTTATAGCCTTTGTCGAGGTAGTGCTTGGGGGGGATGAGCATTGCAAGGTTGGTCTTGCCGCAAGCGGAGGGGAAAGCCGCCGCAACGTATTTCTTTTCGCCGTCGGGATAGGTCACGCCGAGGATAAGCATATGCTCCGCCATCCAGCCCTCGTTCTTGCCGAGGAAGGAAGCTATACGCAGCGCAAAGCACTTTTTACCCAAAAGCACGTTTCCGCCGTAAGCCGAGTTAACGGATACTATCGTATTGTCCTCGGGGAAGTGCATAATGTATCTTTTGTCCGCGTCGACGTCGCACTTCGCGTGGAAGCCTTTAATAAAGTCGCCGTCCTTACCGAGCGCGTCAAGGCAGTTTTTGCCTACGCGGGTCATTATGTTCATATTCAGTACTACGTAGATGCTGTCGGTTACCTCGATGCCGATTTTCGCAAAGTCGCTGCCGACTACGCCCATGGAATAGGGTATAACGTACATCGTCCTGCCCTTCATTGAGCCGCGCGCGATTTCGTTCGTCAGCTCGTAAGCCATTTTGGGGTCCATCCAGTAATTTATGGGGCCTGCGTCCTCTTTGTTTTTCGTACAGATAAAAGTTCTGTCCTCAACGCGGGCAACGTCGTTTACCTTTGTGCGGTGCAGAAAGCAGTCGGGCAGCAGATTTTCGTTGAGCTTTATAAGCTCGCCGCTGGTTACCGCCTCTTCTTTCAGGGCTTTAATCTGATTTGCGCTGCCGTCAATCCAGACGATTTTGTCGGGCTGAGCAAGCTCGGCGCTTTGCGTTACGAAGTCAAGTACTTTCTGATTCTTTGTCATTGCCATTATATATCTCCTTATATTAATGCCGTATTTAACCGTGCCAAAGAATTTTGACACAACTTTTTCCGTATACCATTATACACAATACTACGTTCGAAATCAAACGAATTATATTCGAATAAAAATGAAATTTTTGTGTGATAGAATAATACAAAATTATCCGTGTTTTTACATAAAAAGCGGTTTTTTTCGGCTATTATATTAAGTATAATATGATATAAGCAAGGAATTATATAACCCGCTCATTCTGCCGTGCGCGGCGTTGACTTTACAGGAGGCTTTAATGGGGTACACAAAAAATATTGCCGTAATACGCGGGCTCAAAGGCGGATTTTCCGCCGACGGCGGCCCTCTTTCGGGGCTGGTCAAAGCCGAAAAATACGGTAATTCGTTAAAGGTGGAAGTGTCGCTTATCAACTTTGCGCCGCTTTCGGAGGGCAGGTACGTCTGCGCCGTTTCAGACGGAAAACACGTCTGCATACTCGACGGGCTCGCGTACGAGGGCGCGTCGGAAGTGGATACGGGCGCGGGCTTCGCCGCGCTTATATGCTTTGTCAACGGCGCGGTGTCGCCCATTGCTTCGGCGGTGTGCGGCGCGTATCAGTTCGCGGCGGCGGGGATAAAGGAAGAAATAGAAAAACAGGAAAAGGCAGTTAAAAACACTATCGCCCCCGCGGAAAAATACGAGGACGAAGCGCTTGCCGAGGAGAATTATTATGAATACGGGCAGACTGATGAAAACGGTGGGGCTGTACGCGAAAATCAGAAAGAGGAAAAAATCGGGCAGGCAGTTTTCGAAAATGCGCAGGCTTTTGGCTCTGTCGAAAAAGACGACGTGCAGGGAGGACTTGCGCGAGGAAACTGCTTTTACGAACGCATGAAAGACGAAATCGACAAAGTGTTTAAAGACTTCCCCGAAGAAGCGCCGCTCAACGCCACGGTGGAAAATTCGCGCTGGGCGCGCATAACCTACGGCGACGGTAAATTTTACGTTTTCGGGGTTATATACGGCGGCGGAAAGCCGCAATACATATGCTACGGCGTGCCGGCAACCGACAGCCGTCGCCCGCCGGAAAGCCTTGCGGGCATGGCGAGCTTTATACCGGCCTCGCCCGAGGAAAAAGAAAAGGGCTACTGGGTTATGTATCAGGACGCGGCTACGGGCGCAAGCGTGAAAATTACTTCGGAGTAGTTTTATAAATTTTTTTCATAGTATTGATTTCGGCAAAACAGTGTGATATAATAAAGAAAAAAAGAGGTTTTACTATGAAAAAAAGACTATTGATCCCTGTAATATGTCTGGTTGCGGCGCTTTCGCTTTTCTGCGGTTGTTTCGAAAAGACGGTCACGTTTGAAAAAGCGGGTATGAGCATTACGCTCAAAGGTAACTTCGTCGAAAAGGAACTCGCTTCGCAGACAGCATATTACGAAAGCGCCGACGCAATCGTTACCGCGATTAAAGAAGAGTTCACGCTTGTCGCAGGTTTTTCCGATTATACTCTCTCGGATTATACCGACCTGGTTTTGAGAAACAATAAACTCACCGCGGAAGTTACTTCGCGCGAAAATAAAAGTTATATGTACTTTACTTACGAAAAAACGGTTTCGGGCAAAAATTTCTACTACTTTGCGACAACCCATAAAGCAGACGACGCGTTTTGGTTGATACAGTTTGCGTGCGTAGTGGACGATAAGGATAGCAAAACGGCAGACTTTTTTGAGTGGGCGGACAGCATAAAATTCGGCATCGATAAACCCGCCGAACAGCAATAAGCAAAAGGCTTCGCGAAAGCGAAGCCTTTATTTTAACCCTTTAAAGGGTTTAAAAACTATCAATGCATATACGGTGAACAGCGCGGCGACAGAGTTTACGGCGAAAAAGCTGCGGTAAACCGTTTCGTTGCCCATACATAAAAAATACAAGAGGTCGAAGCCGGTAAAAGCGTAAATCCCCCCGAATATGCCGCAGGTAATCAAAAGCGCCACACATAAAATGCAAGTAAGTCTCATATAAGCATTATGCGGTATATTGCGTATTTTATACTTAAAACCTCATCAGTCACTCGCTGCCGCTCGTGCCGGCTTTCCCAAAGGGGAAGCCGTATTCAGGTTATATTATCCAACACTAATTTGTCAAAATTCACGCTTTCGGCAAAGTCGCGCGGGATAAACCGCACGGTGGAAAATTTTGCGTAGTTGAATATATGCGTTTTCAAAAGCACGGGCGTGGCGATATCCAGCCCCTCGCATATATCCGTAAGGTAATTGAAAAACTGCGAATAGGTAAAGCGGTCGTCCCGCTCGTACGTCAGCTGTTTTATTATTTTGCCGTCTTTGAGTAATTTCGCCCAGATTTTAAACATAATATCATTATATAAAATCGTGCGGAAAAAGTAAAGCGACCGCGGCGTTTGACTTTGCAACTTTTATAAGTTATAATAACTGTATTATCGTAACCAGGAGTTTACATATGGACAGACTTGAAAAAGACATACTCGCGCTAATCGCGGAGGATTCCCGCCTGACCGCAAAAAAAATTGCGGCTATGCTCGCCGCCGAAGAAAAACTTGTTGCGGAAAAGATTTCCGCGCTTGAAAAATCTGGGATAATAGTCAAATATACCGCTATACTCAATACCGACAGCATAGAGGAGGAATCGGTGGAGGCCTTAATCGAGGTCAAGGTAACCCCGCAGCGCGGGCACGGTTTCGATATGATAGCGGGCGAAATAGCCGCGCACGACGAGGTGAAAAACCTGTATCTTATGAGCGGCGCGTACGACCTCGCCGTAATAGTGCAGGGCAAATCGCTCCGAAGCGTTTCGCGTTTCGTATCCGAAAAAATTTCCACGTACGACACTGTCATTTCCACCGCCACGCATTTCATTTTGAAGAAGTACAAGGTCGAAGGCGCGGTGATGTATAAGGCCGGAGTGCCCGAACGCATAAGCATTCAACCGTAAAAGCGCACATAAACTGCGCATAACTTTGTCGGGCTGCTTGTTTCTATGCACTTTTAAAAGGTGGCAACGTGAGAAATTTTGTAAATAAGCGCGCCGCTTCGCTTCAACCCAGCGGCATAAGAAAATTTTTCGATATAGTCAGTAAAATGGAGGGCGCGATTTCGCTCGGCGTTGGCGAGCCCGATTTCGTCACGCCCTGGAATATCCGCGATAAAGCCATACGCTCGTTACAGCGCGGCTATACGCAATATACTGGCAACCGCGGCCTGCCCGAGCTTTGTTCGCTCATATCCCGCTACATAAAGGAGCGGTTCGGCGTGGAATATCCGCCCGAAAACACCATAGTGACGGTCGGCGCGAGCGAGGCGATAGACCTTGCGCTGCGCGCCGTATGCGACGTCGGCGACGAAATATTAATCCCCGAGCCGTCGTACGTTTCGTACGCGCCCGCGGTTACGCTTGCGGGAGGGGCGCCCGTGCCCGTTATATGCTCTGCGGAAAACAAATTTATTTTAACGCCCGAGCGGCTCGAAAGCGCGATTACCTCCAAAACCAAGGCGCTTATTCTCGCTTACCCCAACAACCCTACGGGCGCGATTATGACCAAAGCTCAGCTCGAAGCGATTATACCCGTAATCGAAAAGCACGACCTGCTCGTAATTTCCGACGAAATTTACGCCGAGCTTACCTATACCGGCACGCACGTTTCCATAGCTTCGCTCGGGGATATGCGCGGGCGAACGGTGCTTATCAACGGATTTTCCAAGGCTTTTGCAATGACCGGCTGGCGCGTGGGGTTTGTCTGCGCCCCGCCCGAAATCGACGCGGCTATGCTTAAAATCCACCAGTACACTATACTGTGCGCCCCGCAGACGGGTCAGCGCGCCGCGGTGTGCGCGCTCAAAGAGGGGCTTGCGGACGGGTTTTCAACCGTGGAGGATATGCGCGCGGAATATAACAGAAGAGGCAGGTTTTTAGTCAACGCGTTCAATTCGCTCGGGCTCGATTGCTTTCAGCCCGAGGGCGCGTTTTACGTTTTTCCGTCGGTGGAAAAGACGGGCATGAACGGCGAAAGCTTTGCAAACGAACTGCTCAGAAGATACAAGGTCGCGGTGGTGCCCGGTTCGGCGTTCGGCGCGGCGGGTGAAAAACACGTAAGGTGCTCGTACGCGACGAGTATGCGCAACCTTACCGCCGCAATCGAAAGAATATCCGATTTTACGGAAGAAATAAAATCCCGAATATAAGATTACTTGACAATAAGTAAGACAGCTTATATAATAGAGTACGGTATTAATGCGTGAATTCGGTTTTACGGATTCACGCTTGTTTATAAAATATTTAATTTGAGGTTTTTATAATGGCAGAACAGTTTGTTATGACCCAGAAGAACTACGAGGATTTGAAAAAAGAACTTGACTATCTCGTAAAAGTAAAACGTCCCGAGATTATCGAACGCATTGCGGAAGCCCGCAGCCACGGCGACCTTTCCGAAAACGCGGAGTACGACGCCGCGCGCGAGGAGCAGCGCTCCAACGAGGGAAAAATAGCCGAACTCGAATACCGTATCAAAAACGCGGACGTTCGCGAAGAGGTTACCGACAACAGCTACGTTCATCTGAACAGCGTGGTTACGGTTTACGACGACGATATGGAGGAAGAGGCGGTTTATACCGTAACTTCCGTAACCGACGTCGACGTTATGAAAGGGAAAATTTCAATCGATTCGCCCGTGGGGGCTGCGCTTCTTCGCAGAAAGGTGGGCGACAAGGTAACGGTTACCTGCCCCGACGGCTCGACTTATACCCTTAAAATACTTAAAATTTCTTAAAATACGGAGTGATATTTTATGGAACAGAACATACCTTTGACGGAACCGACCGAGGAAGAACTTGCCGAGCAGGCGAGGATACGCCGTGAAAAACTGCAAAAGCTTACCGAGGAGGGCAACAACCCTTTCGTTAAAGTCAGGTACGACGTTACCGCCGATTCCGCGGAAGTTATAAACAATTTCGAAAAATACGAGGGCAAAGAGGTCTGTCTTGCGGGCAGACTTATGTCGCGCCGTGTCATGGGCAAGGCTTCGTTTTCGCACATTTCCGACCGCGACGGGCTCATTCAGATTTACGTCCGCCGCGACGACGTGGGCGAGGATAACTACGCCGCGTTCAAAAAGGACTACGACCTGGGCGACGTAATCGGCATAAAGGGCTGGGTGTTCAAAACGCAGACGGGCGAAATATCCGTGCACTGCACGCATATCGAAATGCTCACCAAATGCCTGCGCCCGCTGCCCGAAAAGCAGCACGGGCTCACTAACCCCGACATTCGTTACAGGCAGAGAGACCTCGACCTTATCGTAAACCCCGAAGTAAAGCAGGCGTTCGTCACCCGTTCGAAAATTTTCAGGGAAATACGCGCATTTCTCGACGGAAGAGGCTTCCTCGAAGTGGATACTCCCGTTTTGACCACGCTTGAAATAGGCGCGGCGGCGCGTCCGTTCAAAACGAAGCACAACGCGCTCGATATCGATATGTATCTGCGTATCGAAACCGAGCTGTACCTCAAACGGCTTATCGTCGGCGGGCTTGAAAAGGTTTACGAAGTGGGCAGGATTTTCCGCAACGAGGGTATGGACGCCTTCCATAACCCCGAGTTTACCACCGTCGAGCTCTACGAGGCGTACTCCGATTATTTCGATATAATGGAGCTCGTCGAGGAAATGTACAAAACAATCTGCTTCAACGTGTGCGGCACCACGAAAATCACGTATCAGGGAACCGAGCTCGACCTCGGCGCGAAGTGGGCGAGAATGACGATGAAAGAGGCCGTCAAAAAGTACTGCGGCGCGGATTACGACGAGTGGAAAACCGACGAGGACGCGCGCGAGTGCGCGAAGAAGCTCCACGCGGAGGTGCCCGAGGGCAACGAGGCGACAAAGGGTCACGTTCTGATTGCGCTCTTCGACGCGTTCTGCGAGGACAAGCTTATTCAGCCCACGTTCATTTACGACTATCCCGTGGAAAATTCGCCTCTCGCAAAGCGCAAGGAGGACGACCCCGCGTTTACGCAGAGGTTCGAGTACTTTATCTGCGCGCACGAATTCGGCAACGCGTTCTCGGAGCTCAACGACCCTATCGACCAGAAACAGAGGTTTATAAAACAGGTTGAGGAAAAACGCGCAAAAGAAGCGGGCTGTAAGGCTCAGGTCGACGAGGACTTTATCACCGCGCTCGAATACGGCTTACCCCCTACGGGCGGGCTGGGTTTCGGCGTCGACAGGCTCGTAATGCTTCTTACCGACAGCGCGACGATACGCGACGTGTTATTATTCCCCACAATGAAGCCCAAAAAATAAGCGGCGAAGCATGATAATATTTCAAAGGTGAGTTATGTACGAATATTTAATCTACTCACAACTTAAAAAAAATGCAAAAGCGCAAAAAAATTTCCATATGCCCGGTCACAAGGCGGCGGGGGAATTCAAATCGAGATTTGCCGACGCCGCGCTTGACGTAACCGAGCTTTCTTATACCGACAATCTGCACTGCCCGTCGGGCGTTATCGACAGGGCGCAGAAGGACATAGCCGAAATTCTGGGCGCGTCGGTAAGCTATATCACGACCGACGGCTCTACGAGCGGCGTCTACGCTATGGCGTACTGCGCGTCGAAGCGCGGAAACAAGATTATCGTTTTCCGCAACTCGCACCAGAGCGTGTGGAGCGCGTGCAAGCTTTTCGGGCTCGAACCGCTTATCGTTCAGGGCGGCGAGCGCGACGGCGTGCTGCAGCCTCCCGACGGGGATATAATAGAGCGGCTCGTTTCCGCCGACCCGAATATCGCGGCGGTGCTCGTCACCTCGCCCGACTATTACGGAAATATCGCCCCGCTCGCGCGGTACAGGGATATCGCAAAAAAATATAACAGACTGCTCCTCGTCGACGGCGCGCACGGCGCTCACCTCGCGTTCGGCGATAAAAAAGGCTATGCAGGACAGTACGCAGATATGTGGGTGGACGGCGCGCATAAAACCCTGCCCACGCTCACGCAGGGCGCGATAGTCAGCGTGAACAACCCCGACCTTATTCCGCTTGCCGACGAGGCGATGTCGCTTTTGCGCACCACCTCGCCCAGCTTCCCGATTATGGCCTCGGTGGAATTCGGCGTAAAATTTCTTGCCAACAACAATAAATATCTCTTCCGCGCAAAAAACGCGGTCGAGCAGTTCAAAAACGATACCCGAGGCGAGTTCACCGTATATCCTTCCGACGACTGGACCAAACTTTTAATAGACTTCAAGCCGCTCGATATATCCCCCGAAAAGGTGCTGGACAGGCTTGAAAAAAAGGGCGTCTTTGCGGAGTTTACCGACGGGCGGTATATACTTTTCTACCTCTCGCCCATGACGGACTCGCCCGAGCTGAACGCGCTCAGAAAGAAGCTGAACGCAATTATCGCCAACAGAAAAATCAAGGGCACCTATAAGGATAATCCGCCCGTGCCCGAGGGCGACCGCTCGTACAGCTTCCAGTACGCGCTGCGCAAGCAGAAGGAGTGGATTCCTCTCGAAGAGGCGGTCGGCAGAATGTGCGCTTCGAACGCCGGGCTCGCTCCACCGTGCATACCCGTAGTGGTTACGGGCGAAATGATAACCCTCGCCGTAGTAAAAACCCTTTCGCAGGCGAAGTCCGCCTACGGGCTTAAAGACGGCAATATCTGCGTGGTGAAAAAATGGTAAAAGGTAAATTCGTCACGTTCGAGGGGTGCGAGGGCTCGGGCAAGAGCACTCAGCTGAGGCTGCTTGCCGCATATCTCGATAAATGCAATATCCCCTATATAATGACCCGCGAACCGGGCGGAAGCCCCATTGCCGAGCGCATACGCGAGATTATACTCGACGGCAAAAACACGGCGATGACCGACGGGTGCGAGGCTTTGTTGTACGCTGCGGCAAGGCTGCAGCATCTTCACGAAAAGGTTATACCCGCGCTTGACTGCGGTAAGCTTGTAATCTGCGACAGGTACGTCGATTCGTCGCTTGCGTATCAGGGCTGCGCAAGGGGGCTCGGCGAGGAATATATCGCGGGCATCAACGCCGAAGCTATGAAAGACTGCCCGCCCGATCTGACGGTGTTTTTAGATATCCCGCCCGACAAAGCGTTCGAGCGCAAACACGGCGCTGACGAAAACGACAGAATGGAAAAACAGGGTATCGATTTTCATTTGCGGGTATACGCGGGCTATCGTCGGCTTCTCGAAAAATACCCCCGCATATGCGCCGTCGACTGCGGCGGAACGAAGTTCGAAACTTCGGAAAAAATAATAGCTCTTTTAAAGGATAAGGGGATAATTTAGGTTGGAAAAGCTTATTCTGACGACAACCGCATACCGCACGTTTTTGAACGACGCGCGCTCGGGCAGGCTTTCGCACGCATATATGCTGCACTTAAACGACGTCAAAAATATGCGCGTCGCGCTCAAAACGTTCGCGCTCGCCTTTTTCGGCGAAAGCGCGGAAACGGTCGACGGGCGCAGGATTTTAAAGGAAAGCTTCCCCGATTGCAGGATATACCCCGAAGAGGGAAAAAAATTCACGGCGGAGGCTGCTGCCGCCCTTTTGGACGACTGCGCGATGCGCCCGCTCGAAAGGGATAAAAAGCTGTTCGTAATCTGCGGCTTCAACGACTGCTCGCCGCTGGTGCAGAACAAGCTTTTAAAAACGCTCGAAGAGCCGCCCGCGGGCGTGCATTTCATTCTCGGCGCGACGACGCTCGCGCCGGTGCTGGATACCGTAAAATCGCGGGTAAAGGCGCTTACGGCGCCCCCGTTTACCGAGGCGGAAATCCTGCGCGCGCTCGAAAGAAAGGGGGGCGGGCCGCTCAACGCGGAGGCGGCGGCAAGCTGCGGCGGGATACTCGGCGCGGCGGAAAATATGGCGGGCGGAGGTTGGTTTGCCGAGGTGGCGGAAGCCGCGCGGGAAATCTGCACCACGACGCGCGCCGGCGATATAGGCGCGGTCGCCGCAAAGTACGGCGACACGAAATACAAAACCGAGCTTCTGACCGAAATGGGGCTTATGTACCACAGGGCGGTTAAGGAAAAGGTTTCGGGCAAGGCGCAGGGCGAAGTGGCGCGAAGCTGGCTTGCGCCCACGCTCATATACGCGGCGGAAAGCGTGGATAAAGCGTGTGCCGATTTGAAATTCAACGCGTTTTTTCAAGGGCTTTTGTATGATTTAATGCTGCGTATAACGGAGGAGAACGACAAATGGTTAAAATTACGGGCGTAACTTTTACTGCGGGCGGTAAGGTGTATTATTTCGCCCCCGGCAAGGACAGATACGAAAAAGGCATGGGGGTTATAGTCGATACCGCGCGCGGGCTCGAATACGCAACGGTGGTTATCCCTTTCGGGGAAGTGGAGGACAGTAAAATTATCGCTCCCTTAAAACCCGTTGTGCGCATAGCGACAAACCGCGACAGAGAACAGGTAAAAAGGAACGTCGAGCGCAAGCCGGAGGCTATGCGGCTCACGCAGGAAAAAATCGACGCGCACAAGCTGGATATGAAGCTTATCGACTGCGATTTTTCTTTCGACGGCTCGAAGGTCGTGTTTTTCTATTCCGCGCCGACCCGCGTGGATTTCAGGGAGCTCGTCAAAGACTTGTCCGCCGTGTTCAGAATGCGTATCGAGCTCAGGCAGATAGGCATACGCGACGAAATAAAGATGATAGGCGGCATAGGCGTGTGCGGCAGGGAGTGCTGCTGCGCCACGTGCATGCCCGACCTTAAAAAAGTTTCCATTAAGATGGCGAAAAACCAGGGGCTTTCGCTTAACCCCGGCAAAATTTCGGGGCTGTGCGGCAGACTTATGTGCTGCCTTTCGTACGAAAACGAATATTACGCGGAGGCGGGCAAGGAAATGCCAAAAGTCGGGAGCGAGGTTACAACCCCCGACGGTAAGGGCGTCGTTGTGAACGTGAATATGCTCAAAATGCAGGTGCGCGTAAGGATAGAGGACAAGAAAAAGGATTTGATAACCTATCATGACTATCCGGTGGAGCAGGTCAGATTCAGACGCTGCGAAAAGCGCGATAAGCACGGCGAGGAAGAAATACCCGAGGATTTGAAAGAAATTTTGGATTGATTGTAAAAAATCGGTTTTCACCCCTTTACACGCGCAAATTATTGTGATATAATCAAACAAGGCGGTAATCCGCCGGATATAAATGTAATTAAAACGGAGGAACTTAAAATGGCACACGTTATTACCGACGAATGCGTAAGCTGCGGCGCTTGCGCTGGTACTTGTCCCGTAGAAGCGATTTCGGAGGGAACCGACAAGTACGTCGTAAACCCCGACGTTTGCATCGACTGCGGCGCGTGCGAGGACGTTTGTCCTACGGGCGCAATCAAATCCGAGTAAGATAAAAAACGGCTGAATGTAAAGGGCGGGGGTATTTATGTCCCCGCCCTTTACCGTACGAGCGCATATAAACTTCGTACTGCATAATTCGCGTAATTATTATGGAACTGAAAGAAAACGAAGTCCTCGAAGATTTTTTCGAAGATAAAAAAATAATTCAGAACGTGAATTTATACCGCTTTACCTCCGACAGTATTCTGCTGTCGCGCTTTGCGCGCGCAAAATGCAAAGACGACGTCGCCGATTTCTGTTCGGGCAGCGGGGTGGTGGGTTTTCATTTCCTCTGCCTCAACCCGTGCATAAAAAGCCTTACCCTTTTCGAAATGCAGCCCGCGCTCGCGGATATGTCGCGGCGCACGGCAGATTTAAACGGCTTCAACTGTATCGTCGTAAACAGAAAGTTGCAGGAAATTTCAAGGGAGTACGACGATAAGTTTTCTTTAATCCTCTGCAACCCGCCTTACGAAAAATCGGGGTTCGAAAACGAGGTTTACGAAAAGGCGGTCTGCCGCAAAGAGCTTACGCTGACCTTGGCCGAAATTGTCGAGGCGGCTTTCCGAAAGCTCAAATTCGGCGGAAGGCTCGCAATCCTCAACCGCGCCGACCGCGCCGCCGAGCTTATATACAAGCTCAAAGCAAGGGGGTTGGAGCCGAAGCGGCTTCAATTCGTCAGCGGCACGAATGAGGCGAAGCCGTATCTTGTAATGGTGGAAGCGGTTAAGGGCGGTAAAGAAGGTATTGAAATTTTGCCGACTTCGGTCAATTAAATTACTGAAAAGCGTATATGCTTCGCAATACGGCGTCAAGGCTGCGCTTTGCTTAGTCGTGTACTTCTTTGTACACTCCTTGCACAAAATGCTCGCTTTCCTTGTCTTGCTTGCATCTCCGCTTTTTGTGAAAACAGGATTATATAATATGATTTTTTTTGTCGCAACGCCGATAGGCAATTTAAAGGATATTTCGCTGCGCGCGCTCGAGGTATTGCGAGCCGCGGATATTATTTTCTGCGAGGATACCCGCCATACGCTCAGGCTTTTAAACGCTTACGAAATTAAAAAACCGCTTAAAGCCTGCCATAAGTTCAACGAGCGGGAGGCGGCGGAAAGCATAATTGCGGCGGCGCGCGAGGGCAAACAAATAGCGATAGTTTCCGACGCGGGCATGCCCGTCGTTTCCGACCCCGGGAATACGGTCTGTATCGCGCTCAAAGCCGCGGGCGTGCCTTATACGGTAATCCCCGGCGCGAACGCCTTTTTGTCGGCGCTGGTGCTCTCTGCGCTTCCTGCGGATAAATTCGCGTTTATCGGCTTTCTGCCCGATAAAGCGGGCGAAAAGAAAAAGGTGCTCGAAAAGTACAAAAATCTCGATATGACTCTGTGCTTCCACGTCGCCCCGCAGGATATTGACCGCGACATATGCGCGATGCATTCGGTTTTCGGCGAAAGGCGAGCCTGCGCCGTCAGGGAAATAACAAAGCTGCACGAGGAGGCGGTCGCGTTCAGTCTTTCCGAGGGGCTTTCCTGCGAAAAGCGCGGCGAGTTCGTTATACTCGTCGAGGGCGCGGGGGAGTGTGAAAATCTCTTGAATAAGCTTACCGAAAAGGAGCATATCCTGCACTATATGCGCGGGGGAATGGATAAAAAGGAAGCGGTAAAGCAAGCCGCCAGGGACAGAGGGGTTTCCAAATCCGAGCTGTATAAATTTTCAATCGACTTATAAAAAGCGTATCGGGAAGGAAAAAGGATAAAAATGAAAGACGATAAAAAGAAAAATAACAAAGAGGCGGGCGAAAAGCTTACCATATACGACTACGAACAGCGTTACACCCGCCGTGAAAACGTGCGCGGGGCAAAGCTGCTGTTGCGGCTTGTTGCGGCGGCTATAGGCGTGTTTTTGTTTTTCTGTATGTTTTCTATTACTATGCGCGTATTCGAAATAAATCTTTACGCGGGCATAGGCACGGCGGTCGTGTGCGCCATACTGTATATTTTTCTGTTTATAGTGCCGCTCGTAAAAATACTCAAAACCGACTACTTCATAACAAACGTAAACGCATACACGGCACGCTCCGCTCAGGTACATAACAAAAAGGTTCGTCACGATATAGCCGATAAAATCATCGACCTCACCGCACGGGTCGAGGGCGTCGGCTGGTACGATTCGGAAGAGGTCGGCAAGCTTGCAATCGCCGTAAAGGCGGGCGACGAAAAGGGGCTTAAAGCTTCGCTGTCCGCGCTGTATACCGGTTCGGTTAAAAAATCCGCAAAGGAACTAATTTTCAAATCTTCCTTAAAATCGGGTATGTATTCCGCGCTGTCGCAGACGAATAAAGTAGACGCAATGCTGGTTGCAATGCTCAATTTACAACTTGTCAAGGATCTGGTTTTTCTGTACGGCTTCCGCCCGTCGGACGCGAAGCTCGTAAGAATTTTCGGCAGGGTGCTCCAGAACTCGCTTGTGGCGTACGGGCTGGGCGGTATGAAAATCGGCAACAGCGTGGTGCAGACAATGGGCAACGCCGTAAAGGGTATACCCCTTTTAGGCTCGGCGATTTCCACTCTGGTGGATTCTTCCGTGCAGGGGCTCACTAACGGAGTGCTCACGACGGTTATGGGCTACCAGACCATAAAATATCTTAATATGGAGTACCGTTTGCAGGAAATTCTCGACGGGATTGAAATTGCCGAAACGGAAGAGGAAATCAGGCAAAGCTGCGACGAGCTGGAGCGCGAGCTCAAGGGCGGCAGGAAGCTTCCGCAGGCGGGTTAAACCGCATATTGTATTGCAGCGGTTTGGTTTAATAAATAAAAATTTATCGGAGGTCAGTCATGGACAAAATTACTTTAATCGAAAAACTTTCAAACGCAAGAGGAGCGTCCGGCTTCGAGGACGAAGTGCTGGCGGTGGCGCGCGAATACTGCAAAGATTTTGCTACGTTCGAAGAGGACAGCATGCGCAACTTATATATCTACCCCGAATTCAATAAGGGCAACCGCCCGCTCGTTATGCTGGACGCGCATGCCGACGAAGTCGGGTTTATGGTTCAGGGCATAAAGCCCGACGGAACGCTCCGCTTTATCCCTATCGGCGGCTGGAATGAAAAGGCGTTGCCCTCGTCCGCCGTTCAGGTGTTTACGGAAAAGGGCTATATCCGCGGCGTAATAGCGGCTATGTCGCCTCACCTTATGACGGCGGAGCAGCGCAACGCGGCGGTATCCTACGACAACCTCGTAATAGACGTCGGCGCGACGAGCGACAAGGAGGCGAAAGCTTTCGGGGTCAGGGTCGGCGCGCCCGTAGTGCCCCTTTCGGAGTTTGTTTGCGACGGCAACGGCGTTTTGCACGGCAAGGCTTTCGACGACAGATTAGGCGTTGCGGCAATGCTCTTATGCCTTGAAAGGCTTCGCGGCGAGCATTTGGACGTGGATATAGTCGGCGTCGTGTCCTCACAGGAGGAAGTGGGCGAACGCGGCATAACCGCGGTAATGGGCAGGATAAAGCCCGCCGCGGCAATCTGCTTCGAGGGCTGCCCCGCGGACGACACCTCCGCGCCCTCTTATATGATACAGGACGCGTTAAAGGGCGGCGTAATGCTCCGTTATATGGACAGAACGGTCATATGCACGCCCCGCTTTACGGCTTTCGCGCAGAAAACGGCGGAGGCGGCGGGCGTTAAAGTGCAGATGGCGGTTCGCTCGGGCGGCGGCAACAACGGCGCGAATATAATTTCGGCAAACGGAGGTACGCCGGTAATAGTTGCCGGAGTACCCGTCAGATATATCCACACTTTCAATTGCCTTGCGGTTGCGGAGGACGTGGACAGTAACGTGGATTTCGGCGTTGCGCTGTGTAAAAAGCTCAACGCCGACATAATAGGGTCTTTTTAATAAATAATGCAAAATTCAACTAAACGGCGTACCTTATCAAACGCCGGTACGCTGACGTATCTTTTAAAAGACAGCTTATTGCTGTTTATAATTTCGATTCTCGCAAGCGCGGCGTTCACTTTTTTCAGTACGATTATACCGCAGGTGGTTTCGTTTGCGATTAATTACGTGATAGGCGAAAAGGAGCTTCCCGAAAGCTTTTCGTGGCTTGCAGGTCTTTTCGGCGGATTGCAGTTTCTTAAAGAAAATATGTGGCTGCTCGCCGCAATGATTGCGGCGATAGCGGTATTTGCGGCAATCTCGGCTTATCTCAGAATGTACATAAATACCCGCGCGACGCAGTCGTTTATGCGCAGAATGCGCAACAAGCTGTTTTCTCACGTGCAGCGGCTGCCTTTAAGCTGGCATACCGAGCACCGCACGGGCGACATAATACAGCGTTGCACGTCGGACGCGGACACTATCTGCAACTTCGTTTCGAACCAGCTTATTAATCTGTTCAGGATAGTCATACTCATAATTTTTTCTCTTACGTTTATGTTCTTAATGAACGTAAAGCTCGCGCTTATCGCCGCGGTATTCGTGCCCGTTTTCATAATAAGCGGATACCTTTTTCACCGCTACGCGCGTAAACATTTTCAGAAATGCGACGAAAACGAGGGCATTTTATCCACGCTCGCGCAGGAAAATTTTACAGGCGTCAGGGTTGTTCGCGCTTTCGGCAGAGAAAAGTACGAGCGCGACAAATTCGAAAAGCAAAACGTGTACTATACCGGGTTATGGCTTAAAATCCTCAACAAAATGGCGGTTTACTGGACGTTGAATAACTTTATCGCCGCGGCGCAGGGCATGCTTATGGTCGTGGTCGGTACGGTTTTCTGCGTACAGGGTCGGCTCAGCGCGGGGGAATTCGTTGCGTTTATCACGTATAACGCCATGCTTATGGGGCCCGTGCGCGAGCTGGGCAGAATTATTTCCAACATGAGCAAGGCGGGCGTGTCGCTCGGGCGTATTGCGGAAATACTCAATGCGGAAGAAGAAGACTACGGCGAGGAAGCGGCGCTTTCGGGCGATATCGAGCTCAAAGACGTAAGCTTTTCTTATGAGGACGGCAAGCCCGTCTTAAAGGACGTAAGCGTTAAGATACCGCAGGGGACTACTCTCGGCATAATAGGCGCGTCGGGCAGCGGAAAATCAACCCTCGTTCAGCTTCTGGTAAAGCTTATGCCTCTTTCGGGCGGGGATATCATAATCGGCGGCAAAAGCTTTAAGGATATTCCGCTTGCGACGTTGAGGTCGAATATTGGGCTTGTGTTGCAGGAAAGCTATATTTATACGCGTACCGTCGGTGAAAATATCGCGATAGCGGCAGACGGCGCCTCGCAGGAAAATATCGAAGGCGCGGCGCGGTGCGCGTGTGTGGACGAAAATATCAGGGGCTTTGCAAACGGTTACGATACCGTGGTCGGCGAAAGGGGCGTAACCCTCTCGGGCGGGCAGAAGCAGCGCGTCGCGATAGCGCGCACGTTGATGCGCAAAACGCCGTATATCGTTTTTGACGACTCGCTTTCCGCGGTTGACAGCGAAACGGATTTTTCCATTCGCGCAAATCTCAAAGAGCGGAATGCGGGCGCTACGACAATTATAATCTCGCATCGTATAACCACGGTTATGCACGCTGACAATATAATCGTGCTCGACGGCGGGAAGATAACCGAGCGCGGCACGCACGCCGAGCTTTTAGCCGCGGGCGGGCTGTACAAGAGAATTTACGAGGTTCAGCTGTCGCTGCCCGACGAGCTTAAAGAGGAGGTGCGGAATGGATAATACGGTTCCTCAAAAAAAGCTTAAATTTTTCGGGCTGAATAAATTAGCGCCCTACGTGGCGAGGCATAAGGTCACCTTTTTTTCAATGGTGCTCGCACAGCTTATCGCGGGTGCGGTCAGCCCCGTGCTCGCGCTCTTTCAAAGCTACGCGCTGGATAATTTCATCGCGGGGAATACCTTGGAGGGGTTTACGCCGTTCATACTGACGTATATGGCGTTCATTGCGTTTATAACCGCGGTGCATTACGTCAGCGACCGCAGCTGCTGCAAGCTTGAAATGGTGCTTTTAAGGGATATGCGCCGCACGGCTTTCAACCATTTGCAGACCCTTTCGGTAGGATATTTCAACGTAACCAGCGTGGGGAAAATCCACGCGAGGGTAATGAGCGATACGTCGAATATTTCGTCGATACTCGCCTGGGACGTCAACGAAGGGGTGTTCGACGCGGTATATTCGCTGGTCGCGATTGTGACGATGTTCATACTCAACCCTCTGCTCGCGCTGTGCGTTCTGGTAATAGTGCCCGTAGTCGCGCTCGTTTCGGTTTACTTTCACCGCAAGCTCACCCGCCTCAACAGAAGGGTGCGCGAAATTAACTCCGAAATAGTCGGCGACTTCAACGAGGGCATTACGGGCGTCGCTACGTCGAAAACGCTTGCGGTCGAGCAAAAGCTGGATGGCGCGTTCCGTTCGCGTTCGGACGATATGCGCGTCAAGTCGAACAGGCTGGGGCATTACAGATCGCTGTTTTTCTCGGTAATCAATTTTTCGGCTTCGGTCGCGCTCGCGCTCGTTTTATGGTACGGCGGAATTATCACCGTCGACGGTGTGATAATGATAGGCACGCTTTCGGTGTTTATGAACTACGTTCAGGTGCTTATGGACTGCGTTGCCTGGGCGGTCGGCGCGTTTGCGGACGTGGTTTCGATTAAGGTCAACGTGGAAAGGTTCACCGCGCTTACCGAAAGCAAGAGCGACGTTTGCGACACGTCCGAGGTTATCGAAAAATACGGCGACAGCTTCAACGAAAAGCGCGAAAACTGGGAGAGCATACGCGGCGATATCGAGTTCGAGGACGTTTCGTTTAAATACCCCGACGGCGAGGAATACGTGCTGGAGCACTTTGATTTAAAGGTCCCTAAGGGCACGAACGTGGCGATTGTCGGTGAAACGGGCGCGGGCAAATCTACGCTTGTGAATCTTGTTTGCAGGTTCTTTGAGCCGACTTCGGGCAGAGTGCTCATTGACGGCAAAGACGCGCGCGAGCGGTCGGTGCAGTGGCTTCACGCCAACATAGGCTACGTTTTGCAGACCCCTCATCTGTTTTCGGGCACGGTGCGCGAAAATCTTTTATACGGCAAGCCCGACGCCACCGAAGCCGAGCTCGACGAGGCGGTAAAAAGTGTCAACGCGGATAAGGTTATCGCCCGTATGGATAAGGGCTACGATTCGGTTGTGGGCGAGGGCGGCAACACCCTTTCCACCGGCGAAAAACAGCTTTTGTCGTTTGCGAGGGCAATACTTGCCGACCCTGCCATATTCGTGCTGGACGAAGCCACTTCTTCGATAGACACGCTTACCGAAAAGCTCATTCAGGAAGCGATAGATAAGCTTATGAAGGGCAGGACGAGCTTCGTTATCGCGCACAGGCTTTCAACAATCCGTTCGGCGGACGTAATACTCGTCGTCGACGGCGGAAAAATCGTCGAGCGCGGTACGCACGAGCAGCTTTTGAAGCGGCGCGGCGTATACTTCAATTTGTACTTAAAACAGTTCCGCGAGGAGCAGACAAAGGAAATAACGGGATAAAAGGCTCCCCTTAGCAAGGGGAGCCTTAATTTATTTTATCGTTTTTTCAATGATATCCGTTGCGCTTATCGATAAATACCATAACTCTTCTTGACCGATTTCGTTTAAATTGGAAATTAAAAAATTCGCCTCGAATTCATTTTCTTTGCTATGTAGCTCGGCTGTGTTTATTACGCTCCAACCACTATTCGGTATATGTGAGTTATAAGGATAAATGCGGTGCCCTTGCCCTTCGAGTATTTTTCCGCCTTTGAAAACTAAATATTCGTTGTCCTCGCTTTCAAGATAGATATCCCCGCCGATTTCTTTCAAGCTTAAAACGGGAACAGTTTCATAATCGTTAAAGTTAAGTTTTGCGTTTAACAGTTTTTCCGATTTATTAGTTTCCGCATAAGCCGTATCGATAATTTGTTTAACGGCTTTACGCAATTTTTCGCAATAGGGGCGCAGTAAGTTTATAACTTCCGCGCTTGCGTATCCCAACGCAAAAACGCGGATATCCGCAATTTTATCCAAAATTTCTTTGGGTAAATGTCGGTAAGTTTCAATCTCGATATTCTGCCGTTCCGCAAATTGCCGTTTAACAGTTTGCTCGTCGAAATCGTAAAAAATCCCGCTTTCGATTCTTTCGCGATTTATATATAAATGTGCTTTTCTAATTTCAAGCCTGCGGCTACGCTCTTCGTCGGAAATATCCGGTGCGTTACAAAATTCGTCTATTTTACGCAACTCTTCTTTGGGGTCGATATACGGTTCGCAGCGTCTTTCATTGTTAACATAAAAGTCGCAACGTTTGTCGTAAATGCGTTGATAAAACTTATCGTTCTTTTTTTCAGCTTTTTTTGAAGTTTTTAAATAATTGTTTGCAAACGCAAGGCGTTGTAAAGTGTAAAACTCTTTTGTAAAGTATTTCATAGTTGGAGTCCCCTTATTTAGTTTATCTAATCAATTGTAATTATAAGTGTAAGACAAGTCTTACGTCAAGCATTTTTTGTAAAATTTATCTTACACTATATTTATGAAAAATTTATTTGCAGTCAGATTAAGCGAATTGCTTAAAGAAAATAATATTTCTAAGAGGAAACTTGCAAAAGCGATAAATGTATCGGCAACAAGTATTTCGGATTGGTCTACGGGAAAAGTTCAGCCGACGGCAGAAAATATTTATTTGGTTGCGGAGTATTTTCAGGTCAGTTCGGATTATTTGCTCGGTTTAAAAGATATTTAAAATTTTATTGTAAGTATAAACGACATAAAGGCGGGTAGGTTTTGAAAACCTGCCCGCCATTTTAAAATATTTAACGTCATTCTGAGCGAAGTACAGCCGAACAAATGTAAAACTTTTCGGGCGGTGACCTGTACAACAGCAAAATTTTTTCATATTGCACTCAGAATTAGTAATTAGTTTTTTGTGAGTTTACGAACGGTCGTAAACATAATTTTTAAAAATAACCCATACTGAATTTACGAATAATCGTAAATTTGCCGGGGGATTTTAAAATGAAGTTAAAGGAAAGTATTGCAAAGCGCGTACAGGAATTATGTGATAAAAATGAATTAACTGTTCATGGACTAAGCCTAAAAACGGGCGTCGCAAACTCAACTCTCTGTGATATTGTAAATGCGAGGAATGAGTCTGTTCAAATTAAATTTATTTATGGGATATGTGCAGGGCTAAGTATGTCGTTGGAAGATTTCTTTGCTTCTCCGTATTTCGATAAGAATGAACTGACTGATTAAAAAAATAAAAGTGTGCTTCAAATGAAGCACACTCGGAATGCACATCATTTGGAATTTGCTACAACCCAAATAATTCTTTATTAGACATAAATTTGTGCATATCCTACATTGTAGAATATGTCAAATAAAGAATATTAAATTAAGGTTGTAGCTTTATTATTTTAGCAAAATAATTATTTTATGTCAAATAGAAAAGTGATAAATTATACCCCCGCGAAAGACAAAAGTCTTTCGCGGGGGTTTGGTGCGTCCGTCGGGGCTCGAACCCGAACCGAAGGCGTCGGAGGCCTTTATGGTATCCAATTCCACCACGGGCGCGTTTAATTACCGTATAATTATATCATAAAATATTTTATTTGCAAATTTATAACGGGCTGTGTTATAATAGTTTTTGAAAATTATTTTTAAGGCGCGCGCTTGCGCGCCGCGGTGAATTATGAAAACGGCTGTCGTGGGAATGAGCGGAGGGGTCGACTCTTCCGTTGCCGCGCTTTTGCTGAAGCGGCAGGGCTACAACGTGATAGGGCTTTATATGCTCAACTGGGAAGAGGTGGACGAGCGCGGCGTTTGCAGCGCGGACGCCGATTTTGCCGACGTTCAACGCGTTTGCAGTGCGCTTGAAATACCTTTTTACAGTGTGAATTTCGCTAAACAGTACGAAGAGCGCGTCTTTTCATACTTCCTCGAAGAATACAGGGCGGGCAGAACGCCGAACCCCGACGTTTTGTGCAACCGTGAAATCAAGTTCGGGCCTTTCCGCGAATATGCGCTTTCCATGGGCGCGGACTTCGTTGCAACCGGGCATTACTGCGGTATAGAGCACACCGCGGACGGCAGACATTATCTCCTGAAAGCCGCCGACGCGGGCAAGGACCAGACCTATTTTTTAAATCAGGTGCGCGAAGAACAGCTTTCAAACGTGCTGTTTCCGCTTGCGGGGCTGACAAAGCCCGAAGTGAGAAAAATTGCCGAGCAAAACGGGCTTTCCACCGCCGAAAAAAAGGATTCGACGGGGATATGCTTTATCGGCGAAAGAAACTTCCGTAAGTTTTTGCAGGGATATATGCCCGCGCAATCGGGGAAAATAGTCACCTTAGACGGCGAAACGGTTGGCGAACATATCGGGCTTATGTATTACACCATAGGTCAGCGTAAAGGGCTGAATCTCGGCGGCAGACGCGGCGAGGAAGGCAGATGGTTCGTCGTCAGAAAGGACGTCGAAAACAACGTTTTATACGTATCCCACGGCGACGAAAGCCCGCTTAACTCGCGCGCGTGTCGGGTTAAAAACCTCAACTGGATAGGTTTTAAGCCCGACAAAAGCTTTACATGCACCGCAAAATTCCGTTACCGCCAGCCCGAGCAGAAGGTTTCGCTCAGGCTTACCGCGGACGGCGCGGAAACCGAATTCGCCGAGCCGCAGCGCGCGGTGACCGAGGGGCAGTACGCTGTTTTTTACGACGACAGGCGTTGCCTCGGCGGCGGCGTGATAACAGACGTGGTTTATTGACCGTAAAGCGCAAATTTCATTAATAGACAAAAATCGCGAAAAGGCGAAATAAATTTCCAAAAAATACCAAAAAGCACAAATATTTTCATTAAATATCATTGCAATATAACAGTAAAAATATTATAATAAAACATAGGATATAATATATTTGCGCTATCAATGTTTCACAAATAATTTAATTTTGAAAAATTTGGCGTTTTGATAAACGCCTTTTTTAATTTTGCGGAGGGGACTGAAATGTCAAGGAAACGCGAACTGAAAAGAGCGATTGAGGACTGCGAGCTCGAAATCAAATCTTTGGAGCAGAAAAGAATGCGTTCTCAGTCGGCGCTGCTCGAATCGGTGTTGATGAAATCCGAGCCCGATAAAACCGAAATGGAATATTTCCGTGTATTTTCGGCGCTTGTCAACAAGGAAAGGCAAAGGCTTATCCAACTGAACGAAGAACTTAAAAACTTGTAAAAATTTTACTTAAATATAAAAGGGGGTACGTTATGTCGTTTATGAATTTCGGTCAGAATTTGCTGGCGGATATGCCTGCTTCGAAAATGCTGATGATGATACTGCTGATTGTTCTGGCGGTATTTATTATTCTTGTTGTGGTTTTAAGCGTGGTTTTCGTGACCGTGCTCAAAAAGCGCGCTCCTGTTGTGAAGGTGCTTATGGCTCCGCCCAAGGACGAAATCGAGTCTGAAAAAGAGGAAGAAGCAGCCCTCGAAGAAGAATTGACTGCGCTTCCCGAGCCCGAACTCGAGCCCGAACTCGAGCCCGAACCCGAGCCCGAACCCGAGCCCGAACCCGAGCCCGAACCCGAACCCGAGCCCGAGCCCGAACCCGAACCCGAGCCCGAACCCGAGCCCGAACCCGACGAGGAAGAGGAGGAAGAGGACGAGTTCGAGGAAGAGCTTTCCGAGGAGGCGGAAGAAATTTCGTCCAGCGAGGAGGTTACTCTCGAAGAAATGAGCGAAGCCGAAAAGGCGGCTTTGGGCGTGAACGGCGAGGAAGCGGCAACCGACGTTACCCGGCGTTATACGATAAGATACAATTACAGCTTCCGTGCAAAACTTGCTCTTTCCACGCAGGAGGTCAAGCAGCAGTATATGGACGTTGTCAACGAATTTGCGTGTTATAAAAAGGTTAAGTCGAACATATCCCGCAAGCAACAGCGCATTTACAAGGGCAGGGAATGTCTGTCGCTGGTATTTTTCAGAGGCAAAAAGCTGTGCCTGACGTTCGCGCTTGACCCCGCGGAATACGCCGAAACGAAGTATCGCGGCAAAGACGTAAGCGAAGTGAAGCGTTTCGAAAAAACGCCCATGATGCTGAAGCTCACTTCGCCTCGTAAAGTGAAATATGCAAAATACCTTATCGCGGAGCTTATGGAAAAGAACGCAATCGAGCGTATCGAGCCGGCAGAGCTGGTCACGGAGGTAAAATCCGCAACGAAGGACGAACTTATCGAATGCGGCGAAATAACTGTAAGCGGTACGCTTTTAACCGATACCCCGCCCGTAATAATCGGGACGACGGCGGTTGAAGAAGTTGCGGCGGCGCAGGAACCCGTCGAGGAGGTCGTCGAAGAAGTCGTCGAGCAGCCCGTTGAAGAACCCGTTGAAGAACCTGTTGAAGAACCTGTTGAAGAACCTGTTGAAGAGGTCGTCGAGGAGGTTGCCGAAGAAGTCGTCGAGCAGCCCGTCGAAGAGCCCGTTGAGGAAGTCGTCGAAGAGCCCGTAGAAGAAGTGGTTTTGCCCGAAAGGGATTTCGAAATTCTCGAAGAGGTTGACGCAGAGGAAGTCGGCGAGGCAATGAGCGACGAAGAAGCGGAGCAAATCGTCGAAGAAAAGGTTGTCGTGAAGCGCGAAGCGCGGGTTAAGAGAAAGAAAGGTATAGTAAATATCGATTCGCTTTCGAAAAATTACAGGGCGGGCGAGCTCGTGACTGTGGATAATCTGCGCGAAAAGGGCTTGATTGCCAGGGACGTAACCTTTATAAAAGTACTTGCAAAAGGCACGATAAACAAACCGCTTAACGTCGAAGCGGACGACTTCTCGCTCGAAGCCGTCAAAATGATAGCGTTGACGGGCGGCAGAGTTATCCGCAGAAAGCTTTCGGATTAATATCGAAGAGGAGCGCATGCTTTGCGCTCCTCTTTAATTATTTGACAAACGCGCTTAAATGGTTTAATATATAAGCGAAAATAAATTGCCGCCGCCCCGCGCGAAAACGCGCGGGGCGGCACGAACGACAGACGGTATGGAAGATAATCTTGTTCCCGCAAAAACACCCGCGGAAATCTGCGAGGAAAGTTTGCGCAAAAAGTTCAAAAAAAAGCTGTTTTCGCGCTTTACGAAAGCCATTGTCGAGTACGGGCTTATTCAGCCGAACGATAAAATCGCCGTGTGTATGTCCGGCGGTAAAGATTCCTTTCTTATGGCGAAGCTCTTTCAGGAGCTCAAAAGGCACAACAAAATTCCATTCGAGCTCGTTTTCCTTGTTATGAACCCCGGTTACAGCGAGGAAAACCGCCTTAAAATCGAAAACAACGCAAAGCTTTTAAACATACCGATAACAATTTTCGAAACGGATATATTCGAAAGCGTAGTCAGTATCGGCAAATCTCCTTGTTATCTCTGCGCGCGCATGCGCAGGGGGCACCTTTACCACCGCGCAAAAGACTTGGGCTGCAATAAAATCGCGCTCGGGCACCACTACGACGACGTTATCGAAACCATACTTATGGGTATGCTGTACGGCGGACAGATTCAGACTATGATGCCGAAGCTCAAAAGCGCGAATTTCGAGGGCATGGAGCTTATCCGACCTATGTATCTTATCCGCGAGCAGACGGTCAAGGCGTGGCGGGACTACAACAAGCTCGAATTTTTGCAGTGCGCCTGCAAATTTACCGAAAGCGTTTCCTGCCATTCCGCCGACAGCAAGCGTATGCAGGTTAAGGCGCTCATAGCCCGCCTCGAAAGCGAGGACGCGGGCGTCGAGCAGAATATTTTCCGCAGCGTGGAAAACGTGAGCCTGAAAACGGTTATAGAGTATAAAGATAAAGATGGCGTCCGTCACAGGTTCACGGACGAGTATTAAAACGCACATACCTCGCGCAATAGTTCGTTGAACGGCGCCGTCGCTCGGGTTACGTACTTCTGTGTACGCGCCCCCGTCGCGCCGTAACATTCGCCTGCTCTTGCGCGCGTCTGTGCATTTTACGGAACAAAGGGGAAGCCTACAATAAGGATATTTATATGAAAATCATACACTGCGCCGATATACACCTCGGCTCGAAAATGGATTCACGTTTGCCCGGATACAAGGCGGACGAAAGAAAGGCGGAAGTAAGGAAAACCTTTTCCCGCATAATAAGCTACGCTAAGAGCGAGGGCGTTAAGGTCATAATGCTCTCGGGCGACGTGTTCGACAGCGACAGACCGGTAAAAAAGGACAAAGAGTTCTTTTACAGCGCCGTCAAAAACAATCCGCAGATAGATTTTTTATATCTCCGCGGCAACCACGACGTTAAAGAAAGCTACTCGGAGCAGTTCGGAAATTTAAAAACGTTCGGCAACGTTTGGGCGGCTTATACTTACGGCGACGTCGTTATAAACGGCATAGAGCTTTCGCCCGAAAACAAAACCTCTTTCTTCTCGACGCTGCGGCTCGAAAAGGACAAGCTCAATATCGTTATGCTTCACGGCGACGAGGGTATGGGCGTGAATTTATCGAAGCTGCGCGAAAAGAATATAGACTATCTCGCGCTGGGGCATATACACGAATACCGCTCGGGCAGGCTCGATAATCGCGGCGCGTGGTGTTACAGCGGCTGCCCCGAAGGCAGGGGCTTCGACGAGGCGGGTAAAAAGGGCTTCGTGCTTTTGGAGGTCGGCGAAAGAATTTCGCATGAGTTTATCCCTTTTGCGTGCCGAGAAATAACCGAGCTTGACGCGGATTTGTCCGACACCTCCGACGAATACACCGCGCTCGAAAAAATAAAAAAGCTAAGCTGGAGCAAAGAGAATATTATTCGCCTTAACCTTATCGGGGAAATAGATTACTCAAACGAAACGCTACAAAAAGAGGTGCAAAAACAGCTCGAAGGCAGCTGCTACTTCATTTCGGTAAAGGATAAAACTCTGCGTAAATTCAATGCGGAGGATTACGCGGGCGACGTATCGCTTCGGGGAGAATTCGTGCGAGAAGTGCTCGCTTCCGAGCTGGACGCGGAAACAAGACAGCGCGTAATATATGCGGGGCTTTCCGCGCTTGCCGGCAGGGAGGAAAACTTATGAAGCTTTTAAACTGCCATATAGAAAACTTCGGCAATATGAGCGGGCGTGACTTCGATTTCGGCGAAAACCCGACGGTTTTGTGCGAGCCGAACGGCTACGGCAAAACCACGCTCGCGGCGTTTATAAAGGCAATGTTTTACGGGCTGCCCACTACCCGCGGCAAAAGCTTTGACGAACGTCAGCGCTATCTGCCTTTCGGCGGCGGAAAGTTCGGCGGGAATATCACCTTTTCAAAGGGCGGAAAAACGTACAGAATAGAAAGATTTTTCGATAAAAAGAGCCAGACGGGCGATATAGCCGCGCTATATTCTGGGGGCAAAGAGCTGCCCGTGCCCGAATGCATAGGCAAGGATACGTTCGGGCTTGACGAAGCTTCGTTTATGCGCACCGTGTTTATCGATTCGTCGGCGGATATGTCGGGGGTAACGGGCGGAATAAGCGAAAAATTGAATAAATTCGTGGATAACAGCGGCGACGGCGGCTTCGAGGCGGCGTACGGCTTGCTCGAAAAGGTTCAGAAAACTTATAAGGCTCAGCGCGGCGGGGGCGGAAAAATCAGCGAGCGCAACGAGCTGATAAAAGCCCTCGAAGACAAGCGGCGCAACGCCGAAAACGTAAGCGCGAAGCTGGGCGAAAAATACCGCGAGCGCGAGCGGCTGAAAGAGGAAATCGCGCAAGCCGAAATAAGTCTTAAAGCCGCCGCCTCCGCAGACGGAGTGTTTCAGCAGTGGGAAAATTACGAGCGTATGCTTGCGCGAGCGTCGGTTGCGGCTGACGAGTTTGAAAAGCTTAAAGCAAAGTATCCCGCGGGGCTGCCGGACGGAGATGAGCTTTCGGCTTTAAACGCCGCCGCAAACAAAATGGCGAACGAAAAAAGCCGCCTCGCGGCTTTTGCTTTCTCCGCCGAAAAAGCGGCGCGGCTTAAAGGGCTTGAAAACGGTGAGCTGAAAAATCTTCCCGACGAAAGCGCGGTCGAAGGTTGCCGCGAAAAAATATCCGAGCTCGGCGCAATGCGCGAGCGGTTCAAAAGCGTTCCTGCCGCCGTCGCCCCCGCAGTTGAAGCGAAAAAGGGCGCTGTTCTTCCCGTAGTCATCATTGCGTTCGCCGCCGCGATTATCATTATCGGCGTCGTTCTGGCGGTTACGGTGAATTTGTTGACGGGCATAATTGCGCTCGTTATAGGCGTGTGCTGCGTGTTTGCGAGCGGGTTCGCATATTTCAATACCCGCTTAAAGACTGTTGCCGCGCCTGCGGAGGCAAACCCCGAATATCTGAAATTACAGTCGGAAATAGCCCTTCTCGAAAGCAGAATAAAGGGCTTTTTATCGGGCTACGGATATCTGACCGAGAGCGGCGCGGAGGCGGACTTCAATAACCTTATAACCGAAATAAACAAAATCAAAATAGAGTATTCCGTGCTTGACAGCGAAAGGAAGGCGTGCGAAGAGAGCGCGGCGCATACGCGCGCGGTTATAGAGGATTGCGACGCGGAAATAAACCGCATACTCAATAAATATTCGGTTCGGGTTGAAGGGGGGCTTGCCGGAACAATCGGGCGGCTTGAAAACGATTCGCGCGAATACGCCTATTACGGCAAGAGGCTTAAAGAGCTTTCTGCGGAGGCGCAAAGCTACAAAGCCGAATACGGGCTTACGCAAAAGCCCGAAGGCGAAAGAAGGGATACGGGCAGCCTTTCCGAAAGGCTGTCATTGCTGAATAAGGAATTGACGCGCGTCGACAGGGAAATAAGCGACGACGAGGACGTTACCGGAAAATTGCCGACTATAGTAAGCGAGCTCGAAAACGAAAAGTCGCTTTTGGGCGAGGATAAGGAAAAGTACGACGTTTTGTGCAAAGCGAAGGAATTTTTGCAGAAAGCCGAAAACAACCTGAAAGAGAAGTATATCCTGCCCGTGAAGGAAAGGTTTATGCACTACTCCGCCGCGCTCGAAAGGGCGCTCGGCGAAAAGGTTGTGTTCGATACCGACTTCAACATACGTTACGACAGGGGCGGCGAAATCAAGAGCGACAAGCATTTAAGCGCGGGGCAGTACGGGCTGTGCGCGCTGTGTCTTAGGCTCGCGCTCGTCGACGTTATGTTTAACGAGGAACGTCCGTTTATAGTTATGGACGACCCGTTCGTAAATCTTGACGCGGAGCATATGGCGCGCGCCGTAAAGCTTATAGGCGAGCTTGCGAAGGACGTGCAGATTATTTATTTCTGCTGTCACGAATCGAGGAATATAAGGTAAAGCGAGCGTGATAAAATTATCTACAACAATATTTGCCTATGCTATTGCAATTCGGTAATTTATGTGTTAATATAGAAGAAGCGAAATTTCAAAAGAGGAATATGTACAATGAAGTTGGTTTACGGCATCAAAGACAGACCCAAATGGGGACAGCTCATACTGTTCGCGCTTCAGCAGGTGCTTGCTATACTTGCGGCGACGATAGCGGTGCCCATGGTAGTTCAGGGACAGACGGGTTACGCAATGTCCACCTCCGCGGCGCTTTTCGGCGCGGGCGTCGGCACTATGGTGTATCTTTTATTCACAAAATTCAAAAGCCCCGTGTTTTTAGGCAGTTCGTTTGCCTTTCTGGGCAGTATGTTCGCCGCTTTCTCGGGCGGGGTGTCGGCTGCGCTCGGTTATCTCGGTATAATCCTCGGCGCGGCGTTTGCCGGGCTCGTATACGTGATTATAGCCGTAATCGTAAAGTTTGCGGGGGTTAAGTGGATAGATAAAATTATGCCCGCCGTCGTTATCGGCCCCACGGTTGCCATTATCGGGCTCTCGCTCGCGGGTAACGCCGTCGGCGATTTAATGAAGGGCAGCGTTTCCACTTGTTCGCCATATGTCGCGCTTCTGTGCGGATTAGTCACGCTTGCCGTTACAATAGTTTGCAGCGTATACGGCAAGAAGATGTTCAAAATGATTCCGTTCGTTTTAGGCATACTCGCGGGTTATGTCGTCGCGGCGATATTCACGGCGTTCAGCTATATCGACGGCGCGGAGTCGCTCAGGGTAATAAACTTCGAGCTTTTCAAAGAGATGAAATGGTATCCCGATTTTGCTTTCGTTCAGCTTTTCAGTAAGGACTACGGCACGGGCGACTTCGGCAACGTGGGCGCGTATATCGGCACTATTGCCGTTGCGTATATCCCCGTTGCGTTCGTCGTTTTCGCGGAGCATATCGCCGACCATAAAAATATTTCCTCGATAATAGAAACAGATCTTTTAAAAGACCCCGGTCTTACGCGGACGCTTTTGGGCGACGGTATAGGCTCCGTCGCGGGCGCGCTTTTCGGCGGCTGCCCCAACACCACCTACGGCGAATCGGTCGGCTGCGTGGCGATATCGGGCAACGCTTCGGTAATAACTATTTTCGTCGCGGCGGCAATGTCGATAGTATTTTCGTTCATAGCGCCCTTCGTCACGTTCCTTGCCACTATCCCGTCGTGCGTTATGGGCGGAGTGTGCGTAGCGCTGTACGGCTTTATAGCGGTATCGGGGCTTAAAATGATTCAGCCCGTCGACCTTAACGACAACAGGAATCTGTTCGTCGTATCGGTTATATTGATTGCGGGCGTGGGCGGAATGACCCTTTCGATAGGCAAGGTAACCGCAACCGAAGTCGCCTGCGCGCTGATACTCGGCATTCTTACAAATCTGCTTGTAAACATAAAAAGCAAAGACGGACAACAGCCCGTCGAGGCGGCTGTGGAAGAGCCCGCCCAAACCGAAGAGGTCAAGGAGCAGACGAATGAAGAATTATAAGAACGTGTTCATTTTCGATCACCCGCTCATAAAACACAAAATCGCGATACTTCGCGATAAAAAGACGGGTATGAAAGAATTCCGCGAGCTGGTGGAGGAAATTACCACCGTTATGACGTACGAGAGCATGCGCGACGTCGAGCTCGTACCCGTTCGGGTGGAAACCCCGCTCGAAACGACGACGCAGTACAAGGTCCCCGAAGAAAGCGTAGCGATAGTCCCCATTCTGCGCGCGGGGCTGGGCATGGTGAACGGAGTGCATAAGGTTTTCCCCACGGCGAGGGTAGGGCATATAGGTATGTACCGCGACGAGCAGACGATGCTGCCGCAGGAATACTATTGCAAGCTCCCCGACGGAATAGAAAAAAAGACGGTATTCCTCGTCGACCCCATGCTTGCAACGGGCGGCTCGATGTGCGACGCGCTCGACGCGTTAGTTAAAAGGGGCTGTAAAAAAATTAAAATTATGTCGATAATAGCCGCGCCGGAGGGCATTGCAAAGGTTGCGGAGCGCTATCCCGATATTCCCGTCTACGTTTCCACGCTCGACAGGGGACTGAACGAAAACTGTTATATACTTCCCGGTCTCGGCGACGCTGGCGACAGACTTTTCGGTACTAAGTAACACGCATAGCGATAAAAAGTCGGCGTTTGCCGACTTTTTTGTCTTCTACGTGTATTGACAAATTTAAATAAAGTGGTACAATATTGAATAGACGAATATTTTAGGCGGTACGATTATGAATATAATATACGATTTGCTTGCAATCAATAAAACCTATATCTACATAGGTTGCGCGCTTATAGGCTTAGCCGCAGTAATAGGCGTAATAATTTGCATTATGGGTATATCCGCGCACAGGAAGAGTTTGCGCGAGGGCAAAGCCGGGTCGGCGCAGCCCGAGCCGGCGGAAAAGGGAACGCCCGTGGAAGCACAAGCGGCGCAGCCCGAACCCGAGCCCGAGCCCGAACCCGAGCCCGAACCCGAGCCCGAACCCGAACC